>NZ_RRYV01000120.1 GCF_014861395.1 Psychrobacter sp. FME13 | reverse complement strand
TGCTTTGGCTGTCACCCTCCTTTTATCTCCTCAGCATACTTTCTGATACACCACCAAGAGGTCAACTCTGACTATCAAGGCTTGATTATTGATGAGTTACAGTTGAGTGTTAATAGACTTGCACGATTTCGTGAAGAGCTTTTGTTTGAGATAGGCATTGAACCCTTGTATGATAACGGTGGTTATATAGTGATAAAGGTCACACGGATGCAAACTGGTGATACGGTTGCTACCGCACGATTACACTTTATTGGTTACGACTTCCAACTCAATAAGACCGCTACACTTAATAACAGTATAAAAGAAGCGCTGTACCCACACTTATTTAAGATTTTATATTAGACCTATTGAACATATCCTATTTTTTTAACATGCTGTCTTTGCTCAAATAGCTATTCACTCAAGACCTAAAAAGTGAATGGTTATAAACCATTGACCATTTCTTACTCAATACTCATAAGACGACAGATATATTATGACTTTACCTGCTTGGCTGACTGCCGTAACTTTTAATACTGATGGTTTAATTCCTGCGATTGCCCAAGATCATAAGTCTGGGCGTATTTTGATGATGGCTTGGATGAATGCAGAGGCGCTGCAACTAACTGCACAAACCAAAACAGCCGTTTATTTTTCACGTTCACGCAATAAGTTGTGGCATAAAGGTGAAACCTCAGGACATACTCAAACCGTACATGAAATTCGCTTGGACTGTGATGCAGATGTGATCGTGCTTAGCGTAACACAAGCCGGTGGTATCGCTTGCCATACTGGCCGTGAATCTTGTTTTTATCAGCGTTTAGATTTATCTGGGCAAACACCTGAGTGGCAAACCGTTGATAAAGTATTGAAAGATCCTTCGGATATCTATAACACAGAGGTAAATGCTACTCATCTAAATAATGATGCTAGTGTAAGTAGTATTATGACCAAAGATGATACGATTAGTAGTGATAGCCAACCGGATAATGCCTCCATTTTGCAGCAGCTTGATCAGGTATTGGTTGAGCGCAAGCAAGCCGATGCTGATAGCTCCTATGTGGCAAGCCTATATGCTAAAGGTTTGAATAAAATTTTAGAAAAAGTTGGTGAAGAAAGTACAGAAAGCATTATCGCTGCCAAAGACTTTGCGAGCTGTGATGCAGAGGCAGACAAAGCTCAATACGATGATGCTCGTCACGAACTCATCTATGAAGTGGCGGATGTCTGGTTCCATACA
Organism: Psychrobacter sp. FME13; assembly: GCF_014861395.1. GTDB lineage: Bacteria > Pseudomonadota > Gammaproteobacteria > Pseudomonadales > Moraxellaceae > Psychrobacter. The sequence continues at coordinate 8,367 of NZ_RRYV01000120.1, read as the reverse complement.
CTCGTTGGACTGGCGTGGTTCGACATAGAGTCAGATGCCGTGTTAAACGAGCTAGGACGTCGCTTTGGCTTATCAGGCATCGATGAAAAAGCGTCACGATAACTGGTGATATTGCAAAACCAGTCTAGTAAAAGCAACTTGTGAAATCGTAAAATAACCAGCTACTCTGTTTGATTATTTTGCCATTTCACCCTTTTGTCACAAGTGCAGGTTATAATATAGCTCTTTTAACGTCGCGCTATATGTCGATACTTTTTGGTTAATATATCACGGTAATATAAACACAAAGTATTCATATACAGACTGAAAACCAAGACATAAGGATACCTTTATGGGCAGTTTTTCTATTACGCATTGGCTGATACTATTGGTTGTGGTGGTAGTTGTATTTGGCACATCTAAACTTAGAAATGCGGGCAAAGATTTGGGCGGTGCGGTCAAAGGCTTTAAAGAAGCGGTCAAAGATGAAAATACAGAGCATGCTAAAAAGCACGCTGTGCTTGATCACGATGACAACACGCGTACCACAGATCGCTCAGCTACTGACAACGCCAATAGTAGCGATATCAATGCAGCCCCTACAGACGATAAGCACAACGTATAATGTCTATAGTACCTAGCCGACCTGTAGTTCCTAGATAGTGACACTCAACCATTATGTTTGATATTGGGTTTTCTGAATTACTCATCTTTGGCATTATTGCCTTGATTGTTCTGGGTCCAGAAAAACTGCCTCAGGCAGCGCGGACGGCTGGGCAGTGGTATGCCAAGATTCGCCGTACGGTATCTACCCTACAGTCTGAGATAGAGGCTGAGCTAGACTTGGCTGAAACACGGCAGCAAATGCAAAAAGAGCTTGCCAAAATTCGCCAGACTGAAGCGGACATGCGACGTGAGATGGCAGAAATGCGTGGCAATATGAAAGAGTTTGCATCCTCACAAAACCAAACGCTGAGAGCGACCCATGATATCGTCGATGGTCATAAAAACACTAAAAACAGCGAAATCAATAGTAGCGTAGGCAGTCATCAAGCACCTGCTCCAAAAGAGTTCGACGCCGCCTATAGCAATACTGACAATTCAAATGATTTGCAGCAAGCCTCGGCAGTAGACAATCACAGTAGCAGCAATACAAATAACGTGCCCGCTGAATCTAATGACAGTCCACACATTATCACCCAAGTCCTCACGACTAGACCATGGGAGAATATGTGGTTTCGTCTTAGTGCTTATGACAAAGCCCGCCGTCTACCTGAGCCGCCTTACTTACCGAACTATCAAGCAGATAAATTATTAAACAGTCATTTAATTGATTCCTTCGATAGTCCTTTGCAAAAAAAAGCTTCTGCAAATATACAGGAGGCTGACTGATGGGGTTGTTTAAACACACAAAAAGCCGCCAAGAAAAACTCACTGGTTCAGATAAAGAAACCACTACTGATTCAATGGATAAACACGAATCTACAGATGCGTTAAGTACTATGGCTGACATGCCCATCACCGAGCATCTGATTGAGTTACGCAGGCACTTAATCAAAATATGTGTGGCGGTATTGATTATATTTTTAGCGTTAGTCGGGTTTTCACGCGAGCTATATAACTTATTATCAGACCCATTAGTCGCACAATTACCTGCCAATTCGACCATGATTGCCACAGACATTACGTCTAACTTTATGGCACCGATACGTCTAACTATCTTTGTCGCTGCATTTTTTGCTATGCCTTATATCCTGTATCAAATTTGGTCATTTGTAGCACCAGGTTTGTATAAAAAAGAAAAGAAAATTGCGATTCCAGTACTACTCTCCTCTATATTCTTATTTTATTCTGGCGTAGCATTTGCGTACTTCATCGTTCTCAAAGGGGTTCTAAAATTCTTTATTATGTTTGCCCCACAGAATGTCTTACCAATGACAGATATCGACAGTTATCTCAGTTTTGCGCTCAAATTATTTATGGTGTTCGGACTGACTTTTGAAATTCCGGTCGTGACCTTACTATTGATATTGGTTGGTGTCGTCTCCATCCAGAGTTTAGAAGACAAACGTCGTTATATTATTGTGGGATGTTTTGCCGTTGCCGCCGTTGTCACACCGCCCGATGGTGTATCGATGCTGATGCTAGCGATTCCGATGTGGTTGTTGTTTGAGCTTGGTTTGTTTTTAGCCAAGGTATTAATCAAAGAAGAGCCCAATGCAGCTTTATCTGCGAATACGGCCTCAAGCAAAACTTAAACTGACCAGTTAATTCAAAACAAGCCAATCTTATAATCTGTTAATATGATCTTCTAAATCTTACATTAACTTCCGATGACCCTATATGATGGTTATCACTTATTAGCCATTGTCTATGCAGTGGCTTTTTTTACCTCCGTCATTTTTGACCCTGTTTTATTTTTTAGGTAGCTTTTTATGTCCGCATCTATGCCAGCTTATATGAGCGATCCCACTGATGAGCAACTGAACGCGCTCAATATGGCGATGGATCACAAGTCATTTAAAGTAGTCGCTTATGCGGGCGCCGGCAAGACCACAACACTCAAACTAATTGGTGAGCGATTGCGTGGACGCGGCTTATATTTAGCCTTTAACAAAGCCATTGCCAATGATGCTCGCTCAAAATTTCCACCGCACGTAGAGTGCCGCACTTTTCATTCGCTTGCCTATCGTCATGTCGCTCGTGATATCACGGCCAAACTATCCTTGCCGCGCTTTTCCCCTAAACGCCTTGGCGATGATTTAGGCTTACAACCGGTACAAGTACGTCGGCAAATGGATGGGGTCAATAAATACATTACGCTGACACCAGCACGATTATCTCGCTTCGTCAGCGATGCTGTGAGCAATTTCTGTAGTACGCATGCCAGTTACCCTGCCCCTAGACATATATTGTTTCCAAGTTGGCTCGATGATTCTGATGCAGAACAATTACGTGAGCTGCTCTACCCTGCCGTTGAACAACGCTGGCTACAGTCGATTGATGCTCGTCATCCTGCTGGCATCGGACATGATATTTACCTCAAACTATGGGCGTTGTCTAAGCCAAGCATTCCAGCTGATTTTATCTTATTTGATGAAGCACAAGATGCTGATCCATTAATGATGGGAATTCTAACTCAGCAGCCAAAACAAGTAATCTACGTAGGCGATGCCCATCAACAAATTTACGAGTGGCGTGGTGCGGTCAATGCTATGAAAAAGCTGCCACTGCCCCAAACATTACTAACGCAGTCTTTTCGCTTTGGCGAGCCAATTGCCGAAGTCGCCAATACGTTACTAAAGGCATTACAAGAAGAGGTTCCGCTCAAAGGAAACCCTAATAAACAGTCCTCTACTGACAAAGGCATGGTACACAGCAAAAAAGACGCCATTCTCTGTCGTACCAATGCTGCTGCGATGGCTCAGTTATTGACAGGACTCAAGCTCGGTCATAGAGTGGCGCTGCAAGCCGATACCGATCGTATGCTCAAGTTCTGTCAGGCTGCCGAAAATTTGAAGAATGGAAAATCTGCTTATGGTGTGCCTGAACTGGCATACTTTTATAATTGGGGCGATGTACAAGAATACTCTGAAACCAACGAAGGCAGTGATCTAAAAACCCTCGTCAAATTGGTTGATGACCACGGCACCAATGTACTGAGCCAAGCGGTCAATAGTCTGACCAGTATCGAAAATGCAGATTATGTCATCTCAACTGCTCACAAGGCCAAAGGGCTTGAATGGGGAAGAGTACAACTGGATGATGACTTTTACTATGATGTCACCACCAATGCGGTCAAGATAAGCCCAGAAGAGCTGCGTTTACTATATGTCGCTTGCACTCGTGCCCAAACCAACTTAGATATTCATCATATTAAAGATTTGATATTGGGATTACAGACAGGTAAAAAAGTGATTTTTGGTAATACTTAATCAATTTATCATTTTTCGTATTTGCCATTCTAAATTCCTAGTCTACCTTTATTTATCATGACCTTTTAGCAGTGAACCACAAGCAATGAACCATAATGATCAGCTTCAAATCCATCAAAATACGATCTCTCAGTTATTTGCCAATCCCGTCCGCCTCCTTGCGCCAATGGAAGGTCTGACCGATCCATTAATGCGGCAAATCCTCACACAAATTGCAGCAGATTTAGATCGTCCTTATGATTGGTCGGTGAGTGAGTTTATTCGGGTAACTCAGCATGTCTTGCCAGCACACGTGTTCTATAAATACGTGCCAGAATTGCATCATGACTCCAAAACCGCCTGTGGCACACCGATTCATTTGCAACTTTTGGGTAGCGAAGCACAACTGATGGCAGAAAACGCTGCTTACGCCTGCGAGCTTGGCGCGCCTGCCATTGATATCAACTTTGGTTGTCCTGCCAAGACCGTAAACAGTCACCGTGGTGGTTCCGTATTATTAGATGAGCCTGAAACCCTATACCAGATTATCAGCGCGGTGCGTCAAGCCGTACCTGCGCAAATTCCAGTCTCGGCTAAGATACGTCTAGGCTATACCGATACCAATCGTATGGATGATATTCGTAGCGCGATTAACGATAGCGGCGCTGACTGGCTAACCATCCATGCACGAACCAAAACCCAAGGCTATAAGCCGCCAGCCTACTGGGACAAGATTCAGAGCTTTAATACGCTCGATATTCCAGTGATTGCCAACGGTGAGATATGGAATGTAGAACACGCACAGAGGTGTATGACTCAAGCAGGTACACCGCATTTGATGTTAGGTCGCGGTGCGGTTACCCGCCCAGACTTGATTGCTCGTATAGATGCCGTTTCAGATGAGTCCATGCTAAGCGCGGCAACGTTATCGTGGCAAGCACTGGTCTCTCATCAGATAAAATTTTTGGAAGGTCAGGCTAAAACTGAAGTGATATTGGTAGGTCGTTATAAGCAGTGGTTAGCGATGCTCACCAAAGGCTGTGACGAAGCAAAAGTGTTATGGGACAGTATAAAACGAGAAAAAAGTAAAGCAGCTATTATCAGTGCACTGCTAGCCAGTGTACGATAATAGCTGCTTTTATAGTTATGCCGATATTATAATCATGCCACTATGATAGTCATTCCACGAGAAAAGCATTACTGCGTTAACTTCTCTCAAAGTACTAAAGACTCACTCTAATCGCTAAATAAAATAGCATCAAAGAACAAGCCATCGATAACACCCAAAGTATCGAGCGAAACGTTGCCAAATTAGCAATATAAGCCACGCAAAAACCAATTCGAATCAATACATACAACCAAGCCAATACATTGATAATCGATTGTGGAACAAAAAACAGCATCGCCACTAGTACTGCTGCCAAAAATATAGGCAAAGTCTCATAGCTGTTTTGCTGCGCGGCATTGGCTCGTGCTGCCATACCGGTACTATGTTGCAAAAAATCACGAGGATGTGCGTTATTTCTGATTTTAAAGCCGCCAGACGCTTTTGCAACTATTGATACCAGCCATGGTAATAAGCTTGCTACCACCATCGCCCAAATAGCCGACGCTGCGGTATTAGAGACCAACTCCAAAAGTGCATTCATTAGTATACTCGCTTCTACCCTGCAACCACTTCAAAATCATGGGTGACATTCACTCCACCTTGTACCAACATTCTACTGGCTGAGCAGTATTTTTCTGCTGATAAGCTGATGGCTTTTTCAACTTGTTTTTCTTTAACATTTTGCCCTGTTACCACGAAGTGCATGTGAATATCGGTATATACCGCTGGTACCGTTTCAGCACGCTGTGCCGTCAACTCACAACGCACGTCTGTCACTTCTTGACGAGATTTTTTTAAGATCTCTACCACATCGTAGCTAGCACAACCACCAAGTCCTAAGAGTATCAACTCCATTGGGCTTGCGCCTTTTTCTTTATCGGCATCAATCTGAACATTATGACCTGACGGTGAGACACCCATAAATGCTTTGTTCTCTTGCCACGTAACGCTTGCTTTTGACTCTGACATTTCTCATTTTCCTTATTCTAATAAATAGATTGTAATTGGCAGCCTTCAATTAGGAGGTTATCTGCTTCTTATTCTAAGTAGCCTACATTGCTTGATACAGCACATTGCTAGTGTAGCATAAGCCAAAGCAGGATTTGACAACGGCTTTGTCTTTGGTTTTTATCATGAGAATATGGTCTACCCCATATAGATTGCATCCTTCATTCGGACTATTTAGGCTGCTAAATATTATAGCTTCACTTTAGCTTTTGATAACTTATTCTAAGTCAGTATTTTTATTCATCTAACTAATAGTTATGTATCCTGCTTCTCAACTTCTTTCAAATTATCTCTTATTCAACCACCTCTAGAAACCCACAAAAGTCTAATTATAAACCATTGATTTTAAACAACTAAACTCGTGAAACATTTTATAGCAAAATACTGTTACACATTCTGTCGGTTTCTTGGTTTAATAACGGTAATTAATCTTATTTCGGTCTAATACCGATACCAATCACCTTATAATAACTATGATTGCTGTCACGATTGTGGAGTGAAATAAGCTATTTTAAACACATTAAAAAGGTTTAGTCATGATAGATGCAGACGGCTTTCGCGCCAATGTCGGCATCATCTTGGCAAATACACAAGGGCAAGTTCTGTGGGCAAAACGTATTGGTCACAACGCTTGGCAGTTTCCGCAAGGCGGTATAGACCGCGGAGAGACACCAATGGATGCGATGTATCGCGAGCTCTGGGAAGAGGTCGGCCTACATCCGCGTCATGTAGATTTATTGGCAGTGACGCAAGACTGGTTGCGTTATCGTCTGCCAAAACGCTATGTGCGTCATGGACAACACCCTTTGTGTATTGGGCAAAAACAAAAATGGTTTTTGCTGCGCTTAGATGAGGCAAACACGCAACACATCCGCTTCGATGAAGGAAAGCCAGAGTTTGACCATTGGCAATGGGTTAGTTACTGGTATCCACTTGGACAAGTGATTCATTTTAAACGGGGAGTTTATCGTCGCGCTTTGCAAGAGCTAGTGCGTGAGCTTCCCCTAAAACAAGAGCTTATTTTGCCTGAACAAGAAAACCACTTATTGGTGTGATGCCTGATTTAGTCAATCGCTCTATTTGCCATAAAATAAAAAGACCCACGATAATTGCTAGCAGCGTTAGCAATTATCGTGGGTCTTTTTTTGCTCAAAATTTATCGCTCGTATTTATTTTTACTGCGAGTGACCAGTAAGCTCTCGGCTGACAATCTCACTAGTGACGTTTGCCTTTCTAGTTTTAGTTAAGGTTAAAATACTTTGGGTACGAGTTCCATACGTTGTTGCGTTACTGTCTGTATGACCAAACGCTACTGGCGCAATATAAACAGAGGATAGCATTTGCTCAATCTCAATCGATATGCCTGTGTCTGGCAACCGATCTGCTGGTGCAGACGTATGATCCGATAACACATCAAAAGCCGCTTCTTGCCAATATTCAGGTGCGCTATTTTCGGCAATGAGTGGCAATACTTCTTGCCGTATTCTGCCACGTAATTTTTCAGTCTTGAACCAGTTGTCTTCTGGCTGCCCATTAGACAGTACGTGTAAACCTGAGTACAAAGGTGTGGGCGCATGGCCGCGATTATTAACGATGACCGCTTGGGCAGCATCACCAACGATAAGGTTAAAGCCGGCATAATTTCGCAAATTGATGCTTCGAGCAAAATCCATCGGGCTTGAGTCACTGGTCAAGAAATCAGTAACTAACGCACCACGTGAGCGTTCATCATTGCTTGCCTGTACCCCATCACGAAAGTTCAATACGGCAGCCCAGCGACCGTTTTGAGAATAATACTCCAGGCCTTTTACGTGGTCTGGTTGTTGGTGAATACCAAGCCAAGTACCGCCGCTTTGTTTATCGCGCCCCGCATAAATAGACTGATCGGACCATTGGTGTAGCGGCTCAGTAGGACGCTCAAAAAACTCATCACGGTTGGATAACAACACCAATGGCAATTTATCAAATAACTGCCAAGCGATGGCGACGATACACATATAATTCCTTTTTTATTCATAAGCCGATAGCACGAAAAAACCTGATGACAAGGTTTAGGTTCATGATTGATTAATGACCAATTAACTGCTCATCGGCAGGATAACTGACTTGAGACGTCGAGCTTATCACTTTCGATTGCTGACTGGGTAAATCAAACTCCCACGCAATCATGCCTTGATTGCCATTCCAGTCGCGCGTACTCACTGGCGGATTGTGTGTGACAGCGACCTTCAAACTTTCATCACGGCTGATCGGCTCACTGCCTAACACTTGTAGGCTCATCGTACGATTGTGTTTATTAGTAATAGGACTTACGCAAAACCAGAGATATATTGCCAACCTAAAGCATAGCGTAGTACC
>NZ_RRYV01000011.1 GCF_014861395.1 Psychrobacter sp. FME13 | reverse complement strand
AGATTACAAGCCGCTTAATTTAGCTTGATGGTGACAACTACCTTGAAAAACTCCGATAACGACTTCCCACAATACAATTCCACAATAGATAGCTGCAAACTACCTCTTTTCTCGCTACAATACGCGTATGATGTGCACGCTGTATAACTGAGCAACCACCGCCTTTTATTTACCCATTATCCGAGAATCCTATGAGCCACCCACTAAATCATAAGCCACCTGCTGACCTATTAAAAAATGCCGAACACTGGCGCGAAGATATTAACTTTCGCCAAGACGTATTGGGCAAGCCGTTTGATTTTTCGACCACGTGGGGTATTTTTTCACCGCAAAAGCTCGATGACGGTAGCTTGATGCTGCTTGATTATGTGGATTTTGAAGCTGACGATGATTCAATTGATTTGGGCTGTGGTTATGGCGTACTTGGTATGACGGCAGCACGTGAATGTCCGAATGGTCAACATACGCTGATCGATAAAGACTTTATGGCGGTAGAATACGCATGCCGTAACTGTGAAAAAAACGGTCTAACCAATGTCGATGTGCATTTATCAAACGGCTTTAATCAAGTGGCAAAAGACAAAGACTTTAGCCTGGTGATGTCAAACTTGCCAGCCAAAGTGGGCAAAGAGCAGCATTATTTATACTTCCTTGATGCTTATGAGCGTATGCGTACGGGTGGTCGCTTTTATGTGGTTACTATCAACGGCCTACGTCAGTTTGTGAAGCGCTCATTTACCGAAGTATTTGGCAATAGCGATAAGATCAAGCAAGGTAAGACGTACACCATTACCATGGCAACCAAAGACTAATACCAACCGCCAAAAATACGATTAGCTGTGTCAAAATCGCTTAGCTTACAATGCGTAGTACTTGCGCTCTTTTTCCTTGCTACTCTAATTTTTGTGAATGGTATAAATTTTTGAAAGTGATAAAAATAAGAAGCCCGCTAAAACATAGTGTTTTAGCGGGCTTCTTTATGGTAAATGATATCTGGCTACATCTGCCGTTTGAGCAGATATCCACCCAATGCCGCACTACCGATGATGGGTAATAGCACCATGAGTAGCGGCGACACTCCAGTAGCGAGCGAGATAAAGCCAACCAAATCTTGCATATAACTAAACAGCAAACCAAACAATAGCGCTACCACGATACGCAAGCCCAAACTATGCGTACGCAGTGAGCCAAAAACAAATGAACAGGCGACAATCACCAATGACAAAATAGAAAATGGTGATAATAGCTTTTGCCAAAACGCCAGCTCATGATTCAAAGAGCGCTGACCCTGTTGACTCATAAACTGGCGATGCTCATATAGCTGAGTCAATGACAAGTCCTCCGCCTTGCGAGTGAGCAAATACACAGACTCAGGAGCAAACGGTAGGCTCAATGTATCAGAGGGTGAGATGGCTTGACTGCTATCAAACCCCTGACCGATATTCAGTTTGGTCATATTATTCAGCTGCCACTCATAGCGATACTGCTCACTTGGTGCATCAATGGTCATATCGACTGGTTCACGACCAATATACTGCCCATTTTCTGCATAGATGGCCGTTTGTAAGCTACCATTATTATCCAAATGCCAGCGTTTGACCTCACCGATGTTGCCTTGAACATCAGCATAATCAATATATAACACATCACTGCCATCCGACATGGTACTACCATCAGCAGCATTTTCAAAGCGTGGCTGCACAGTCCAATAACCACGTACCGATGTGACCAATGCGCGGCTATCGGCATCATTGATCTCTTTTGCCAACTGATTAGAGTATGGTAAGACGAACTGGTTAATCGCCAAAGCAAGCAACACAAAAATCATGGCAGGCTGTAACACCCAACCGACAATGCGATATACGCTCACTCCAGCAGCACGCATCACCACCAGCTCGCTTTTGTTAGCGAGTAAGCCTAAGCCTACAACCGCACCAAGCAATGCTCCTGTTGGCGTAAACTGCTCTAAAAAATAAGGTGAGCGATAAAAAATATACTTAATTGCCTGCCCCATCGTATAACTGTCGTCTAGTGAGTCAAGCTCTGACAAATAAGAAAAAACCAACTGCAACGCCCACAGACCTAAGACCGCTCCGACAATCGCAAAAAATGCATTACGTTTGACATAACGGCTAAGAACTTTTAGGTTGGCAGGCTTTTTAACCAACTTAGAGAATAAAGCGCTCATTAAGGCTGTCCTCCTTGTGAGCCAGTGCTTTGACTATCGATAACCGTTAATGGCGCATTTTGTTGTTTACGAAAACGCAGTCGATGCTGTACGCGACTTCCCCAATTCATATAAAGTGCTAGTACCATGAATCCAAGAACCAACCACGCATAAGCCCACACACTCACACTGCCTTTGCTTACTGCATTTTTTAGTGAAATAATACCCAACGCGCAGCTGACAAATAATAAAATAGAGGGAAATAAGCGTAACCAACGACCTTGACGAGGGCGTACTTGTGCGAGCGGTACGGCCAGCATAGGCGCGATAATCATCAGCCATGGTAAAGCAAAACGATATCCAAGCTCACCTTGTGCTGCACGTAGCGTATTGGTATTACTTACTTGTGCACCGCCAGTAGCCGCCTGCCATAATGGTCCTATTGCTTGCGTTTCAATGTTGTTTTCGGTGACGACTTCTTCTGATGACTCAGTCAAAGTGATACGGTAGCGATCAAAGCCCACCTGATTGTATTTCAGACTACCTGCTCCAACTTCATAGCGACGACCTTGGAACAAATCCAACTGGGTTACACCGCTATCACCCGTATCTACTTGTTCCGCACGAGTGGCGAGCGTGATAGTATCTTTGCTGATATTAGAGTTTATAACAGCGGCTGGTAGCTCTGGTATACCCAATGACTCTGCTGTTTCTGGGTCAATGGTATTACCAGCATTGATAGCCTCTTTGTCAGCAGCACTGCCCTTTTCTTCAGGTTCAGACTGAATGAGGATCACATTTTGTAATTGTTTTTTATCATCACTTAAGCTGCCCACATACAAATGATAATTGCCACTACTGATAAATTCATTTGGACGTATCAAATCAAATGCGCTAGTCACAGCTTGCTGTTGCCAAACAGCTTCTGATGAACGCACCCCCCACGGTTTTCCGACAATGGACAATGCAGCTTCACCGACAAACAAGGCCAATATCAGGGGCGTAATCAAACGAGCAAGTTTACCACGCGAGACACCACTGGCATTGATAACAGCCATTTCTTGATCGACATACAGGCGCCCAAATACGAGCATCAATGCGATAAAAAATGCTAAAGGCAGAATTAACTCTAAGAAGTACGGCAAATTATAACCAATGATGGTAAATAATAAGCTGATATCAAGATTACCTTCTGCGGCAATACCAAAGTAGCGTATCAAACGACCACCTAGCATCATCACCACTAAAAACCCTAATACTAGAGCAGTGGTTGAAGCGACTTGTTGGGTCATATAGCGGCGTAATATCACAATAGGTACTCTTAAAAAGGGTTGGTATTCTTAATCATTCGTCGCATAATTATGGACAAAATAATGACAATTTTATGCTCCATAGTTGTAGCATGTTAAACATTCAATCACAGCACTAAGCAGTATAGAAACAATGCCGTTCAGCCCAAGTCTTAAACAGATATAAAGATAGCAGTATCACTTATTAGCAATACCTTATAAATATTGGTGATCAAGATGACCGCTAATGCTAGCATGTTTTGCCTAAGAATGGCGGTGAAATGTGTTTGAAAACATTACGCATGCCTTACTGAATAGGCGACAGGCTCTAAAGATGTATAGCAAGATCGTGCAGCAAATATATACGAAATCTTTACCTAACCCTTGCCGACAGCGCAATCATTACCTGATATGCTACACTACAACTATAGCCGAAGACCCCAACTGCTTTAGCCAACCACTTTAGATAGTTAGGATATATTTAATACACATGAACGATAACGTCATCACTCTCGGTGCAGGATTCACCACTATAAGATGAGTGATGCCTTGTCACGTGTGATGTTTCTTATGTTTGAGGCCTTGATCTAGTAAGTTGCTCTAACCTTGAAAGCTGTCGTTAATAAATAGAGTCATCCATATTGACTCACTGTTACGACACTCGTTTTATAACTCTAATAAGGATAACGATATGAATATTAAATTGTCTCAGCACCTACCAAAAACTCATACGCAAAAAATTCTAAAAAAAGAAGCGAAGAGTAAAGATGAAGCGTGTCTGGTTGTTTTAATCGATGATAACAAAAACATCTTTGCCGAATCTGTTCTGACCGATTACACCTCACGTATTGAGCAACTGATTGATGTGTCACATTTTAATGGTAAGGCTGGTGAAACTGTAGTCGATTACGCATTGGCAGGCGACAAAAAAACCACCAAGCAAAACCCTGTACAACTATTATTAGTCGGTGTAGGTAATACCGATAAGCTTAATAACACTGTCTTGAAAAAAATTGCTAATACCATTTATAGTAGCACGCAAAAGCGTGTGTCTTCTATCACTGTTGCGTTGAGCGATGCCTTAGAAGAAAGCCAGTTTGGTCAATTTGCTCTCAACCTATTGGCAGCAAGCTACCGCTTTGACAAATACAAATCTGAACAAGCTTCAACGATACTGACGGACATCTATCTCGTGGCTGATGCTGCATTACAGCCTGCGCTAGCATTTGCACAATCAGTGTTTGCAGGTCAGAGTCTGACTCGCGATGTAGCCAATGAACCAGGTAACATCTGCTTCCCAGCTTATATGGCAGAAAAAGCCCAAGAGCTTGCAGTAGCCTATCCTGACCTATTAACAGTGAAGGTATTAGGTGAAGATGAGATGTCAGAATTGGGTATGGGCTGCTTTTTGTCTGTTGCCCAAGGCTCTACCAAAGAAGGCAAACTCGTACTCATGGAATACCGCGGTAAGTCTGACTTCAGTAGCGATGCTGGCTCCACTAAAGCCGCGACTAGCAGTGCCAAAGTCAGCGGTGGTCTAAAAGCATTGGCTGATAAACTACCAACTAAAAAGTCTGCTAAAAATACTAATACAACTAGCACTGACTTATCAACTGCAAATGATGACGCTCCTATCGTATTGGTCGGTAAAGGCGTCACGTTTGACTCAGGCGGTATCTCTATCAAACCTGGTGCAGCCATGGATGAGATGAAGTTTGATATGGGTGGTTCAGCCTCAGTACTAGGTACTATCAAGGCGTTATGTGAAGCACGTCTACCGATCAATGTCGTTGGTGCGTTAGCCTGTGCTGAAAACATGCCTTCAGGTGATGCAACTCGTCCAGGCGATATCGTCAAAGCCATGAACGGTCTATCAGTCGAGATTTTGAATACAGATGCTGAAGGTCGCTTAGTACTGGCAGATACCCTATGCTATGTACAGCGCTATCAGCCAAAAGCCATCATTGATGTTGCTACCTTAACTGGCGCTTGTGTGGTTGCACTTGGTCATGTACGCTCAGCAGTCTTTAGTAATAACGAAGACGTATTGTTTGAGCTAGAAAACGCCAGTAACTTATCAGGTGACCTTGTTTGGCATATGCCGTTAGATGATGAGTATCAAGCACAGCTCGAATCACCTATCGCAGACTTACAAAACATCGGTGGTAGAGCTGCTGGTGCCGTCACTGCTGCTTGCTTCTTATCTCGCTTCATCGAAGAAGGTCAAGCATGGGCGCATTTAGACATCGCTGGCACGGCATGGAACTCAGGCAAAGACAAAGCTGCCACTGGTCGCCCAGTACCATTATTTATGCAATATCTAAAAAATAGCGCGGATATGGCATAATCGATTAATGACAGCCAATCAACGACAGTCAATTTATGAAAATTAGCTTTTATGTTCTAAGTGAAAATAAAGCCCAAGAAATCTTGGGCTTTATTTGTCAACTGACCCAAACGGCGCTTAACAAAAGCACTCAGTCGCTGCTTATTCTGATCGAAGATGAAGCGTTACTGTCATCGCTTGATGAGGCGCTATGGGCACAAGATTCTACGAGTTTTATACCGCATCAACGCCTTGTAGATGCTTCTAAAAATACTGATGTGGATACTACTGCTGACACCATTCCCAATACTATCAACACTGGTAACCAGTCACTAGCACCTGTCCTACTTGGCAATCATATGCCAGCCGATTTCAAAGGTATCGTACTCAATACCACGATACATCCTGTAAACAGCTTTATGGCAGTGACCAGTAATGCCCAACCAACTCGAGTCCTTGAGCTGATAAAACCTGATGCGCTAAGTGTTCAAGAAGGTCGCAACAAGTATAAAGCTTACCAACAACTAGGCTATGAGCTGACCCACTTTAAAGTGTAATCAGCCTCTCTTTTTCATTTCTCACGATACAACACTATCCTACCTTTCTCATATTGGGCACTTTTCGGTAGCCCTATCAGCTTATGCGGATACGGGGTAGAGGTAGGCGCTTATCCAAAAAAATGCTACCATCCTTCGGTTATTTTTCTGTTCTTATTACAAACGTCTTATTTACAGTCGAATTATTTCAAAATGGCGACAAAGCACCCCTGCATATACTGCGTATTTTAAGTAAGGATCATGCTGTAGCCATTTATAAATGCTTTGACCATATTGACTAAATCGAGGGTGTATAGATGCGTTCATTGATTGCGATGTACCAACGTATAGGGCTGGTTCCGCTCATTATCATTGGTTTGATTTTAGGGGTGTTGATTGGTTGGCAAGCACCAGACATCGGCATTGCATTAGGATTATTGGGCACGCTGTTTGTAGGTGCGTTAAAAGCCGTTGCGCCTATACTGGTATTTGTCTTGGTCATGGCTGCTATCAGTCAACACCGTAGCGGTAACAAAGTTTATGTCAAACCAGTACTTATTATGTATATGTTCGGCACTTTTTTGGCTGCATTGACTGCGGTAGGTGCTAGTTTTTTATTCCCGACTAACTTAGTGTTGATAAATGCGACGATTGAGCAAGTACCACCCGCCAACTTAGAAGCCGTATTGACTAACTTATTAATGAATTTGGTGGCTAACCCTATCAATGCCATCGCTGAGGCCAATTATATTGGTATTCTAGCATGGGCCATCATCATCGGCTTTGCACTACGTCAAGCCAGTGATACTGCGCGCACCGTAGTCAGTGATTTTTCTGATGCGATCTCGCAAGTGGTCAAATGGGTCATTGCTTTAGCACCCTTTGGTATATTAGGTTTGGTCGCAAATACTGTCGCTGAAACAGGCTTTGCTTCTTTGGCAGGTTATGCACGTATCCTGATGGTTCTCATCGGTTGTATGCTATTTATCGCGTTAGTCGCCAACCCAATTATCGTGTTGGTCAAAACGGGCAAAAACCCTTATCCGCTCGTGTTTAGATGCTTGCGTGAATCAGGTATTACGGCTTTCTTCACTCGTAGCTCAGCGGCTAATATTCCTGTAAACATGAACCTTGCTCGCAAACTGGGTCTGCATGAAGACACTTATTCTGTGACGATACCGCTAGGTGCCACTATCAATATGGCAGGTGCGGCGATTACAATTAACGTCTTAACGCTTGCAGCGGCACACACTTTGGGTATCGAAGTGAGCTTTGCGTCAGCACTACTACTGAGTCTGGTCGCAACCATCAGTGCTTGTGGAGCCTCTGGTGTCGCTGGTGGTTCATTGCTCTTGATCCCACTTGCCGCTAGCCTATTTAACATTCCAAACGAAATTGCCATGCAAGTGGTAGCGATTGGCTTTATCATTGGTGTGATACAAGACTCGGCAGAAACAGCGCTGAACTCGTCAACTGACGTACTATTCACCGCAGCCGCTGATCCGACGTATTCTCGTTAATTTGTAGAAGATTAAACGCTATAAATAGAGAAACTAAAAACAATAAAGGGCCCAATTTATTATTGAGGCCCTTTTTTATTGGCTATTTCTTAGGGCGTGTCTTCATTTACCAAATTATTTACTTTATGTGATCAATGTCCACTTCTATCACTGGCGTTTGTAAGTCTAATTGACGTTTTAGTTGGCGTAACTGTTCCACCTCATCTAACAGCTCCAGTATCAAACCAATCGCTGGGACGCTGGCTTCAAAATCACGGCTAAGGCGTGAGGCACGGCGCACGGTTGTCAGCTGATAGCCAGTAAACTGCTCACGCTCTGGCACATCATACTCAATGATATTTTCTTCCATCAACTCGATGACCCATTGGCGCTCTTGGCCACAGGCAGATACTAGCTCATCCAAGCTCATGATGATATCGGTAAATTCAGGCGAGTGTTTCATAACTATTATCCTCGTTTTCTTTCTATTTCATCGTTATCGTATGCATCTCTATTGCGGTGATAAATGACTGCTATCAAGGAGTTGAGTTAACGGTCAATATGGACATCAGCAAAGGCCTGCTTTAATTGCTCATAAGCATTGGTTGCCGCTTCACTACTGATATCAGGATTGACAATATTTAAGGTCAAATACAAATCACCTGCTTTCTTGGCAGGAATACCCTTGCCTTTGAGACGCAAATTACTACCAGATTTACTGTTTTTGGGGATAGAAACACCAAGCTTTCCTGCTGGCGTACTGACATTGATTTTTTCACCCAATGCCGCCTCCCATGGAGCGATATTGACGGTCTGATAGACGTCAGCACCTTCAACACGAATATTATCTGCATGACGGATTTTTACTTTTAAAAATAAATCGCCGTTTTTGCCACCACCTATACCAGCCGCACCTTGTCCTGCTAGGCGAATCTGCTTGCCATCAGTAATACCTTTCGGAATTTTAATTTTGAGCGTCTTATTGTCATAGTCCACGCTGCCATTGGCCTGACGAACCGGAACGTTTAATTTGATACTATAATCGTCACCGTTATAAACTGATGCCAAATCGACCGTAATCTCTGCATGCTGATCTTGACCTTTGCTATCTTGTGACCCAAAGCCACCACGCTGTGATTGTCCGCTCGCGCCACGACCAAATGCAGAAAAAATATCATCGAAGCGAAAACCACCATCGCCATAAGCTTCGCCGTCACCAAACTGATCTTTGATGTCTTCCCAACGGAATCCACCCTGTCCAGCCCCTGCCGACTGACCACCAAAGCCACCAGCGCCAGCTTGACCCGCAAAAGGATTGTCTAGCATGGCATCATATTCTGCACGCTTGTCTTTATCTCGGATGGTTTCGTAAGCATTGTTAATCTCCGCAATCTTATTATCAGCATCTGGATGATCGCTAACATCAGGGTGATATTGACGAACAAGCTTACGGTATTTTTTTTTGATATCGGCGTCTGAGGCGTCTTTTTTGACCCCTAAAATGTCATAGTAGGTTTTCTCTGCCATGTTATTTTTCCTCAAAATAAAAGTATGTTGATAAGATTGGTATGCCCATTTTCAACGATACGGTATGGAAATTTGTGTGACTGCGATATAAAAGGTTGTCGCTATACTTTAATTATAGTAGCAACCAAAATAAAAATGGTTAGATAAATATTACCAATAATGATGCCAGGCTATAGCAGCATTTAATTTACCTCTATCATCTAATATAGCATTATTATCAGCCGTAACTGTGTCAGAGTATGTCACCACAATTCGAGCATCGTCATTCTTTGATAACTGTTGACGTAATGTCAATTTGGTAAAATCCATACTAGCGCGCCCTTCTCGTTTTGAGGCGGTATAAGACAGCTCAGCACTTTGTCTATCACGTTTTGCACGCACACCTACCTCAATACCGATATCGGCATGCTTGTCTTGATCATGGACAGTCGCATTGACCATACTGTAGCCCAGTATATGCTTGCCAAATTTAGCACCTGCACCAACGCCCGCTTGAGCATAAGGACTGTGACGGTTGCCAGTAAAAACATCTGTACGAGCGCCTGTTTTTAGCTGCCAAGACAGTTTAGGCTCGCCTGATAGCGGCTGCCTAAGATCTTCAATCTGCTGCATGTCCAAAAACACAAAATCCGTCAACGTCAATTGACGCGAATCAAAGTTATAGCCCAATGAAAGCTGTACAGCTTCAAAACGCTTATCAATATCTGTATAGGCGTTGAGTGGGTCTTTCACAAATAATGATAAACCGATTTCTGTCATCTCATCAGATAAAGCGACTTTGGTTTGCGTGGTTTTATTACTCAATGCTGGTGACGCTTTATTTGGTACAGTCAATTGAGCCAAACCATCACTCACTGGTAGTCTAAAACGCTGACTGAGCAACTCACTTTTAAAAGCTTGCTGCTGTGGCGTATCGTCCTGTGATATTGTATATGTACGATGCAAAATCAAAAAATCAAGTGCAAGTGCCTTATCCTCATCATTCAAATTGGCAAGCAGTTCGATATTTTCTGTACGAATTACGGTATTGATAACATCTTGTATAGGCTTAGGTAGTTGTACAAACTTCTCACGCAGTTGCGTTTGTTCAGAGGGCAAATAACGTATCGAAGATACTAATGACTCGGCACCATCTTCATGCTCCAGCAGCTGATCAAACACATAGTCTGGTGCATACCAAGGGCCTATGCGTTCCGTTGTTTTGACATCGCTGATCAGCTCAAGTATCTCACCTGAACGATAGCCACAGTTTTGCTTAATAAAGTAATAATCAAACCGAGCAGATTTTGCTTCATATAAATGATAGTTCAATAATTGGGTTTCATACGATTCAAGGTTAAGTACATACTCCCACATATCTCGCTGTTCATTTTTAGAATACACTGCGTCTTGCTTAAAAAACTCTGTCTCCGAAAATCCAGCATCATAAAGCCCAAAAAGCCCTTTGATAGCGTACATGGCGCCATTTTCATTTGCTGGAATGCTAGCACCAAAGTTATAAGAACTATTAAGCAAATCCTCACTCGATAGCTCTCTGACTTCATTAGTGTTCTTGTTTTTGGCGTTCTCGTTTTTGGCACCTGCTGGTAGGCTGGTTTTTACCAATACATGACCAAAGGAAGAAGCGGGGTTTTTTAGATAATTACTGACTAAAATCAAGCTTATTTCTTGATTGGGATCTGGCAATTGGGCGCACTCGTTAAGATTGACATGCAATTCAGGTAGGTGGTGAGTAAGCCATAAATATCTGGCCGGATATTTACAAACGACCTTTTCATCATCAATGCTTTCTATCGTTGCCATCAGCTCCGCATAAGGATCAACATCCTTTTTTGAGCGTGGCTTTGGGTTGGTCAAATAAAATCCTGGTGAGATAACTTCTGCTTTACCATCTTTATAAAATAATAAATGTTGCCACTGTCGATGCTGGGACAGGGATTGTAGTTTTATGGGGTCAATCGTTACGTCTTTATTGACGTCTTGTTTTGGCTCCGAAAATGACGCTTCATGGGTCGCTTCTATACTGCGTCCATTATCTGGCAAGCTATCCATTTCGCTGTCAGCCCTGCGATAAGCATCGTTATCAGCCGTGGCTGCCTCAATAACACCATCCTCACTAGAGTCGGTTTGTTTGCTCTGATCCACCGATGCGAGCTTAGGCCTATAACCGCTTGAATCGACCATACTCAACTCATCAACTCCTACTGCATAAGCAGTAGATGCCGAAAAACAAGCCAACCATAAAAATACTTTTTGCATGTTATCTAGACACCATAAATACATAAGCAATAAAAAACACGTAAGCACTAGGTTTACGTGTTTTTTATCATTAAATCATTAAAAGCTTCAGCATTAAACGAATTGCTTAATAACTGACATTTTCAATATTTAGATAGCGCAGTTTTGCTGAACGATATTAAATAGCGTTTCTGCATTTTGATCTTGTGTAGCGGTACGATACGCAGAAGTCTGAGCATATTGACCATATTGTGCACGTACGCTCGCAGCTGAATCACAGTTAGCAACGTTCTGTAGTGCAGACAAATGAGCACCTTGGCCTGAAGCTAAGTCTTTTTCAACACTTGGAAAGGCTTCTTTGATCAAAACAGCGGCCCTAACATTACCACCTTGGCAAGTGTTAGGAGACATAGAGTCAGAAGTAGCAGCCGTGGTGCCTAAATCCCAAGTTACGTTAGAGATAATAGCAAGAATAGGGCTTGAATTACCAAATAAAGCGCCGCCAATACCGCACTGCTTATAAATCTGCTCGATGGTACGACCGGTATCTGCTGTCTTAAAATTAGAACCAAGATCAGCATTCGCTGTGCTAAATGGAATCATTGCAGCGACAACTGAAGCAAACGCAATTTTCTTCAACATAAAATTTCCTCACAAGACAATAAAAGATAGATTTTCTCACCATACAATCGAAAACTATGAGTGTTTCTAAAAAATCTAAAACAATGTTCAACCTTTGGTATTTTACAAAATAGTAAGAATATAGCAAGATTTTTTTCTTATATTAATGATATTAACTTATATCCAATAACATGAAACCTTTTATCTCATTATACTTGTCTATTTAAATATAATAGAGGCTTTTTATATTATGAATATTTTCTTAGAAGGCAGAATTGGCTTTTGTTGCAGCTTTAAAGCAAACAAACCTTATTTATTTTTAATGCAAGAGCAGTAAATGAAAATCACTTATATTAGTATAGTCAATTCCACTTAAAAATGTTATAAAATAATTAACAAATTCAATTGTTATTATAAAGACCATGACTTACTCACTAGATTTCCGCAAACAAGTACTAAAAAGCTTAGACGAGGGTATGACCTTTGCCGAGGCAGCTAAATTCTATAACCTCAGCCCAACCACCATACAAAACTGGAAGAGACGTGTTCATAGTAAAACAACCAGGCAAACCAAACCCTATAAAATACCAGATGACGTGCTACTCAATGATGTCAAAGAACATCCTGATGATTATCAGTATGAGCGAGCACGTCGTTTAAACTGTAGTAAAACAGGCATTCATCATGCCCTAAAGCGCCTAGGCATCAGTCAAAAAAAAGACTTTAGAACATCCAAAAGCTTGCCCAATAAAAAGAGCGGTGTATCAGGGAAAGCTTGATAGCTTTAGGCAGCAAAGCTATCCCATCGTTTATATGGACGAAAGCGGCTTTGAGGCTGAAACCATTCGTTCTCATGGTTACGCGCCTATTGGTAAGCCTTGTATTGATCGCTACAACTGGCAAGGTAAAAAGCGAACCAATGTCATTGCTGCTCTTTATGAGAAGATGCTGTTTGCACTTGATTACTTTAAGTACAACATCAACAGCAGCATATTCTACAACTGGTGCAAACAAACCCTCATCCCAAGTCTTAAAACCAAATGTGTGATTGTCATGGATAACGCTCGGTTTCATAAAAGTAGACGTATCCAAAAGCTACTCAACAGACATGGTCATCGTATTCTTTGGTTGCCGCCGTACAGCCCAGACTTGAACCCTATTGAAAAGAAATGGGCACAAGTGAAGTTTCTACGCCAAGGCTGGATGGAAAACGACTTATCCAAATTGTTTTATGATGTTTGCCCTAACCATAACAATTTTATTTTGAGCTGACTATAACCTGAAACATATTATAAAATAGACTGAACTCGTGGTTTTTTACAAAATGGTAAGGACGTGGCAAGCTATTTATTGTAAAATATCTATATTATTCATACTCATAGGGAGTACGGATAACATAGGCAAGAGTACCTGTCTATTTTATAAATTGCTTAAAGGTATTAAATGTCTTATTTAATCAGGTCTTTGGTTATCACTTTGTCACTACTACTTAGTACCACTGTTTTTGCTGGCAATACCAGTTATTACGGCAGCAAATTTCACGGTAAACGTACCGCTAGTGGCAGTATCTTCGACATGAACTCATTAACTGCTGCACATCGCACGTTACCGTTCGGCACCAAAGTCCAAGTAACTAACCAAAAGACAAAGCAGAGTGTTATTGTAAAAATTACAGATAGAGGGCCTTTTATTCGAGGTCGTATTCTTGATTTATCAAAAGCCGCTGCTGGTCAAATAAACTGTCAGTTGTGTACAACGACAATGGAAATATTATCTTATGGTGATGGTAAGTACCGTAAGGAATAATGTAATAAAAAGGGAGGGCGATTGCCCTCCCTTTTTTATAACTACCTTTACAAATATCGTTATCAGCTAAAAATAGCTTAACAAACAATATCTACTAAGCCACATCATCTACTCAAGGCCAGCTTCCATTTCCTCTAACGTCGTCATCGATAATAATAATTTTTCTTCATTATCACTATGTTGCTGTTGTAGTGCTGTTTGCTCATTGAGCAGAACAAGCAAATCTGACTTCCGGCTTTCTTCATACAATGTTGTATCCGCCAACTTTTCTTCAAGTACCGCTAGCTGCTTATCAATTTTAGCCAATGATTTTTCTGTACTCTCAATATCACGGCGTATCGGAGCGGTTAGCTTGCGTTGTTCAGCAGCCTGTTTACGCTGGGCATCTTTGCTAAGTGCAGGCTCAGCATTTTTATTCTTTGATGGTGCAGTAGACGCTTTATTGCCTACTTGACTATCAGTTGTTTCACGTGAAACAAACCTTTTACTCTCTTTTTTACTTTTTTTCTTACCTGTGTTTTTATCTTGTGCGTTTTCCTGCTTACGCTTTTCGGCGAGCCATTTACCATAGTCTCCGATATCACCATCAAACTCTTCGATAATACCGTCATGTACCAAGTACAGCTCATCACAAACGTTAGCAATCAGTTCACGATCATGCGAGACCAATACCACTGCGCCTTCAAAACCTTGTAGTGCGATGGTCAATGCTTGACGCATTTGTAAGTCTAAATGGTTGGTTGGCTCATCAAGCACGAGAACGTTTGGGCGCTGCCAAACAATCAAGGCCAATGTCAAACGCGCACGCTCACCACCAGAAAACAGCTCACTAGGGGTATCAATACGATCACCACGGAAATCAAAACTGCCCAAAAATGAACGTAGTATCGCATCCGAAGTCTTACCCGCTAGGCGACGCATCATCTCTATCGGTGTGGCCTTTGCGTCTAAGATGTCCATTTGATGCTGGTTAAAATAGCCTAATTTCAGCGTATCAGATACTCGATACGTGCCTGTTAATATGCCAAGCTCGCCAACCAATGCCTTAATCAGTGTTGATTTACCTGCACCATTCATACCGAGTAAACCCAGACGCGTATCGGGAGTCACCTGCACATTGGCATTGTGCAGCAGTGGTACGTCGCTATAACCAATGTCTGCTTTCGTCAGCTCAATCAGCGGTGAGCTCATATTTGCTGGCTCATAAAAACGGAAGGAGAAAGGGTTTTCTGCCATCATTGGTGACAGCTCCGCCATACGCTCAAGCTGCTTAATACGACTCTGAGCTTGCTTGGCCTTACTGGCTTTCGCACGGAAACGACGAATAAAGTCATCCAAATGTGCCTTAGTCGCTTCTTGCTTCTCAAACGCTTGCTGCTGCTGTGCCATACGCTCATGACGCGTACGAATGAACTGCTGGTAGTTACCTGTGTAGAGCGTGATTTTTTGTTGTTCTACATGAAGGATATGACCAACCGTCGCATCCAAGAATGCCTGATCATGCGAGATGACAATCACCAGACCCATATATGCATTGATCCAAGTCTCTAGCCAAAGAATCGCATCCAAATCCAAATGGTTGGTTGGCTCATCAAGTAACATTAAATCAGCGCGGCTCATCAATGTTTTGGCAAGGTTTAGACGCATGCGCCAGCCACCTGAGAAACCTTCTACTGGTAGCTCATGCTGGCTAGTATTAAAACCCAGTCCCGCCATAATTTGAGCGGCTTTGGTCGGTGTGCGATAGCCATCAATTTCATCAAATTGCTGATGCAATATGCCAATCTGCTCATCACTGACACTGCTCAAATCATTTAACGCGGCATTAATCTCATACCACTGTTCATCGCCACTTAATACATAGTCAACCGCTGTCTGCTTGGTTGCGCCCACTTCCTGTGCCATGTGTGCCACATGCCAGCTATCAGGAATACTTACTTCGCCCCTATCAAGAGTGACTTCGGTATCGCCCGTACCCATTTGCGTCAGTAATAAAGCAAACAAGGTGGATTTGCCAGTGCCATTATTGCCTGTTAAGCCAACTTTGTGACCCGGATGTAGCTGAAAGCTTGCACCGGCAAACAATTCACGACCATCACGGCGAACACCAACGTCTTTAAATTCGATCATATAATTTCTTCATCTCAACAGTAATATAAAATATAAGGCAATAAGAAAAACACACATCTGGCATGTTAACTGCCGGCTATTATTTCAAACGCTTGCTCCATAGGCAAACAATTAAATAACTATTTCAAAACTAAGTATTTATTCATTCATTAAAAGCCAATTCTGATGCATTAAATTCAGTGAGTGACATCACTCTTGACAAACGAATCACTATCCCCATTATGATATACTGCTATAAAGTAAGTACCAACTATATGCTCAACCATTTTGACGGCACCAATATTGTATTTATAATGTGTTAACAGCCTTGCCATAATGACAGCACCCAATTGAATCAAACGCCGTACGTATCTTTATTTGCAACCATTTAATTGCAAACCCAAACAGGACGACGATAGCATTTGATCCTAGCAACTGAGGTAGATATGAACGAATCAGCCAATCAATTTAGTCCAAGCGCCAGCCAACCAGTAGATCCAACCGTATTAAGCCTAACTGACAGTGCTGCACAAAAAGTACGTCGCTTACGTGAAGAAGAAGGTGATAACAACCTTATGCTGCGTGTCTATGTCACTGGCGGTGGCTGTTCAGGTTTTTCTTATGGCTTTAACTTTGCCAATGAGCTAAATGAAGACGATGCCAACTTTGACAATGGGGATGTGACCTTAGTCGTCGACTCACTTAGCTATCAATACCTACAGGGCTCTACCGTTGATTATACCGAAGGCTTAGAAGGTGCGCGCTTTGTCGTGACCAACCCAAATGCTACCACCACTTGTGGCTGTGGTTCATCCTTTTCTATTTGAGTTAACCGCACACATAACTCTTGATCTAAATACCCAAGTTGTTGGCTACAGCGATGCTCAATAACTGAACGCTGTATATCAAAAACCTCTATCTGCTAGGTAGATATTTTTTTATTTGCAGAGGGCTTTAATCAAAGACTGCTTACAAATAATACGGTCTAAATATCCTCTAATATTCAGGCAGACAAGCCATTGTAAAGCTTGTCGTATTTGTAACTATCCGTGGTTTTAAAAGCTGCTTTGAGCTAAACTGACGAAACTCTTAACCCAATATCTACCTCTTTTATGGTCAAGCGCTAGTCGTGTTTTGAACCACCATAATGAATAACAATAGATGACTATTATGACTAATTTTGTGAGTAGCTTTGTTAACTTTGAAATTCCTAACTGGTTTGATAGCAAGCATTTAACAGGCATGCTCCGTGGTATCGAAAAAGAAGGACTGCGTGTCAAACCTGATGGCTACTTGGCTCAAACACCGCATCCGACCAAACTCGGATCAAAACTTACACACCCTTTTATCACCACAGATTATTCAGAAAGCCTACTTGAGCTGATTACCGATCCAAAAGCCTCTCCAAAAGAAACCCTTAACATGTTGCGTCAACTGCACGTACTGGTGTATCAAGCCATGCCAGAAGGTGAGCTGATGTGGCCATTGTCTATGCCATGTATGCTGTCCTCAAATGATGAAGATATTCCACTAGCCGATTATGGCAGCTCTAACACTGGCAAACTTAAAACGCTATATCGTAGTGGTCTGGGTATTCGTTATGGTCGCCGCATGCAAACCATCGCAGGTTTGCATTATAACTTGTCTTTTGGTGACGGACTGTTTGAAGACTGGCAAGCAAAAACACCTACTGCGCAAAGCCAAACGTTGGCAGAGTTTAAAAATGAAAAGTACTTGGGACTTATTCGTAATTTCAAACGACTAACCAGTCTTGTACTGTATTTATTGGGTGCTAGTCCAAGCGTCTGTCCTTGCTTTTTGGCCAATCGTAAGCATGATTTAGAGCAGATGAACAGTTCTACTTATTATAAACCTGCTGCCACCAGCCTGCGTATGGGTAAACTTGGTTATACCAATAGCGTGCAAGAGCAACTCGATATTCGTTACAACTACTTGCCAGAATATGTCGCTGGACTACGCCGTGCGATTCAGACACCACATGAAAGCTTTGCTAAGCTTGGCTTAGATGATGCGGATGGCAATCCTATTCAAATCAATAACCATATCTTACAAATAGAAAATGAATACTACAGCCCTATCCGACCAAAACAAATAGCAATGAGCGGCGAAACACCGACTGAAGCGCTTGAGCGTCGTGGTATCGCTTACGTTGAATTCCGCGCCATTGATTTGGATCCTTATAGTGATGTCGGTATCCGTTTATCTAGTGCTTGTTTCTTAGAAGTAATGGCGCTCTACTGCCTACTTAGCGACTCACCTGACTTGCTACCTGAAGAAGAAGAAACACTCGCGATTAATCTTGAGCGCGTGGTAAACGAAGGTCGTCGCGATAATCTACATATTATCAATAATGGTGAGGAGCAATTACTTGAGAGCTGGATGCTGACACATCTAGAGCGCATGCAACCACTTGCTGCACTACTTGACGCGCATTATGGTGGCAACGACTACCGTACTGCTGTTGCCCTGATGCAAGGTAAAGCTGGACATTCTGAGGCAACCATCTCTGCACAAGTAAACTCTGATAGTCAGCGTTTGGGTAGCTTATGGCGGCTTGGTTTCACCTTAGCACAGCAGCATCGTAAGTCTTTATTACAGCAAACGCTCAGTCCAAATACCCAAGCCAAATACGAAGTACTGGCAGAAAAATCGATACTCCAACAAGCAGATATCGAAAAAGCAGAAACAGAAGATTTTATGGAGTTTTTGCAACAATATCGCTAATTTTGATAATTAGATATTTATAACCATGTTCTGATCAGTATTTAATGTCTGTAGATGACTAATTTATAAGAGTAACTGCCCGATGCTAAAGCTAACCACTTACCGTAACTTGCAAGTATTTTTAGTAATAATGAGCATAGTAGGAATGAGTTTTGCGCTGTTCTTTTTACAGCGCTATTTAGGGTTTTCCCCTTGTCCACTTTGTATTTTCCAACGTATTGGCTTGATTATTATGGGTATTTTTGCCCTAATGTCAGCACTGTTTAATCCAAAATCTAAAATAATCAGACTGCTATTGTGGCTTGGTAGTGTGGCTGGAATAGGCTGGTCTACGGCAGTAGCCGCGCGTCATGTATGGCTACAGCACTTACCTGCCGATCAAGTGCCTTCCTGCGGTCCTGGTCTCGATTATTGGCTAGACACCTTACCAATTCTACAAGTGTTCAAAGAAGTTTTCGCAGGTTCTGGCGAATGCGCTTCTGTTGACTGGACATTCATAGGATTGAGTATTCCTGAGCAGTCTCTGATTTTGTTTAGCGTACTATTGCTAGTACATGTGTTGATACTGTTACATATCATTCGACCAAGCACCAGCAACCGTCTTGGATAATAAACAGTTATGATATGTTAAACATATCACCACGGCAGTGACAGTGACTATTTTTTGGGTAGTACAATGTTGAAAATAGAGGTTTAGTTCATTCTAAGCCTTTATTTTTAACTATAAAAGGTCGAAAAATAGTCCTGTCCTTGCGAGCTAACTTTTCTAATTCATCAAATCTCCAGTACCTTATACCCCCTCTTTTGTATAAAACCGCCATAACAAAAATTCTACAGAGATATCCTCAATCTTTGCTATCTTGACACTGCTTATTTGCTGTTTCGGTTAATCAATACGACCAATATTATTCAACAGAATTAAAGTAACCAGCGCTATCTCTTATAGACTGAATGATTTTGACACTTATGCCTTCTATTATCTGTCGTTTTTGACAATAAAATGACATTATCGATAGCATGGACAATCTTTAAAAACCCTATGTACAAACTGTTTTTTGGTGTGACCATGATGTACTTTGCGCCTATTGGCTCTACCACATTGACTGTCATAAAACGCTATGGTCGGTCTTTGCTAGCGCTCCCTATCTGTGTCGTTCTTATTGGCTGTGACAACGCTGAACCCAATGATCATAAGGACTTGGCAACGCAAGTCACACCTGTTGATAGCACCGTACCTTCTAACTCAGAGAATGCCAAAAATAACTTGCAAGATAATGACGATCGTTTATCTAGTGTTGATGACCAGTCTAATGAAGCAGTAGAAGGACAGTCATTGATTGCGGCAGCTCAGCCGAGAAACGAGGCACTTACCTCTGGGTCACGAACGACCAATGACACACATAGTAATATCCTACAAGCCACACTAATGGGCGACTACGGAGGCATGGTGCCTTGCACTTCTTGTGACAGTGTCGATATCACACTAAACCTATTTGCTGATGGTTCAGTGCTAAAAACCAGTATTTATAACAACCCTGACACACCGCATACACCACTTTTTGAGTCTGGTATTTATCGTCAAGATAATAATAATATTACGATTGTCTACGAAGACAAAAATATTGAGACGTATCGTATTCAAGACAATCATCTTATCTTAATGAACAAAGACAAAAGCCCTAATAATGACTATACCTTGTCACGTAAATAAAAAACACACAGCGAGTTAGATATAAGTAGTCTCAGATAAAAAACTAAGACACCAAGTACCGTAGCAAACAACGCCTACCTTTAAGGCGTTTTTTATTGGTCATCTAATGGGCTTTACTTTACAATGAGTGACTGTTCACCGCGTTGATATTTTGACAACCGTTTGCTATTTCTGCGACAAAAGGTCGTTAACATGACCATAATCATGTGGGTCGGTTCTATCATGAGCAGCCATGTATTGCGGCTAGACTCACAGATAACGCTTTATTCTATTCTCTTAATTTAAGCTCGTACGGAACGTCTATGCATATTCATATTCTTGGTATTTGTGGTACTTTTATGGGCTCGCTAGCCCTACTGGCGCGAGAGCTTGGACATACCGTCACTGGCTCCGATGCCAATGTTTATCCCCCTATGTCCACCCAACTCCAAAATGCAGGCGTGACTATCGAAGAGGGTTATTTGATAGAACACTTACAGCCAGCGCCAGATTTGGTCGTCGTTGGTAACGCGATGAAGCGCGGTATGGATGTGGTTGAGTATATGCTAGACACAGGACTGCGTTATACCTCAGGTCCACAGTTTTTATCAGAGCAAGTCTTACAATCTCGCCACGTGATAGCCGTTGCTGGTACTCATGGTAAGACGACGACAACGACAATGCTTGCGTGGATATTGCACTATGCTGGTATCGATACTGGGTTTTTGATTGGTGGTGTACCATTAGTCGATACCACTGACGAGCACCTACAGCAGGTCTTCGCGCATAGTAGCTATTTGGGTGCAGAAGCAAGCAGCAATGACAACGCAAAGAGAGGATATTTCGTCATTGAAGCGGACGAATACGACTCTGCCTTTTTTGATAAGCGTTCAAAATTCGTTCATTATCGCCCGCGCACAGCTATCTTAAACAACCTTGAATTTGATCATGCCGATATCTTCGCTGATCTCAATGCCATTCAGACTCAGTTTCATCACATGATACGTATGATTCCAAGTACTGGACAAATCATCATGCCATCAGCTACCAGCAGTTTAGAGGACACTCTAGCAAAAGGAGTTTGGACGCCTGTTTGGCGCACGTCAGTGATTGACAAGAACGCAGCTGACAACCTCGGAAATGATAGCGATTGGCACGCTGAACTTATTAGCGAAGACGGTAGTCAATTTAAAGTGAGCTTTGGTGCAGATAATGACGCTATCGGCACTGTTAATTGGGCAATGAGTGGCATCCATAACGTTAATAACGCTCTAGTTGCTGTGGCAGCTGCTTATGATGTTGGTGTTAGTATTGCCACGGCTTGTGAGGCATTATCCGCATTTGCTGGTATCAAACGTCGCATGGAGTTAATCGGTGATGTGAATGACATCTTAGTTTTCGATGATTTTGCACACCATCCGACTGCCATTACCACGACTTTAGATGGTGCCAAAAAGAAACTGGCTGATAGACGGATTTGGGCCATCATCGAGCCACGTAGTAACACGATGAAAATGGGTATTCACCAAGACAGCCTAGCTGAATCTGCTGCCCTTGCTGATCACACGCTATGGTATGAGCCTACTGGTCTAGAATGGGGCTTAAAAGACGTCATCGAGCAAGCCAATGTGACCAATCCTAATATCAGCAACCAGCAAGTACTGACTAGCACTGATGATATCATCGAACATATCAGCACGCATGCTCAAGCAGGTGATGCGATTGTCATTATGTCTAATGGTGGCTTTGAAGGAATCCATCAACGTCTATTAACAGCATTAGGTGACAAATAGCAGATTTACTGTCCACTTATCACAAGCATCTACATTAAAGCGTGGCATCGTGATCAACGAGCCACGCTTTTTTATTATCAAACAGCCTACCTGTACCGGTGATTAATCAGTATGCATCGCGGTCAGTATTTGCGACTTTGCTACCTTTGTAACCTTTCATTTACCTATCCTGTCTTAATATTAGCAAATTGGCAGTTTTCCTCACATAGCTCATACACTGGTAACATTTCGTGCTTACCTTTACTTCTATGCAGTGCATACAATAACTTCATCAGAGTTCGTTATACATTATAAATGATAATAAATTAGGAGAATAACATGAGCTTTATTTGGATGATTATTGTAGGTTTGGTCGCAGGTCTGTTGGCACGTGCTATCAAGCCAGGTAATGACTCTATGGGCTGGATTATGACTATTGTCTTAGGTATCGTCGGCGCATTAGTTGGTGGTTTCCTTGCCCGACTAGTCGGTATCAACGCTGACGGTGGCTTTACTGGTCTGATATTCTCAGTGATTGGTGCCATCATATTACTGTTTGCCTATGAGATGATTACCAATAAACGTGGCGTATAACTGAACGTAGCATTGACGGTTATGAAGTAGTGATATAAGAAGAAGGTCTCGCTAATTGCGAGGCCTTTTTACTTACCTCAACTATAGAAATGCGCCCTACATTTTTAAAATAATAAAAATCGATAGTTACGGGAAAGTATTGATAAACATTACTTTTGCCCCCATTTATCTTATAATACCAACCCTATTTTATCCTTATCATTGAGGTAAGCGTTATGGCATTACTCCCTATATTGAATTATCCAGACCCACGCCTGCGCACAATTGCCAAGCCTGTAAAGGAAGTGACAGCTGAAATAAAAACCTTAATCGCTGACATGACTGAGACGATGTACGATGCTCAAGGCATTGGTCTGGCAGCCAGTCAGGTAGATCGCCACATTCAACTTATCGTGATGGATTTATCTGAAGAGAAAGACAGTCCGAGAGTTTTTATTAACCCAAAAGTGACACCGCTAGTAGAAGAAAAACAGCCGTATGAAGAAGGTTGCTTATCAGTGCCTGATGTCTATGACAAGGTTGAGCGTCCTACCAAAGTACGTATCGAAGCGCTAGATGAAAACGGTGACAAGATTGACGAAGAAGTAGAAGGCCTACTTGCAGTATGTATCCAACATGAAATGGATCATCTAAATGGGGTTATATTCGTCGATTATCTATCACGTTTAAAGCAGACCCGTGCGCGCGATAAAGTACGTAAAGTTATCAAAATACGCGAAAAAAACCATGAAGAAGCAGCCAATAAGCAGCCTCAGCCCACCAGTTCTTAATGACTTATCGTGTCAGCTGATAGTCATATATACTCAGAATCATTAGCTGCTCGATGACGATACCATTAGTCTGGCTATTAGCCTCTAGCAAAGGCTGTTTCTATTAAAGGTTCCTTAACATGACCATGATCAAAATTGACCAGTACTTTAACCCTGCCAGTTGGCAGAAATTTACCAAAGCGGCTGAAGGTCGCGAGACGCCTTTTTTGGTGGTGGATCTCAGTCGTATCAAGACTAAATACCATGAAATGGTAAGCTTATTTCCTAATGCAAAACTGCATTATGCTATGAAAGCTAGCCCTGCTGTGGAAGTGATTGATCTACTGGCAAACCTTGGTTCAAACTTTGATTGTGCTTCTATTTACGAGCTTGATCGCGTGCTAAATTGCGGTGTCGAGCCATCTCGTATTTCTTATGGCAATACCATCAAAAAAGCTGAACACGTGAAATATGCCTTTGAAAAAGGGATTGATCTGTATGCAACCGACTCAGAAGCAGATCTAAAAAATATTGCAAAACAGGCGCCAGGCGCTAAGATATTCGTTCGTATCTTAGTTCAGGGCTCAGATACTGCAGAATGGCCGCTATCACGTAAGTTTGGCTGTCACCCGAATATGGCCATCGAGCTATTGATTCAAGCACGTGATTTGGGCTTGGTTCCTTATGGCATCTCGTTTCATGTCGGTAGCCAGCAAAAAGACGTCGCTGCGTGGGATGATGCTTTGGCTAAGGTCAAATACATATCTGACTGGATGAAGAACGAAGAAGGTATCAAGCTGCAAATGATTAATTTGGGCGGTGGATTCCCAACCAACTACATTAGCGAAGTCAATCCTATCAAAGTCTATGCCGAAGAGATTACCCGCTATTTGACTGATGACTACAATGAAGATGAGATGCCAGAAATTATTTTAGAGCCTGGTCGTTCATTGGTTGGAGGCTCAGGGGTATTGGTTAGTGATGTGGTACTGATCTCCCGAAAATCCAATACTGACCTGACTCGTTGGGTATATACAGACGTTGGTTTATTCCAAGGATTGATCGAGACACTGGGTGAAGCCATTAAGTACCCTGTTTATACGCCTAAGATGGAAACCTCTACCAGTGAAGGAACGGTTGTGTTGGCAGGTCCTACCTGTGACTCAACTGATATCATGTACGAAGAAGCAGGTTATCAATTACCAGAAGAGCTTGAGATTGGTGATAAAATCTATTGGCTAACCACTGGGGCTTATACCAACTCTTACTCATCGGTTGAATTTAACGGTTTTCCACCACTCGAAGTCGTTTATATTGATTAGCTTTGAATCATTACTCGTTAATAGAAATAGAAAAAGCGCGGCACTGTTTATCGTAGTGACGCGCTTTTTCGTATTTGTCCAAAAACTGGATTGATAGCTGCTTGGCTACTGTACTAATAGTGAAATAGGCACATTGTTATTACTGTTAGTTGTCTGATTACCACCATAGCTGCTACTTTGGTTTTGACTGCTTTGAGAGATTTTTCCGATAGTTACCCACTGCCCGCGAGACACGATAATCGTACTATTCAAACGTTGGCCTTGAATGGCATGATTAACAGAACTGCTGCGATTATAAGGCGAATTGGATCGCGCTAGGCTTTCCTCTACTTGGGATAGTTGCACCTCGACTTGACCTGTGGGTAGCAGTCTTGGTGTTACCGTAATTCCCTGTGTCGTTGGTAGCAATACTTGCTGCTGGATAGTAATCTGCGGCCTTATATTATAGCGATTAGCACGATAACTCTGAGTCAGTGAATAGAGCGTGCCAGTGCTGATACTTGCCGCACTACCAGATAAGGTTTGTACTTGATATGAATTACTGCCCTGCTGCTGACGGTTACTTTGGTTAATGATACCTGACCCTTGGACACCGCGATTAGTCATAATAACCTGACCTTGCTGGATACTACTCTGTGTGCTGCTATTATTGCCAACGCGCACTGAGACGGTTAAGGCTTGTGGTTGACCATCAATTTGAGTCAAGAGCTGTTGTACTGCTTGATAATTAGCTGCTGTGGTATTCAATACTAATTTGTCTTGATACGTTGTGACTGTGCCGCCATCACGGCTGCTGTTTAACTGCTGACGCACCGCAGGTAGTAATGTGTCACCGCCATAAGTATGAATGACATAGGTGTCATAAGTCGCTGCTTGTACCACGACAGGTAAGGCTACCAGACTAGTCGCTAAGAGCGTATGGCCCACATAGCCAATGTTTTTACTGGCCATAAAAGCTCTACTAACCACCTTTATTAAATTTTGTCTAAACGTATCCATGTCTATCTCCTATAGTCAGTCCTAAATAAAACAGATACAAATGTAACCATGCGATACTGGTATACATTTTCCTTGCTTGCTATGCCTGCGCAGACAGAGGCTACGCAAAATGCACCCAGTATCGCTGTATTTATTTTATAGTGGATCGACTATAGCAGCGACTCATCATTTATTAAGATGTAATCAAGAGAGGCTGAAAAATTAATCATCCCAGCACTTACCATTTAAGCCTTAATCATTTAAACCTAACACATCCTGCATATCATACTGCCCTACTTTTTGCTCGATAATCCAAGTAGCTGCACGCACTGCACCAGCAGCAAAGGTCATACGCGCACGGGCACGATGGGTGATTTCAACCACTTCACCATCAGCGATAAACATCACGGTATGGTCACCGATGATTTCGCCACCACGAATCGCATGGATACCAATCGTACCTGCTTCACGTTCACCTGTTTGTCCTTCACGGCCATAAATGGCGACGTCTTTTAGGTTCTGTCCACGAGCTTCTGCGACGGCTTCTGCCATCATATAAGCCGTACCTGATGGGGCATCAATTTTGTGCTTATGATGCGCTTCGATCACTTCTACATCGGCGTCATCACCAAATGCTTTGGCTGCCATGCCCAGTAGTTTTAGTGATAAATTCACGCCAGTTGAATAGTTGCCAGCATAAACGATCGCAATTTTTTCACTCGCTGTAGCCAGTACTTGCTCTTGCTGTGCATTGAAACCTGTCGTACCGATAACCATCGCGACATTATGCTCGGCACAAACCTGCATGTTTTGTTCGGTGGCATCAGGCAAGCTGAAATCAATCAGCACATCAATATCGTTCACGACGGCTGTTAAATCATCAACAATTTGTACATCTAAGCAGCCTATAGCAGCAACTTCACCAGCGTCAGCACCGACAAGACTTGATCCTTGACGCTCAATCGCTGCATTTAAAGTGGTTTTTGGGTTTTGTTGTACCGCTTCGATAAGCATACGACCCATACGACCACCAGCACCGATGACACCAACATTGATGGTTTGTTCTGTTATTTGTGAACTCATATTTTTATCCTGAATATTTTATTTTTAGTGAAACAGCTGTTACATATTATTTATGGTCAGTTTAGCAAATATCACTACCTGAGTGGTTTTTTATACAGCTGATAACATACAGTTGATAAAAAGCCCCAAAGTTTCATGTGAAACCTTGGGGCTGGTTTAGATAACTT
The DNA here is from genome assembly GCF_014861395.1 of Psychrobacter sp. FME13. Taxonomy (GTDB): domain Bacteria; phylum Pseudomonadota; class Gammaproteobacteria; order Pseudomonadales; family Moraxellaceae; genus Psychrobacter. The sequence continues at coordinate 19,245 of NZ_RRYV01000011.1, read as the reverse complement.
TTTAACTGATACTTTTTTTGGCTATGACCAATTAGTCAGCCGTATCAGTCAAACAACTCGCCAATTTTTTTGAAGAATGATTTTTTATGTGGCGACTGTTGATGCTTACTATCACCATCCAAGGTATCTTGGAATTGACGTAATAGGTCTTTTTGTTCACCCGTTAGATTCACTGGCGTCTCAATGATAACACGGCAAATCAAATCACCTTTCATCGTTGTACGTACTGGAGTCACACCTTTACCGCGTACACGCAGCAACTTACCACTTTGCGTACCTTCTGCAACCTTCAGCTTCACTTTGCCATCTAGTGTTGGAATTTCAACCTCTTTACCCAATGCAGCATCGGTAATACTAACGGGCACATCCATATACAGATCAGCACCTTGACGGGTAAAGACATTATGCGCTTTGACACGAACTTCAACATATAGGTCGCCGTTTTGAACACCAGCGCCGCCCGCTTCGCCTTCACCTGCGAGACGAACGCGATCACCATCATCGACACCAGCTGGAATAGAAACTTCTAGCGTACGTGATTTGTCTTTGACGCCATTACCATGGCAATCAGGACAAGGGTTTTTGATCTGCTTACCTGTGCCGCCACAATGCGGGCAAGCTTGCTGAACCGCAAAGAAGCCTTGCTGCATACGAACTTGACCTTGGCCGTTACACGTTGGACAAGTCACAATGTCAGAGGCATTTTTTGCGCCTTTGCCATCACAAGTGTCACAAGGCGCAGGAGCCGTGAAGCTGATTTCTTTTTTGCAGCCACGCACCGCTTCTTCTAGCGTCAATTCAATGACATAACGTAGGTCTGAACCACGGCGCGAACGTCCACCACCGCCACCACCACGCTGCTGACCAAAGATATCGCCAAAGTTACCAAAGATATCGCCAAAGATATCTTGGAAATTACCGCCTGCACCACCGAAGCCGCCGCCACCGCCCATACCATTTTCAAAGGCTGAGTGACCCATACGATCATAGGCTGAGCGCTTTTCTGCGTCACTCAATACCTCATAAGCCATTGACGCTTCTTTAAATTTATCTTCTGCATCAGGGTCGTCAGAGTTACGGTCTGGATGGTATTTCATGGCCAGCTTACGGTAAGCTCGCTTAATTTCCTTGCTATCAGCAGTTTTGCTGACACCTAACACTTCATAAAAATCACGCTTGCTCATGGGCTCTCCTATCGTCTTTACAGTCCACCGGCCAGTCGATTCATCAGCCTCAATCAACCATCACCACTTAGTATCACTCACAGTTATTCATAAAGGTTTCACATGAAACACAATGAACAATCAGAAAGGATAGATGATAATGATGTGAATCCTACAGGTAGATACGGCGGATTACTGCTTAGCCAAATCAATTATTAAAAGTTTGCGCTATTTATGGAGATGGCATAGTGATTTATCAAGCTTTTAGCGATGGAAAGTATCGCTTAGGAATATTTCGTCATTACAAAAAGGTTTTATTAAGGAATGAACAAAGCTTTTCATACCTCAATAACGTTAAGCCATGCTAATATTTATCGTCCAAGTTTTTGGTCTTTTATATTAATAACTATCCAAATTACTAAGTTTGCGACAAGGTATCGATTTTTATGAAGAAGCTGATTGTTTTATTACTCCTCATCGCAGTAACTATCTATGCAGGTTCGCCTTATTATAGTGCCTATCAGCTCAAAAATGCTTATGATGCCAACGACGGTGCGACGATTGCAGCAGCGATTGACTATGATCAAGTCAAACCTAGCATCCAAAACCAATTGACCAACCAGTTTACTCAGACAATGACTCAATACCCTCTCGTCTCTCAATTAGGCGGTGAGGCTCTGACTAAGGCCGCCGATGATTTTATCGTCAAGGCAGTCGATGGTGCGATTACCTCAGAGAATATCGAAAAGGTCATTAGCACTCAAGGTCAAGCCAACACGGCTACTAAAGAGCTAGCGGCAGCTTGGGCTATCGCTAGCAATCAAGTCAACCTCCAAAGCTTGATTCAGAACCTGATCGCCCAGCGCGGTGATATAGACGCTGTGATCAAAACCCAAATGCAGCAAGTGATGGAAAAACAAGCCGCTGAACTAGAACAGCAAGTGGCGCAAGGCTCTGATAGTGACAAACCTAAGCTAAGCTACTGTGGTATCAACTGCTTCACTGTTAGCGGACAAGTTAAAGGGTATCCACTGACTATAGAGATGCAACGTGATGGTCTCATTGATTGGAAAATCGTGGACATCGTGCTGCCGTAATACACAATACAGCCATAGCAGATAGCATGGCTATAGCAAACAAAATGCTGTGTCTATTTTTTAAATAGAAGAGTTTAAAACTGAGGACTTGGAACTATTAAGCTATTTTATAAGTGAATTTATGATGCAAACTAAAACAACACCGCAAGAACTACCCAACCAGACTCATCATTCGTCTACTGCCCCAGAGCCTGCTACATCAGCACCTATGACGATACTAGATGGCGGGATGGGCCGTGAGCTTGAACAGCGCGGTGCGCCTTTTCGCCAACCTGAATGGTCAGCGCTATCATTGAGCCTAGCTCCAGATAGTGTGCGTGATATCCATTTGGACTACATAAAATCTGGTGCAACTGTCATCACTGTTAATAGTTATGCCGTTACCCCTTATCATTTAGGAGATGCGTTTTTTACTGAAGGCGAAGCACTTATAGAAACAGCGGCAAAACTCGCCTTTGAGGCCGTACAAGCCAATAATTCACAGACAGATAAAAGCCTTAACAGTCCAAAAAATGTGAAAGTCGCTGGCTGTTTACCACCGTTATTTGGCTCTTATCGACCAGATTTATTCGATGCTGAGCAAGCGCCCGCTATTGCGCGGCCACTATTATCAGCGCAAGCAAACTATGCGGATATGTGGTTGGTAGAGACGCAAAGTAGTATCGTGGAAGCGCAAACATGGCATCAGCTGATTGAGGGTTTCACAGCAACCAAAAAAGAACTCATGGCAAAAACAGATACCCTGTCTAAACCCATTTGGATCGCATTTACATTAGATGACAGTCAACTACCACTAGATGTCACTACTGATAACACTGCCGAAGCTGACCAAGCCATTAGTCCACCTGTACTGCCTACACTGCGTTCTGGCGAATCAGTGGCAGAGGCCATACAGGCTATGATGGCGTTGAATGTTAATGCAGTATTATTTAACTGTAGCCAACCCGAGGTCATGGCCTCTGCACTACAAGTCGCAAAGGCTATGATCGATGAAGCAGGGTCACCCATGCAGCTGGGTGTATATGCCAATGCCTTTGTATCAAAACAAAGCCACAAACAGGCAAACGCACAACTGCGCCAGATACGTGAGGATACAACTCCTGAGCATTATCTGACTTGGGCTAAGCTTTGGCAAGGCTCTGGTGCAAGCATTATCGGTGGTTGCTGTGGCATTGGTACCGAGCATATTGAGCAGCTCGCACAGCACCTGACCCCGCAGTAATCATTCTTTATCAGAAGTAAGTATGTTTTATATAGCTACTAGTCTGTCAAAGCTATGTTCCAGACAAGGCGCAGTCAAAAATAATATTAATACCTGAGCAAGACTGGTAACGCAGTATGGGGCAACTTACTCTACGCCTAAGAACTCTAAGAATTCAGGGCTCTCAAAGCTGGCTTGGTAGAGCACGCCATCCTCGCGGTAGATAGCAGGCGTGGCTATGACGGCCAGTCCAGCTGCTTTTTCGCGGTTAGGGGTCACATGATCTGTACTACAGCTCGCTGGTGCAGGTGTCATCTGACCCGCTAGCATGGCTTTATCAAAAGCTTTACGGCGCTCGTCTTCACTGCCCTGACACCAGATACCACGCATCTGCTCAGGTGATGCTTCGTATATCGGATAACCAATCACGTTGACGGTGACACCTTTCGCATTGAGCATTGGTACTTGCTGATGCAGGCGGCGGCAGTATGGACAATTCACATCGTCAGCCACATAAATGACAGCACGTTCTTTACTGGTTGCCGGATAGGTAATGATTTGGCTCTTATCCAGTGTCGCAAACACAGACTGGTTCTTCAGTGCTTCGAACTCTTCATCAAGCCCCACAAACTGACCGTTTTCGATGACCGATATCTCGCCATCGGTGATGTACTGTGCATCATCTGATAATAAGAAAGGCACGCCTTCTAACGTCGCACCCCAAATCACACCCGGCACGGCGGTATAAAAGAACGGTGTTTTGGCGCTCATGTTTTTGAGCGCAGACATATTGGCCAATATGTTTGATTTAGTGCTAGCACTGACCGGCTGGCCCAGTTGCGCGCTCGTACTACGAGCAGGCGCTTCGGTCACGACACGCTTGCTCGGGTTCTTTTGTAGCTCGCCTTGGATGACGTACTTACCGTCTTCAGTAATGTGCAATGGCAACTGTCCTGCCAAATTGACTTGATACATATTGGGTAAGTTGGACGGCACAATAGAGGTAATTTGCGTTTTGATACCTGCCTGAGTCAGTAATTGGCGCAAGCGATTGTCAACAGACTGACTGACACTTCCATCTGCTTGTGTGCCTGTAGCAGTTGTGTTTTGGGAACTCATATTTTGGGCGCTTTGAGCGTTTTGGCTCACATTATTACTGGTGGCATCAGGTGTACTGGGCTGAGCGCAGGCTGTGGTTGCCAATAGTACAGTACTAATGAGACCAGCAGATTTTAAGGCGAATAATTTCACAGAGACAGTCCTATCGAATTGGTCATAATGACAGTTTTAATAAAAAAGGTAGTTTATGGCCGCCACGTGGTATTGGACTAGTAACGACTATAGTTGAGTTCAAATAATTTCGATACAAGGAAATCGAGTGCAAGCGATACATTAGTATGGTCAGCGAGGATGACGATGTAGCGGACTTATATGGATTTGATTATATATTATGTAAAAATATAGATTAAAGAGATAGTAAGACTTTAGCACAAGCACATCCCTTACAAAGCCTTAAAAGCTTGGTTTTGCAAAATTGCTACCTAGCTTTAAGAGATAGGCAACACATCCTGCCCTAAAAATAAGAGAAAAAAAGCAGCACACTGTTTAGTGGCTGCTCATTTTAGACAAATGCTATGTGTTATTTGAAGGTTAAATTATATGAAAGCGAGATAAAGCAGCTTTTTAAAATTTAACAGTCTCTTAAAACTTAGCGACTTCTTCTGGCGTTAAGAAACGGCTATCGCCTTTTTCTAGGCCTTCTAGATTGATGTGACCGATACTGGCGCGGTGCAATTCCGTGACTCTATTGCCAAAGTAACCCATCATACGTTTTACTTGATGGTATTTGCCCTGCTCTAGCGTCAGGCGTGCATGTTTTTCATCAATGAACTCAAGAGTAGCCGGTTTGGTTGGCTCGTGATCACCTTCTAATAAAATACCTTCCGCGACTTTTTTGATTGCATGGGCCTGAGCATCGCTGTCCATTGCCTCAGCCAAAGTCAGCTCATAAACCTTGGCATGTTCATGCTTAGGGCTAGTCACACGATGTAGCCAGCCACCGTCATCACTGATTAGTAGCGCACCAGTAGTATCGACATCGAGACGTCCTGCGATACGCAAGCTACCAAGCTCTGGCACAGCGATGAGCTCAGTGACGATTGGGTATTCTTTGGCCTTTAGCGTACATTCAAACCCTTCAGGCTTATAAAGTAAGATATAACGACTGCCAGTTGCGACTGATAACGGCTCACCGCCCCACATCACTTCGTCATTGATGATATCGACATGCAAGCCAGGATCTTTGACGACCTGCTCATTTACCATCACTTCACCAGCATGCATGATTTTTTTGGATTCTTTGCGTGACAGCTCAGTGGCTTTGCTAATAAATTTATCTAGACGCATACTATTTACTACCATCCGTTTTATGATACCTACTCTACCTCAGTAGCAGCAATGCAAGCGGTCATACTAAGCTTGCTCACTATCTTGACGGGTAAGAAATGGTACTATAATAAAAATTAAATAAACACTGCGCCAAATACGGACAACAGTGAAAGTTAGACAAGTTTACCATATCCAACCTATAGACCTGATGAAATATGAGTTATCAAACGTTAAAACGTGCCGTCACTGCTCGCTTAGAAATCAAAAAATCCGAGTTTATTGCCTATGCTTATCCAGTAGCTACACGCGAAGACGCAATGTTTCACGTGGAACAACTACGCGACAAATATCCCGATGCGCGTCACCACTGCTGGGCTTATATCATTGGCGATCCAAATAATACCACTAGTGCAGGCTTCGATGACGATGGCGAACCAAGCGGTACGGCTGGACGTCCGATACTAAATGTGTTGCAGCACAAATCTATCGGCAATGTGATTATCATCGTGGTGCGTTATTTTGGTGGTATTAAACTGGGTGCAGGTGGTCTCACCCGTGCTTATGCAGGATCGGCACAAGCAGCAGTCGATCAGATGACCTTGAACGCTTATGTACCAATGGCGAAAGTGCAGATAGTGGCAGAGTTTGCCACCGAAGCGCAATGCCGTTACGTCGTCGATAGCCTGAGCGGTCGCATCGACGATGTCGCTTACAGTAAACAAGTCACCCTGACTGTGACCCTTGCTGAGGCAGATATTAATAGCTTGAAAGAACGATTGGCGATGAATGGGCGGGTGTTGGAGAAATAGTTTGAAGACACGCATTAAGCGATACGTATTTGACTGACTGATACTCAGTAGCTGACCCTGAGTAACCATGCGTTCACTCAAAATTATTGGTTTTAAACATTAGCCTCGGTATGATAAGACATTGCTTTTTAACAATAATTAAATAAGAGCCATTTATGTCAGCATCCAACTCGACCAAACCTTTCTCTCCAGCGCCTTTTAAACCGCCATTTTGGCTGACCAATCCACATCTACAAAGCATCTTGCCCAAATTCTTTGCACCCAAAGCTCCGACCTATCGGCGCGTGGTCGAAAAAGACTCATTGGACGAGAGTGATATTGCCTACGACTTTTATGATGCGCACCCTGTAACAGAATCGACAGCTGGTGAGCTTGAACAGACACCGTTAATCGTACTATTTCATGGAATGGAAGGCAGTAGTGACAGTCATTATGCTCGTGCGTTGGCGTATCAAATGCATGCCCAAGGCTGGCACTTTGTCGTCGCCCATTTCCGTAGTTGTGGCGGTATTCCTGCCAGCGGTACCGTATTTTATAATGCTGGTGATACAGATGAGGTACATCACGCGCTACAGAATTTGCGCGAGCAGTATGCCAATATCTATGCGGTTGGCGTGTCACTCGGTGGTAATGCACTAGCGAAGTACATGGGCGAGTATGGTGACGAAGCCATCTGCAAAGGCGCTGCGGTCATCTCTGCTCCCGTCGATATGTCGTCAGCGGCCATTACCATGCACAGCTTTTTGAGTCATCGTATCTATACGCCGTATTTGCTTAATCCAATTATCAAAAAAGCACTCGCCAATGACTTGAGCAAAGACGAAATCGACGCTATCAAATCATCCAATCGCATCAGTGATTTTGATGATATTTTTACCGCGCCGCGTCATGGTTATCGCTCTAAGAACGACTATTATCATACGGCCTCCGCTCTACCATATCTAAGAAACGTTACCCAGCCACTACTACTCATTAGCGCTAAAGACGATCCGTTTATCGGTTTCACTGCGACGCCAAACGATGTCTCAGATAGTGTGACTATTTTGGACACTCCGCACGGTGGTCATATCGGTTATCTGCGTTATCGTTCAGACAATAATCAGGCCAAAAATAAATCGTCTGTCACCGAAGGTAAAGAGTCTAAAACTTCAAAATTCGATATCAATTGGATACCCGAAACCGTCAGCGCTTATTTCAATTGGATTGGTGTGGCTTCTATTAGCGAACCTTCTCAGGATATAGGCTCTGACAATAAATAATCATTGTCATCAATGATAAAACAATAATGTTATCTTTTAACCCTTTTGAGAGTGCGCTATGTACCCATTTATCCGTTATGCCAGCACCATCGCTCGTGCCGCCCTAAAAACGAAAAAAGGCGATACATTAACTTTTAAAGACACCAGTGAGATTCAGTTTCGCTGCCGCTTATCTGATATCGATAATTTTTTGGAGATGAATAACGGCCGCGTATTTACGCTGTATGATTTGGGACGTATGGATTTTGCGGTACGTACTGGACTTGGCAAGCAGCTGTTAAAACAACGTTGGGGGTTGGTGATCGCGGGCAGCACCATCCAATATCGTAAGCGTATTCGCGCCTTTCAAAAAGTCACGCTAAAGACCAAAATCGTCGGTATCGATGCGCGCTGGATCTATATCGAGCAATCGATGTGGGTGAAAGGTAAACCCTGCTCCTCTGGGCTACTGCGTACGGGTGTGACCAAGGGTGGCAAAGTGATCGACCCGGCACAAGTACTGGCAGTATTAGGACAGTCTGATTGGACGATGCCTCCGACCGGTTATGTGGCCGAATGGATAGAGAGTGATGCCGACCGCCCATGGCCGCCTATCGCTTAAAATGTCTAAAACTCACGCATATCTCTGTAAACAGACGCCTTGTGACGACAGCGTAAAAAGAACGATACTGTTTGATAACAATACATTATACAAAAAAACATAATAACTGCTAGGATACTAGTAAGCGTATCAAAAAAAACAAATACCTTACTAGGAGCATCACGCAATGAATACTACTGATTATGTCGGCACGTTATTTGATAATAGTGAATCAAATCCAAACAAGATCACTGTCGCCTTTACTATGGCAGGTGTGGCACTGAAAAAAGGCCATTCTGCCTCAGTGATACTGATGGTGGATGCGGTACATTTGGCACTGCCCAACGCTTTGGCTGATGTGAGTATTGGTGCACCGTTTGAACCTGCTGGTGAATTGCTAGAAGCCTTTATCGAAAAAGGCGGTCAAGTATTGGTCTGCGGTGCTTGCATGAAACACAACGGCGTGGAAGAGTCAGATATTGATAAGCGTTTTGAAGTGATTAGCGGTGATGATGTGGTTGAGCTGCTGATGAATGCAAAAGGGTCTTTGCAGTTGAATTAAACAGTAAACAAAATCAGTCAATAAATATGTTGGTTTTCTTAATACCTTAAGAAAACCAACTTTTATCTTATGAACAATTTCGTTGTTATTTATCGACAAATATTGTATGTTCATATTGTTTAGTAAACTCTGATATTGAATATAAGGTCGATAAACTATGAGTGATATAGTGCAACAATATATAGATATAACTAGAGAAGAGTTATTTGCCTCAAAGAACAAAATAGATATTACTTTATCTGATGAACTTTTATTCGGCACTATATGCTACAAGTATTTCTATAATGAAGGTAGATTTGATATCACTGACTTTAAGAACTCATATACTGACGGTGCAAACGATGGTGGAGTCGACCTTATAGCCGTGAATGAAGGTGATATTTACAAAAGCTTAGTATTAATTCAATCCAAGAATGTTAAAAACTTTAACTCAAAAGATGAGATAAAAGATATCTTTACTAAGATGGCTCAAACTGTAAAAGACTTCAGAAATGATAAGGTAGGCTCATATAATAAAAACTTGAGACGTATATATCGTGAAAAGTATGATGATGCAGTCGAAGATGAGAATTTTTCTATAGAGTTAGTGTTATTTATCAATACCAACAAATCTGAAGAGTATCGAGATGAGATATCTTTGCATCTCAAAAAAATAGAAGAACTCGAAGACTTTGAATTATCTATATTTTACAAAAATGAAGTCGAACAACAAATTAAAAATTTTGAAAATGGACAAAGATATGTCCGAGAAGGAAGAGTAGATATATATAAAGACCATGGGTTTATAAAAAATGGAGAAAATGGTTTATTAGTTAATATATCAGCTCTTTCAGTTAGAAAGCTTTATGATAAATATAGAGACGAAGGCTTATTTGAACAAAATTTTAGATATTTTGTCAGAAATAAAAAAATCGATGATCAAATTAATAGTTCTCTTAAGAAAAAAAGAGATAAATTCTGGTTTTTAAACAATGGGATTATCATTGGTTGCAAAGATTTTCACTTAGATGGTGATAACATTAAACTAGAAGATTTTTCAATAATTAATGGGTGCCAAACTACTACTATACTGGGTTCTTATAAAGGTTCAAATGAAGATTTAGACTTCCCTATATCTTGCAAAATTGTTAAACCAGATCATGGGGGAGAAGATTATTTTAATGTTTTTATTTCTGAAATTGCTGAGGCATCAAACTCGCAAAAACCTATCTCAGATAGAGACTTAAAATCCAATTATCCTGAACAAAGGAATTTACAGCTAGAGTTAAAGGCCCAAGACCCTAAAATATATCTCGAAATTAAACGTGGTGAAGGTATTTTAAGAAAAAGAAATCTTCAAAGTTGGCAGAAAATAAAAAACGATTCATTAGGACAATTAATACTTAGTGTTTTGCTACAACGTCCTGGAACAGCTCGAAGTAATAAGAAAAAGATTTTTTCTGATCGTGGGACTTACAACAGCATTTTCAAACGTACTCATGATAAAGACACTATTGTAGATTTACTACAGTTGGCAAACTATTACGATGAGTTTGTAAAGTCATCGAACTTGAGTGAGAAGCCATCTAATATAGCTAAAAATGGTAGGTTATGTGTTCTTGCAATCATAGGATTTATTATAAAGTATAATCATCAGCAAATAGATATCAAATTAGAGAGTAGTAGTGCAGAGTGGGTATCTGACCTTACTAGCGATACTCTAACTGGCCCGTTGTTTGATAAAAACAGACCTGACGATTATAGACATGCTCTCAACTCGTTATTCAATCAAATTATTATGGCATTGCTAAATTTATACACATCCCGTGGAGATACTGAGACCTCTGTAACAAACTTTTTTAAAACTGATAAAAAATATTTTTCGGTTATACTTGAGTTTATTAAATCTAGTATTATTTTAGATGAATATGAATTTCATAAAGTTAAGGAGAAAATGGATAAAATATTTTATTAAATCTCACTGTTCATTGATTGCCTACATTTTTATAATCAAATATTCTAACTATAGTTGAATTCAAATAATTTCGATACAAGGAAACCGAGTGCAAGCTATACATTAGTACGGTCAGCGAGGATGACGATGTAGCGGATTTATATGGATTTGACTATACAAAACTGTAGCCAAAAACCCACCTCCCTATTTTCTAACTAAATACACACTATCTAACACAGACGATATTCAGCTTTGTTAAAGTGGCTCATGCAAACACTCTACTAAAAGGCAGCCAGTCATGAGCTTACTTGATACCCTGAACCTCTCCTACCCTATCGTCCAAGCACCAATGGCAGGTGCAACCACGCCTGAACTGGCGGCGACGGTGAGTAACTTTGGCGGACTGGGCTCATTAGGATCTGGTATGACAGCACCAGATGTTTTAACCGGCCAAATTGATACCATCAAATCGCTCACCGACCGACCTTTTATGATCAACCTGATGGTGCTCTCCAATCAGGAATATACGACCATTGATACCGAGCTCCCTGCTTGGCTAAGTAAGTATTATCAGGACAATACTATCGAATTTACACTACCTGAATGCCCTGCTCAGAACTTCTCAGAGCAGCTGCAAGTGCTCTATGACAACCCTGTGCCTGTCGCCAGTTTTACCTTTGGCATTATCAGTGCAGAGCAAGTCCAGCATCTGAAAAATCTAGGTACACTCGTCATCGGCACCGCCAATCACCCGTTAGAAGCGAAGGCATGGGCAGATATTGGTGCAGATGCGGTATGTGTACAAGGGGTCGAAGCTGGCGGACATCGCGGTGGTTGGTTGCCGCAAAGTGAGAGCGATCCATTGGGGCTATTGACGCTAATTAGCCAAACGCGCGCCTGTACCGACATTCCACTGATTGCAGCGGGTGGCATCATGAACGGGCAAGCTATCAAAGCGGTTCAGATGGCTGGTGCTGAGCTGGCACAAATAGGGACAGCGTTTTTGACCACTAACAAATGCGGTATCAATGATATTTATAAACAAGCGTTAATTGATGCCAGTCAAGATAAGCGCAGCTCAGAAACGCGATTGACTCGTCTGTTCTCAGGTAAGCTCGCTCGTGGTTTATTAAACGACTATCTACGTGATTTTGCTGAATTTGAAAGCGCTGATACGCTACCGCCCTATCCACAATTAAATGCCATGACCAAATTTATGCGAGCTCATGCATCTCAGAATATGGATGCAGAACATCTATCTCTATGGGCAGGACAAGGGGTGGCTCTGGTCAAAAAAGAAAGCACGCTTGAGCTGCTTGAGCGATTGGTAAAGGATTTATAAAATTACTCATCTTTTAACGTTGCGCGAAATTTTTTATAATCCTTGGCGGTGTCTTTTACCGACTCTATCATGGGTACGTGACCGACCTCTGGCATCATAATAACCGTCGACTGCGGAATGAGCTCTTTGATCAGCGCGGTCGTTTCAGGCTTGATGACTTGGTCCTACTCACCCCAAACGATAAGCGTCGGAATCTTATAGTTCGCAATGATTTTGGCACGCTCCTCGACATTGTCTGTGACGATCTGCTCTAGTATTTTGGACTCAAGTACCTGATTAGCGATACGCTCTTGCGCAAACACCGCTTGCACAGTTTTGGGTAAATAAGGTGGCTTATACATCACAAAGTCGTACATCTTATAGATATCTTCCGTCTTATTGACCAGCAGTGGGTTGTTCTTAATAGTGGCGTTTTTTAATGATTCAGAAACACCAGCTGACCAAAACCCTGCGCTGTCGATGAGCCATAGGCTTTTGACATCGTCTGGATACTTTGCCGCATACGCCACACTAATGGCGCCGCCCATCGAATTACCGCCGACATGAATATTGGATGCCAAACCTTTGGCTTGCATCAATTCGTGCAGGCGCTGCGCTTGAGCATCCGCGCGATAGTCTGCGGTTTCAGGCTTACTCGAATCGCCAAATCCTAGCAAATCTGGAATAATAAGGTGATAGTCTGCCAACTGATCAGCGATACGAGTGAAATTATCTTTATTACCACCAAAGCCATGAATCAATAACAAAGGCTCCGCATCAGTAGCATTAATAGTACTGGTATCATGGGTAGCATTGCTTTCGGCATACGTGAGCGTTTCACCAGATTCCAGTGTAAACATCTTGGTACTGAGGTCTGCTTTATTGCGTTCGTGTTGGATAATTTTTTGAGTGGTGGCAATAGTAAAACTATTGGGTGTTGTACAACCGACTATCGATAAAGTGAGTAAGGCTGCTAGCCCTGTACGTCGTAATGTCATCAAAAACTCCCTATTAATATATATCGTTAGCGAACCATCGACCTACGACAACTGTACCTTCTTACTTACGCCTTACTATTTGCCTTGCGGCTTAGCTTCTTGGCAGGTACTACTTATAAAATCTGTACTACTTGTAAAATCTGTACTCAATATGACATTGAACTATAATACTCATAATCATCACTATTTATCTTATAAAATATACGCTTATATCATTCATGCATGCCGGTGGCATCATGCAGGACAACTCAAAATTATGGCAAAACTTCCCATCATTAGAATACGCACACGGCGCAAATACTATCGCCTTATCTTCACAGGTATCATGGCGACAATGATGTCGTTCATTATTTCGACAGCATTGTTGGTGGTAAAGCAAGGCTTTATCGATGGCTTCTTTATGGAGCTGATGCATTCGTGGGGACTGGCCTTTATGTTTGCTTGGCCAAGCGCTTATGCCTGTGCCTATGTCGTGCAGGAGCATATTCTTAGTCGTATTGAGTTTTATTAGGGCGTGTCATCAATCAGATTATGAGCATTAAAATGAAATAAATTGATGCTAAACAAGGAAAAATTCGCAGTGAATATGAATATATTGACGAGGATTTTGACACCCTTTAGCGAAAATTTAGCCATTTTAAGACCATAAACTGCATCAATGTGCTAATTGATGACACGGCTTAAGTAATACAAAAAACACTACTGATGTAAGCCAAGCTTTCTATAATGAAATCCCGTTAGCGCAAATGTATCCGATATCTAGACGACCAGTCTATTTTTAAGTATAGTGGTTTTTTTAAGTATTTTTTAAGTATAGTGACTTTGTGAGTCGATAACCTATCAGCATCATTATCATGGTATCGTTTCTACTAAAACAAAAATTACATTGGTGGATGACCTTGCTTAATAACATGATGTTTATAGTCGGTTATTCATACTCGTAACATACTTATAAAACCACAAAACCATAAATAAGCAAAGGAAATGATTATGCGCAGCGCTATCTATAACAACTTTGGCAAACCTTCTGATGTACTGAGTCTAAGCGACAGCCCCATCCCAGAGCCGAAGGCAAATGAAGTCCGAGTCAAAACGATACTCTCTTCTATCCATAACCATGATCTACTGACTATCCGTGGACAATATGGTTTCAAACCTGAGCTACCAGCGATAGGTGGTAGCGAAGCGGTTGGGGTTATCGATGCCGTGGGTAGTGACGTCAAAGACCTAAAAGTTGGTCAACGTGTGGCTGCCGCAAGTGTACAGGCGACATGGGCGGAGTATTTCGTCGCGCCTGAACACATGATATTTTCTGTGCCTGATGAGCTAAAAGACGAGATGGCAGCACAGCTGATTGCTATGCCGCTCAGCGCTCTGATGCTGATTGAATTTTTAGATTTACAAAGTGGACAGTGGGTCATCCATAACGCTGCTAATGGTGCAGTCGGAAAATCACTCGCTATGCTAGCAGCGGCGCGTGGTATCAATACCATCAATGTCGTGAGAAGTAGCGATGCGGTAAAAGAATTAGAATCGCTAGGTATCAAAAACAACATCAACTCCTCAGATGAGGACTGGAAAGATCAAGTAAAAACCATCATTGGTGATGACAAAATCAGTGCTGCGGTGGACTCAGTCGGCGGTGAGTCTAGTAACGACTTGCTCTCACTGTTGGGCCATGGCGGCACCTTTGCATCGTTTGGCATTATGTCAGGAAAACCGATGGTACTAGACCCAACCCACATCATATTTAAACAAGCGACTCTCAAAGGATTTTGGGGTAGCAAGATCAGTCAAGAAATGAGTGTAGAGAACAAACAACGTCTAATCGATGAGTTGGTCGAACGTGGTACCAGTGGCAACTTAAAACTGCCTGTCGAAGCGGTATTTGATTTGGCCGACATCACTAAAGCAGTGGATGGAAAATTGCAGTCAGGTAAAAAAGGCAAAGTGCTGTTAAAGCCGTAATCGATAGATTTAATATACTTATTGGTACTAATATACAAACACACAAGTATATAAACACGCATACAAAAAATATAATGAGGAACAGCCTTATGTCTAACAACACATTCAAAGCCTTGGTCGTCGAAGAAACCAGCGATGGCGAATTTAAAAAAAGCATTCAAGAGCGCAAAGTTAGTGACTTACCAGAGAACGACTTGCTCATTGAAGTGCATTATTCATCGTTGAATTATAAAGATGCGATGTCGGCATCAGGTAATAAAATGATTACCAAAAACTACCCGCATACGCCTGGTATCGATGCGGCTGGTGTGGTCATCAGTGACAAATCAGGCACGTTTAGCGCAGGGCAAAAAGTATTGATATTCGGCTATGATCTCGGTATGGATACAGACGGTGGACTCGGTCAAATGATATCAATCCCCGCAGATTGGGCGCTGGCTTGTCCAGAAACGCTGACGCTAAAAGAAGCAATGATTTATGGTACTGGCGGCTTGACCGCAGCGCTAAGTATACAAAAGCTAGAAAAAATGGGCGCAAAACCAAGTGATGGTCCAGTTGCTGTGACTGGCGCAACAGGTGGCGTCGGTACAATCAGCATCGCTATCTTAAAGCAGCTCGGCTATGACGTGATTGCGTTCTCAGGTAAGCCTGAACAAAGCGAGCATCTAAAAGCATTGGGCGCAAGCGAAGTACGTCATCGTGATACCATCAATGAAATCGGCAACAAACCTGTCGGCCGTGAACTATGGGCAAACGCCATTGATACCATTGGCGGCGACTACTTACCTAACCTGCTAAAGCAAACCAAAGCTGGCGGTGCAGTGACCAGTTGCGGCCTAGCTAGCGGCGCTGATTTTTCGATGTCGGTGATTCCTTTTATCACTCGCGCGGTGTCACTATTAGGTATAGATTCGGTCTATATTCCACTGGCTGATAAAGAAGCCATTTGGAAACGTGTCGCCACTGATATGAAACTGCCTAATCTTGAGAGCTATGGTGAAGAGATTACGCTAGAGCAAACGCCAGAATACCTAGATCGCTTTATGGCGGGCAAAACGGTTGGGCGTTATGTGGTGAATGTGAAGGGTTAGTTATTTAAGAGTTAATATCGATGAAAAAGCAGCACTTCTCAGTGCTGCTTTTTTTAAGGTGATTTTTAACTATGTGTCATATTTCCAATGAAAGAGTAGTTTTGCTAAAATTTTAGTATCCATGCTATTTGAAGGAAAAGCTATAAAATCTTTCTTCTTTTCCTCGAACATAGTTTTTAGTTCTTTATTATTTTTATCAGAATAAAATTCAGGAAAAGCGTCAAAATGATTCATAAATACGCCCCATTTGAACGCTATTTTAAAATCCTTCCAACCTTGTACGTTACCATTCTTATTAGGTTGTGCTAACGCTACTAGCATATAGTCTTCTATAAATTTAATTTGACGATTACCTGCTGAATATCTAATGGTATTAAATGCTTCTCTCATTCTAGTAAGAGACGATTCAAAATCCCTACTATAAAATAGCTTCATACCATCTATCCAATATTTTAACCATGGAAACACAATATCATTACCAACATCATGATACTCATTTAGCCATTTTTGATGGTTATATTTTTCTTTCATTACATAATACCCATACCCACAGTTTTCAATGTTTTTCCTATAACTTTCATCATTGAAAGGAGTTAAAGTATCTTGAAAAGACCTAATAATGAACTTATTTGGTGCAGTGCTATACCATCTTTCAAGTTCTTCTTGATAAACTTTTTCAAGAGATTTGGTGTACATATGACTGTTTTTCGAAGATTCTTCAATATACTTTTGCTGGATCTTACTTAAGTTATGAGCAATTTTTCTTTCGGTTTCTTTGGATTTATCAAGAAAAAAATTTGTAATTTGCATTTGCTGCCAACTCTCAACTATATCTTTTTCTATACCTGTTAACTTAGAGTCTCTCTTGACTTCATTAATTGAGTAAAACTGCTCGAAATCTTTATTTATCAGAGTTAAATAATCTCTTAATTTTTTTAAAATATCAGAAATATCTTCTTCTTTATAGTTTGCATACAAGCTTTTCAGACAGTAAGTGGCAAATCTAGCTATTAATAGAAAATATATATATTTTTGCCTTCTGTCATCATCAATATTATGGAACTGGAACCCTCTATCAAATACATCTAGAATACTTGAGAACGTTGGTAGCTTAACAGTACCAGACACCCAATTATTTACGTTAGCTAAATCCTTATCGATTTGATCAATATTTCCACCACGTTTCTCGCAAAAAGTATTATGAAAATCTTTTTGGCTTTTATTCTCACAATCATATATCCAATGAATAATATAAGCTAACGGTGTTGTATCTCCGTGTTCCAAGTACCAAAATTTCTTGCTAGGTGAAACAGAAGCGTCTAAAAACATGCTATAACATTGCTGATACTGGAATATTGAGATTGTAGAGCTTCGTGGAAAAACAGTATTTATTAGGAAAAACAATGACTCTTTTTTTCCTAGATAGGTTTGGTTAGTTAATACAGTCTGAGTATATATTTGAAATAACTCTACAAGTGGCTCATATAATGTCTGGCTATATGTGGCATTAGTAAACAAGCCA
The DNA here is from genome assembly GCF_014861395.1 of Psychrobacter sp. FME13. GTDB lineage: Bacteria > Pseudomonadota > Gammaproteobacteria > Pseudomonadales > Moraxellaceae > Psychrobacter. Next base: position 1,353 of record NZ_RRYV01000011.1, on the reverse strand, counting down.
TGTATTGCTGACCTAAACTCGTTAGTATGTTGTTCAAAGTTCTTTAAGAAATCGCCTTCTTCTTTAGCTAGTCTTTCAAGACTTTTATGTAAACTTTTATCATCTATCTCAATATCAACAATGAACTGTTTCTTAGATGGGATAATGCCTGTTGCATTATAAATAAATTTCAGTAAATCACCTTGTGACGGAAATTGCGCTAAATCAGACATAATCATTCCTAAATTGATATATTATCCCAAAAATAAATAGCTAAGTCTTCTGGTTATAGAAGACTTAACGTCTGACTATATAGTGTTAAAGCTAGCCTTTACTTTTTCGATTAGGATTCATTTGCTTACCTCGGTTTCCTTGGGCTTGATCATAAACTTTATTAGTACCACCCGTTCCTTTATTTGGGTTTCTCATGTTAGAACTGTTGTCTGCTACAGTAGTTTTCTTCGTGCTCATATAGAATTCCTTTAAAAGTTTTATTAGAAAATTTAGGCTTACTACTCACTGCTCTGTGAGTAGGTTCACTATAGTTAAACAAGGTTCTAATAACCAATAATTTTGGCGACGTAAATTTACTATCCATCGTACCCATAAAAAACACCCAACCAAGTTGAGTGTTTTTTTTGTTTCAGCTAAAGGCTAAGTAGAAAGAAAAACCGACTACACCAACCAAAACCAATCAGGGGCAAATAAATAGGATATAGCCATTGATAGCAATACCACCAATATACTACCCACAATTGCGCCAACCCATGACGTGCCACCTTTTTCCGCTAACGCCTGTTCAAGCGTAGCTGGATCTGCTGTACCTCTCATAACTGTTTTTATATTTCTAACGCTATGACTAAAGTAAAAATAATTACCTAACATACCTGTAAGTACGGCCCATCCGATAAAAAAGCTGGTTTGACCAATAGAGTTATAGGTTTCCATACCAAGCATATACATTAGAGCCAAGTCGACCGCATTAATACCAACTACAATACAAAAGGCTTCTAAGTACATTTTACGATAACACAACCAAGATGTTCCCAAAAGAAGTCCAGCAATTGAACCGCCCCGGTATTGTCGGAGACTCAACATTCTGAGAGAATACGACAATGAAAAGACAAACCTACACTCCTGAGATTAAAGAACGCGCCGTTCGCATGCTCATTGAAGCGGCAGGCGACTACCCCTCTACCTGGTCAGCGATTCAAGCCATTGCCCCTAAGATTGGCTGCACGCCTGAAACCCTGCGCTCATGGCATAAAAAGCACATCGATCAAACCATTCCTGCCTCAGTGCAAGCTCAAAGCCAAGATCAACGTATTAAAGATCTTGAACGTGAATGCAGAGAACTCAAACAGGCCAATGAGA
>NZ_RRYV01000119.1 GCF_014861395.1 Psychrobacter sp. FME13 | reverse complement strand
ATTTGCTTTTAGAATCCCCCACTTGAGCTTTGCGAAAGTGGTGGGAGTATGTCAAAGTGGTAATAGCGGTAATCGTATAATAGAGCCACTATAGTATCAACTTGGCTGAGTATCACAGTGTGTGGTTGATACCCAGCTTTTTTGGTTTATCTTATTGCGAATTAAAGTGTGGCTACATGTTAAGATTTTTGGCAGTTAAATAGCACTTCTTCCTCTTCAATCGCCACATCACTGTCTAGTGTTTTATTGCGCAATGTTGCTTCGTCGCCATTTACTTGCCATATGATACCGTGAGTATCATCCAGTCCAATCTCACCTACATAGACTTGTGTATTGGCATCAGTGTTGCTATCTGAGGTAGCGACCAAATCGTAATCTAGACCATCGATGATTAAGTTTGCGGTGTGTGGTGTGCTGTCATCATGGTAAGACACACCAATAGTAGCAGTTGGCTCACAGGTAAACGGCGTGCCTGCACTGGCATGATCATGTCCTTCGTGATCATGTCCTTCGTGATCGTGTCCTTCGTGATCGTGTCCTTCGTGATCATGTCCTTCGTGATCGTGTCCTTCGTGATCGTGTTCTTCGTGATCGTGTTCTTCGTGATCGTGTCCTTCGTGATCGTGTTCTTCGTGATCGTGTTCTTCGTGATCATGTTCTTCGTGATCATGTTCTTCGTGATCGTGTCCTTCGTGATCATGCTCTGCCGTTACTTCTTCAGATGCTGCTGTATCTGTACTAGGCTGACAGCCTAATAATGAGCCTGTCATGATACTTCCGATTAATGCAGCGCCTGCAAGTTTAGAGAATGATAGAGAGTCAGTCATATTATAAGTTCTCGAATAAGTGAAAATTAAGATATGTTATAATATAACAATAGACGGATAAAATAAAGCCGATGCTGGAGAATATCCAACATCGGCTTATTAGGAAACGCACTCAATGTAAATACTATCTACCGCTTAAATATTAAACATTAAAGCGGAAGTGCATGACGTCGCCATCTTGCACGATATAAGTTTTACCTTCTAGGCGTGATTTACCAGCGGCTGCTGCGCCTTTTTCACCGTTGTATTCGATAAAGTCATCATAAGCGATGACCTCAGCACGAATGAAACCGCGCTCAAAATCAGTATGAATCACACCAGCAGCTTGCGGGGCTGTAGCGCCAACAGCAACAGTCCATGCACGCACTTCTTTGACACCAGCGGTAAAGTAAGTCTGCATATCAAGCAAATCATAACCACCACGAATGACTTGATCTAGACCTGCTTCTTCCATATCCATTTCAGCCAAGAAGTCTTTTTTGTCTTCTTCGTCAAGCTGAGCAATCTCAGCTTCGATTTGGTTGCATAGTGCGATGACGATAGAGTCTTCACCAGTGGCATAGTCGCGCACTGCATCAAGGTATGGGTTGTTTTCAAAGCCATCTTCAGCGACGTTAGCGATATACATGGTTGGCTTTAGGGTGATTAGACCATAGCTTCTGATTAGTTTTTTCTCATCAGCGTCTAGGCCAGCAGCGCGAGCAGCTTTACCTTTTGCTAATAATGGCTCAATTTTTTTGAACACATCTAGCATGGCTGCAGCGTCTTTATCACCGCCTTTGGCTTTTTTGGTCAAGTTAAATACCGCACGCTCTACAGCTTCTAAATCTGCCAATGCCAGTTCGGTATTGATGGTTTCGATGTCATCAATTGGGCTGACGCGTCCATCAACGTGTACCACATTGTCATCATCAAAACAGCGTACGACGTGAGCAATCGCATCAGTCTCACGGATATTGGCTAGGAACTGGTTGCCCATGCCTTCGCCTTTTGATGCGCCTGCGACCAAGCCTGCGATATCGACAAACTCCATGGTCGTTGGCAGTACACGTTCAGGGATGACGATGTCAGCCAGTTTCTTTAGACGTGGATCTGGTACTGGCACGATACCCGTGTTGGGATCTTTGGTACAAAACGGGAAGTTTTCAGCGGCGATACCCGCTTTGGTCAAGGCGTTAAACAAGGTGGATTTACCCACGTTTGGTAGGCCAACGATGCCGCAATTAAAACCCATAGCATTCTCTCAATATAGTAATAAAATCAGTTGGTATAAAGATTGGTTAAATGATAAATCAAAATTGGGCACATTGTAGCAAATTTACCTGAATAGGGGTGAGGTTGTTGCGTTGTAGACTGATATTTAGCATCTGTTATTGCTAGTAATTTTGCCATTTTATCTATTATGGTAAGCTGTACTATAAAATGAGCAACTGATCTGATAGCAATATCAAAGGTTCATCCTTTGTAAAGGCGATTAACATAAACAAAAGGCCACTTCTTATAATGACGACCACAATTTTTAATACACGCCGCTATAGTTATCCGCAGAATTTTCTTGAAATGAAACCTAAGCTGGCTCAGCTTGAGCAGGCAATCAAAAAGCTAGAAGCAAATCTGATTGATACTGCTGAGGCGGCAAATATCAAATTATTAGATCAAAGATTGGATAGTGGTGCGGGGTTAGAGGTCGATTATGCCAGTGAGTTAAATCCAGATCAGCTAATGGCTGCAACGACTATCGAAGGCAAGGTGTTGGTCATCGCTGGTGCAGGTTCTGGTAAAACCAAAACACTCACTTATCGAACCAGCTATCTGTTAGAGAATGGGGTGTCGCCTAAAGATATCTTGCTACTCACCTTTACCCGAAAAGCGGCCAATGAAATTAAAAATCGTGCAAAGACGCTATTGACCAGCCGTTTGTCTGATGAGGATTTGGCTAAGGATAAGCTGCCAACTGATAAGTGGCTCAACGACATTGCTAGCGGCACTTTTCATTCATTTTGTAATATGCTGCTGCGCCAGTATTCAGGGCTGCTTGGTATTAATCCTCGATTTACGATTTTAGACACGGGTGATAGTGAAGATGCGATTGATCTAATTCATAAAGAAAAGAAGTATCCCACCCAAACCAAAAACCAAGCGTTTCCTCGTAAAAAGACCCTACAAAACATCTTTTCAACCTCTAGAAATAGACGCATTCATATCCGCGACTTGATAGAAGATAGTTACCCTGATATAGCTGTACATATTCCTATCATTGAGCAGCTGGCGGTTGACTTTCATGAGTATAAGCGAGCCAATCATCTTTATGACTTTGACGATATTATTAGCCAAGTGGTACGTCATCTAAAGACCAATGATAAATTTCGACAACTACTACAACGTCAGTACCGTTACGTGATGGTCGATGAATATCAAGACACCAATATTCCACAAAAAGAGCTGATAGATTTGATTTGTAAGCCTGAGTCTGTATCGCTCATGGTCGTTGGTGATGACAATCAGAGCATTTATGCCTTTCGCGGTGCCAATTATGAAAACATCTTGTTGTTTGGTGAGAGTTACCCCGATGCCAAGTTGATCAAGCTTGAGCAAAATTATCGTAGTACGCCTGCCGTTTTAGACTATATCAATGCCTTGTCAGCACAAATCACGCTAGGCTATCAAAAACAGCTGTACTCTGATGCATTAGTAACAGGAATCAAGCCGGTATTTAGTCGCTTGCGTGATGAGACCCGTGAGGCCAAATATATTGCTGATAAGATCATCAAGCTAAAATCAGAATTTGATTATGACGACTTTGCTGTATTGTGCCGAACGTCATTTCAGTCCAACTATGTCCAATTAGAATTTATGGAGCGTCATATTCCATTTATTGTCGTGGGTGGTATCAAGTTTATAGAAAGACGTCATATAAAAGACGTCTTGGCATTCGTAAAGATACTTTATAACCCCAATGACACGATCGCATGGCACCGTATTTTGACCTTGTTTAAGGGAGTAGGGTCAGTCACCGCGACGCGTTTGACCCAAGCAATTAATGCGGACAATAATTCGTTTGAGCCATTAACTACGGCAAAGTTTGCCAAAAAAAGCGAGCAGCTTGAGCCTTTGTATCATCTACTTACCAAAGCAGATCGGGCAAAATCTGTCAAAACAGTCATTGAGCAGATTCTGAAGTTTTATACGCCTATTCTAAAAACGATTGAGGAGAATTGGCGAGAGCGTAGTGAGGACTTCCGTGTACTCAAAAAACTGGCAACAGAATATAGCAGTCTTGATAGTTTCTTAGAAAACCTAGCACTTGATCCACCTAATGACTCAGTGGCGACGGCCAGTCAGTCTAAAACAAAGAATACCGACAAAGTCACTATCTCAACCATCCATAGCGCCAAAGGACTAGAGTGGCCAGTGGTGTTTGTCAATTCATTGGTTGATGGTATGACGCCGCATCATCGCTCGCTCGACGATTTTGAGGAATTAGAAGAAGAACGTAAGCTGTTTTATGTGGCCTGTAGTCGTGCTAAGTCTCAGCTTTATCTGACGGCACCTGATTACTTGTCTAGCTATTCAGGGTATTTTGACAAGCCGTCCCGCTTTATCGCCGAGCTATCTGCGAATGAGGTGACGATTAAGACCGCTAAAAAACCTAGAAAAGAAAGTGATGAGCCAGTGTGGTGGTGAGGTTTCGCAGATATAATCACCACCCATTGAGCTTTATATATTTAAGCGTCCGTCTCTGCTTGACTAGCTATACTGGCATCACTGTCACTGTCGAGTAAGGGCTCCTCAGTAGTAGTGACAACTCTGGATACAACATATGAGCTGCTATACGTAGCGTCCGTAGCGATTGGGTAAATCTCTAATCGCTCCAATTCTGCTAATAAGTCTTGAGTGACTTCCTCTTTGCGAGTGACAAAGGTAGAGGCAAAGCAGCGCCAAAATTTCCAGCCAGCACGCTCCAAAATCCGCTGACGTTGTATGTCGCTGTCCCACTTATCAGGCCCATGATATCTATCTCCATCACACTCGATGGCTAGGCTGTTGTCGTTTTCACCTTCGACCACCATATCGATTCGGTAAGCACCTGCTGTTACTTGTGGTACGACGCGATAGCCTTTTTCAATCAGAAGATCAAAGACTTCTTTTTCAAAGGGTGACTCACATTTATCACGTAATTCTGTGACTTCTTCTTCATCTTGCATGAATGGTGCCTGAAAGTGTTTGATAAGCTCTGATCGGTAATGATCAGCTTGGCTAAGCTCATTCAGCTCAATACTGCGCACCAAATACATTCTATCGCGCGCTCTGGAAGCAGCGACGTTCATCCGCTGGGCAAAGGTATCTCTGGTTTGTGCATGGGCGGCACCTGGTGCCACAACCAATGATAAAAACATGATGTCGCGCTCTTTGCCCTGAAAGGTTCTAGCATCACCGCAGGCAATGTCAAAATCAGTCATGAGTGTTTCATCCAACTCTTTATTTAGCATCTCCATAATACTGTGTGCTTGCTTATTGCCTAATAATGAGACAACACCAATGGTTTTACCCTTATAAGCTGGGTCAGAAACAATGGTTTTTATTTCATTAACGATAAACCTGACTTCTGAGGGGTTAATATCAGAACCTTTCGCACGATAGCCATCGGTGACATAGATATCAATCAATGGTGGGTCTAAGCGCTCTGAGGGTTTGGCTCTACGTAATGGTATCAGCTCATGATTATAAAACTCACGTTTAGAGAACTCAATAATAGGGGCCACACTACGAAAGTGCTCTTTTAACATCACACTGCTATCCGCAAACACCACTTTAAATAAGTCATAGATTGAGCGATCAGGCGACATCTGTGAGCGATAAACAGGGACCTGGTTGCTCAGATACTGTGCCATCAGATGGCGAATTTTTTCGATATCGAGACCGACGCCTTCTGGTGAGACTTGTTTATCGTCACCAACGATCAACACTTTTTTGGCTCGCATGATGGCTGGTAGCGCTGTTAAATCAGATTGAGAGGCTTCATCGATAACAACTAAGTCAAAACTGCCGAATTCTGCTGGCAGGGATTCAGAGATACGATAATGCGGCATGATCCAACATGGAATAGCAGCACTTGCGCCTGTAGAGGCTTCTCGCGCTTCACGGCGATAATAATGTGCACCTTTACCGGTTCCTTTACCGATACGCATAATGGCAGAGCGGTATTTTTCCAAAGAAGCTCTGACGTTCGGCGTCGCATTTTCGGCGACTTTTAGCCACGCTCGCTTGGTGATGGCTTTTTGATAAAGTCTTGCCAAGTCTGACTCTAAATTGCCACGAGTTTTGGCCAGTTGCACCAACTCTTTACGACCATCGATGCTGTCGATAAAGCTTCTTAATCGGCTGAGACGCCAAATTTTCTGCCAGTCATTAGGTAATAAGTCATCTATTTGTGTTGTATTTTGAGCGTTAGCACAAGGCGTATGGCGTAACTGTTCGGCCCAAAGTGGTGCGCCATTGTTTTCGATAAGCTTGGTAATGGTCGCGACTGTTTGTAGATCGGCTGCAAGATTTCTTACTCGTTTTAGATCATTTAGCAGGTCTTTCCATATAGTTTGTAATGCATCATCAGATAAAGTGGTACTACCAATTTTCTGATTGAAAAAGGCAATGGTTTTGTCGCTAATGTCACCGTCACAATCAGTAAGCTCATCCAGTAACCTCTCTTTTAACTTGCTACTTTTTATCAGGTTATGTCTTTTTAGATGTTGATTAAGTATATGACTTATCTCAACCAAAGCTTCTTTATCATAACGTATTTTCTTGTTGGTATTACTGGTATCCCACTCTATGAATATAGTACGTAGTGCCTGTTGAATATCATTTTGTAGACGATTGATATCAAAAACGGCCTCATATAAGTAAGCGGCTGAATTTAAATCAGATAAGACATCAGGTGATACCTCAAATATGGGTAAAGGTAGATCATTGGATAATACATTCCAGCGCAAGATAAGCTCTAGCGTTTTTTTTCTAAAGGCTATAAAGTTTAATACGTATTGCCAATCTTGTGCGCTTGAGGGTGGTGATGCGAGTATCCTAATAGATTCAAGGCATTTTTTTTCTGCCGATTTACCAAAAATACCTATTAAGCCAAAAGGTTTTCTACCTTCAGATAAATTAGTGATGGCATCGACCAGTTCTGGATTTTTATCTACGTTGTCAGGCAGTGAGATTGGTTTGCTTAAATAAACTGATCTCTCGTTAAACAGTGCTTTGATTTCGGTATTCAGCGTATTTAAATGCTCAATGATGTCTTGCTTGGCATTATCAGCCAGGTGCGGTTGGATATGAGTTGTCCAGTCTTGTTTAGCATTCTCAACTTTTTCAAGAAGATAGATTAAACGAGAGGTGTTAGCAGCTGTATTATAAGCAATGCTCAAAGTGTTAGCACTGTGTTCCATCAAGCTTGGTAGTTCGCCTTGCTCCTCAGCTGCTTGTGATTCGTTCAGGTAACTTAAATCTCTGTGCAACTGTATCATCGTATTGGTAGTAGGAATATCTGCAATCGCAGGTATTTTTTTATTAAGATAATGTAAGTCGCTGCCAAGTTTGATTCTGGCATTTTTTAGTTCAGTTATATCATTATGAGTAAACTGAGGCTTAAATACCTCTTCTATACCCAATGTATCAGGAATGCTGTCTATAAGCTGTCGATTTTGAGCAATCTCAGTCGCAGCATCTATTGGCTTGATAGTTTCGTTATCCATGACGATATCATCAAGGTTTAACCGTGCCCAAGCCGTAATTTTTTGGTCGGTACTGGCCAATTGTGCATGAATAGTATCGATTTGATCATCTAGCATCACGATATCTTTTTGGTAGGCCTCGCGATTGATACCTGATAATTCGCTTGATATCTTTTTGACGGTATGTTCAAACTGCTTTAGGCCTTCGTTTTCGCTGGTGAGTAAGCTCACAGCGAGCGGTCTTATCGATTCAGGCAACTGCTCTTGTAGTACCTTTAGGGCAGGATCTTTCATGGAGGTGACCAAAACTCTCTGGCCAAGCGCTAAGTAATGACAGATAACATTGGCGATGGTGTGCGTCTTGCCTGTACCTGGTGGACCTTGCACGACCACACCATCGTGTACATCTAGCTGCTGTATGATTTGTACTTGCTCATCGTTGAATGCTTTGGGGAAATAGAGCTCAGTTGGCGTGCTGGTATAATTTTCGCTACCACCTACCATAGATAGGCCCCGATAAGCGGACAATACGACTTCTTTATTTTCGGTTGCAGGCTCTGTCAGCATAGCTTTGAGGGCGTTTGGAAAATTGCCATCAGAGACCGTTTCGAGTTGCGTAGATAGTTTTTCCAGATCTTGCAAAAATATATTATTGCTTCTCGGGCGAGCCATGATTACCCAAGTATCTGTTACGATAAGGTTGTGCTGTGCTGTAGGTATTTTGCGCTCATCTGCAGTAGTATGGTCTGGTTGATAAACACCAGAAGCGTCAAGCAATGTCACCGCTGATTTTAAGATAGGCTCATAGCTACTTGGTATAAATGGATTTAGCAATACATTTTCTGATTCATAAAATGCTTTGGTGTTTTTTAGCAGTTTGCCCAAACCTTGATTTTCTTCTATAGAAAAAGGCTCAGTTTCAAGTGTAGGTACAGATAGCGTAGGCTTGATAAGTAACGCCATGGTTTTTTGATCTAAGGTAATTTCAACAGATTGCGTTAATAGGGGATACTTGATTTGCTTGCTATTTGACTCATTGTCAGCATTTATTTTTGTAGCAATACCGATACCCCATACCAATTCTAGCTGTGCATCAGCGAGATTGCCTTGAAGCTTTTGATTAAGCATGAACAGATTGGAATACAGCGTGATACTTTGACGTATTCGCTTTTCTGTTGCTACCCAAGGTTTCCAGATATTTTGGATGTAATCGTTAAATTCATTTTGTACAGCGTCTTTTTTAGGAAAGTTTTTTAGATGAATTTTTGCTTTTGAGTATTCCGCTACATTTGATGTCTTATCTGGATAATTATCATCGAAATGGGTGTCTTTAACCTCAAATGATGTGAATATTTCACTCGAATCAGAAGATAGTAGGTTGTCATCTATTAATAATTGGACAGAAGTTTTTTCTTTTAATGATGGTTGATCACTAAATTTGCTTGGAAATACTAACCAATGTGCTAATAGGGTACTGCTCGGTTTTGGTACCGAATTTTCACGCAACCGTTCTAAACGTAGCCAAACATCCTCAGAAGTATCGTTTGTGGTATTTAGGCTAATACCTGGCAAATTTAATACATGCTCTTCTATGCAAGTAAAGTCACTGTGCTTTGTGAAGTCTTGAATAGGTGCTTTTTTCATCAAAGTACATTGTTTAATAAATTCAATCTGAGAGGCCAATCGTTGCGTGTAAATGCTCATTTATTACGTATTCCTAATCATCAAAAACTATTGATTAATTGGCTGATATTTTGTTGATTTCATCGTATTAGCCCCATTTTTTACGACAGGTGAGAGCAATACGATTTTTGGATAAAACCAAACTATAGCACAGAAACTAATATCGATAAGCTATATCTAATATTTGTAATATTTATAATATTTATCGTTAGCAGCTATTGCTATAGGTATTATCAATTCAACCTGTTCGTTAATTTTCTTTAATATTACTTATTAAAAATAATTTTAAAAAACTAGGGGCTGTATAGAATTCAAATCAGCGGCAGCCAGATAAAGACACAAGCGAGAA
>NZ_RRYV01000118.1 GCF_014861395.1 Psychrobacter sp. FME13 | reverse complement strand
GGGCTTTATAAAACAGAGGTGATTGAATATTTAAAACAGCAGTGGCAAGGTGTGAGCGATGTTGAATTAGCAACCCTTGAATGGGTCGATTGGTTTAACAAAACTCGCATTCATAGTACGATTGGTTATGTGTCGCCTTTTGAGTTTGAGAGACGATACTATGATAGTCTTACTGAGTCAGACAAAGCTGCCTGACTCAAGTAAATCACTCTCCGACAATACCGGGGCGGTTCAGTATCGCTTGTACTCGGTTTTTTTGTATCGAAATTATTTGAACTCCACTATAAAAGTCTCACAGCATTAACCTCGCTTGATGTATCACGTATACATCTAGTGAAAGTATTAGTATGTCGTTAGAGTGTGTTTGATCCTTTACAAGCAAGTATACATATCAGTATTTATTTTTTATCATCTGATGTGCTATTATCATTTAACGAATTATCGTGGGTTTAACAGTTTTGTCATTGCCATCCATAGCGACAGTTTGATGGCGGCGTGACAAACCTTGCAACTTCCAGCACGATGTAAAATAATTCTGGTAAAGCGCATGAGCCTGTACTCCGACATCCTCATTTGTGCCTAATTTATACTTTTTTGTCGGAGTTACAGGAGTCTTAAGGTGTTCAATCTCATGAGCCACGTTGCTAACCAATCCAAATATACCCGCCGTTACTATCCACATCATTTTTTGGCACAATATGCGATTAATCAGATAGACACGCTTGAGCTACGTTCGCAAGATATTGTCAAAAAAATGGGCTACCCACTAAAACATACCATTCCAGCTTGTGAGCGTCTGCGCCACGTATTGTCGAGCAGGTTTCTTGGGCTTGATGGTAGCTATATAGATAAGTACTTTACCGCTGATGAATTTTTAGTCAAGTTATTTGCAGTGATTGAGATGCCATATCAGCCATTTGCAGAAGATATATCTCAGATTAAATATGATTTAGCGCATTATCTCAATGCCGTACCTCAATATAGTTTACAAGCTGATATCGATTTTGAGTTCAGTGGCACAAACTGGATATCTCATGGCAATGCGGCGCGATTGGCTCATATACGCTTGCCTGATGATTTTTCCGAACTAAAAGAGGTAGCACGTACGTCTATAGTGAAAGAGAAAATCTATAAGCATCATCAGCAGTATGCGAGTGATTTGCCTTATAAAGGAGTGATTAAAGGCTATCGATTGATAGTTGAGAGAAATAATGGAGTGGTTAAGAGTATAGTGTATGGGCTGCCAAAATCTAGTGATGTGTGAATAAAAAGATTTTTCTAGAATAAGCGATATAGGATAAGCGATTTTTGCTCCATATGATATCTCTCAGTTGAGACTGAGTGCGTGGCCTAGGTATTAAAATAAAAAAGTCCCTATTCATTTTTGAATAGGGACTTTTTTAGGTTCAAATGATATGAGTTGAACGGTCACTTAAAAGTGATGAGTGTAGCCAAGCGTGTAAGTACGTCCTAGGCCTTTGTAATCAAACACTGATTTAGGTGCATAGCTACCATAATAGATCTGAGCTTGCTGTCCCCAAACGGTGGTGTAGTCTTTGTCGAGCAAGTTCTGAACGCCTAGACTAAACTCGCCTGAAGGCAAGAAGTAAGTGTAATCAAGATCAATGGTGGTATAGCCATCTAGCTCTTGCGTAGAGTCGCTGCTTGAGTCGTAGCCTGAGACATCACGCATCATATTCGCTTGTAGCTTAAGCGCTTGATTTTCATCTTCCCAGCGTGTCCACAAGCCGTATTTGGTTGGGCTGGTGTCAGTCACGACAGTGTCTTTATAGTCACCATCGACTTGCGTTTCGCTTTTGACCCAATGCGCTAGTGCGCCGATGCTCACATTGTCATTAATCGCATAGTCGCCCTTTGCTTCAATACCATACACACGCTTTTTATTATCACTTTGAGTGATCAGTAGGGTGCTACGATCATAGTCAATACTGCCATCTGATAGGCTATAGTAACCCGTCAGTTGACCCGTCAAGTTATTGTGACTGAACGAAGTACCTAACTCGTAGCTATCGGTTTTGATACCATCAAGCTCGGTACCTGAAACGTTAGAGCCGTTAACAAGCTCATAATAGTTGGCTGCATTTTTTGAGTAGATGCCTTGACCATAAAACTTAGCAGGATCAGGTAGCTCAAAGCCTTGTGAAAAGTTCGCAAAATAGCGTAAGTTGTCTGTAGGTTTATAATTGAGACCTAAATTAAATAAGCTAACATTATAGTCCGTGCTACCACCAGGGATTGCATCACCGCCAGTGGCATTGCCCAAGGCAATATCAGTCTGTACTGTGGTAGAGACAAAGTCATCAATTTTATTATTCAGGTGTTGATAGCGCATACCAGCAGTCGCGCTTAGTGTATTGGTTAGCTCATAATCGCCTTGAATGAACCCCGCGATAGAGTCTACCTCAGTACCAGGGTAGCGTCCGATAGTTGCAAACTCATCATTGACCAAGCCACCAGTAGCTAGACTTGTGCTTTGATTGAATATCATTTGATTGCTATCCAGTTTGTCTTGATAGCCGTCGATACCATAAGTTAGTTTGAGTTTATCAGTCCAGTCCTTGCTCAATGCGAGACGTGCTGAAGTCACATCAGTTGACTGCTCTGAAGCGGCAAAATAGGTACCATAAATAAAGGGAATAAAACTCAGCTCTTCGGTACGATGTGATAGCTGAGCATATACTTCATGACCGAATAAGTCAGTATTGTGGTAATTGGCATTGTACTGCTGACGTTCCGTACTGGCTTGTCGATCACTCTCAAAACCATCACTAATCTCGGCACCGAATGGATAAGTGGTTAGATCATACTGAATACCGTAATCCGTATCTTGCTCACTCTTATAGTACTGTGCTGACAAGTCTAAAGTTTGCTGGTCATCAATCTGTAGTTGTGTGCTGGCTAAGATATCAATGGTCTCATTGTCCTGCAACGAACCCTGAGTGGTATCGGGAACGAGTATCTGACCGCTGCCGTCAAAGAAAGAACCAGTTTGTTCGTAGGTAACGGCTAGATTACCTTTGACCGTTTCTGTACCGCCACCGATAGAAGCGTGACCTTTATAAGAGATGTCGTCTTCGTCTTGGAAGCCTGAAGTTGCCTGTATAGAAGTGGTGACTTGTGGCTCACCAGATTGTGCTTTTTTAGTCTTAATGTTGATAATACCACCCGTGGCGCCGCCGCCATACACCGCTGATGCACCAGATAGTACCTCGATACTTTCGATGTTTTCCATACTGATTGAGTCTAAATAACGACTGATAGCACGTGAGGAATTCAGTGACACACCATCAATCATCACCTGCATGTCACGTCCACGCAAGTTCTGACCTGCACTCGTGCGTCCGCCGCTACCCAAATCGAGAGAGGGTACTTCTTGAGCGATAAAATCACCTAGACGCTTACCAGTACGGGCAGCTTCATCGACTTTGTACTCATCGATATACCAGACAGTCGCTGGAATATCAGAAATAGCCTTTGGCGTTTGATTGGCGACGACGACGATAGGCTCAAGCGTCGTACTAGGCTGAGCGCTTGCGTCAGTATCAATGGCTGTATCAGCAAATGCTGGACTGAACTGCACTAATGTGCCTACGGCCAGATATATAGGGGCTTTTTTAGAGGTCTTCACAGTAGTCAAAATTGCACTATACAAACGAGAGTAGGGTAAAGCATAAGAGGAAGTATGATGCTTAGACATAAGGACAAAACCGTATAGTAAATGAGAATTGTTAATGATACCTTTATCATTAAAACATGTCTATAAGTTATCTTTTGGTAAGCAAGATTAGCTATATGTTTGCGAAGATTGCATTCGTTTAAGAGAGTGAAAAACAAAAAAACTGCCAAACATTTTTAGGATTTGGCAGTTTCTATATTATGGTGAAGCGAATTATAGTAGAACGAATAAGTATTTAGTGACGTTATAACCTAAAAGGCACCGCTGAGTCCGACAAACAAGCTCGTTGACTCATCATCATCGCCTTGTGAGTGACTAATACCAGCATTGGCATTTAACAGACCGAAGCTTTTAGATAGCCCAAGCGTCATGCCGAGGCTATCATCGTCAGTATCTACCATCGGTGTGCTAAAGCTAATATTAGATAGGGTGTTTAAACGTGCGGTTACCGCTTCACGATTGTCGCTCAGCTGTTTTTGATAATGAATATCACCAAATAGGTTCAGGCTTTCCATTAAGTTATGATTGGCTTTAACCCCAAGCTTGCCATAGGTTGTCGTATACTTTTGTTCATCGAACTGCATGGCGATGCCAGAGCTTTCCTGTTCTTCAAGTTTACCAATCTTTACACGATTAGCGGTTGCACCAAGATAAGGAGTGATAGCCACGCTGCTGACTTGCATTGGGTAGCCCGCCTGAACGTTGGCATAAAACCGTTTACCATCAGCATTGGATTTAAATTCTTGCTGATAGTTGCCGAGCGTGACGGCACGTGTGACATCCACATCCATATTACCAAAACCAACGGCACCATTAATCTGTATGCCACCAAAATTGTCTAGCGTATTGCTGTGATAAACACCCAAGCCGACTTCATCCAGTTCAATATTGCTTAAGCCAGTAGAAACGCCTGAGTCCTCAAATTGATTTTGAGTAATATTACCATATATGCCTGTGACTGCATTTGCTGAATTGGGATGAGAAAAATCGACACCCAATAATACTTGTGCGTTGCCCTCGTCTTCAAACCCTGCAATGTCTTGGTTTTCAATTTCACCGACTGCCCATAATGTGCGGGCAGGTTTTTGCTCGCTGCTTTGGATTTGGTTGATGTGTGATTGCACACGCTCATTGGTTGCCAGTCCTGTGGTGGTCGCGATATGTGGTAATACACCGATTAAGCTAGGAGCTTTGACGACGGCATTGGCATAGTCAGCGATTACTTGGTGGGCATTGCCTGTTGGATGGATACCGTCAGCGAAGAAATAGGTTTCATTAGCGTCTGGAGTGGCTAAGTCGCTTGATCCACAGGTTAGCGAGCTGTCTGTACTACAGGCTGCTGTCGTAATATTAGTAAAACCAAAGGCCGTAGGGTTGGCAGCGACTTCTTGTAGTAAGCTAAAGGTGTCCAGTGGTATAATATTTGCGCCTGTATTTTGAGCGCCGATATACATGGACTGGTTATATAAGTTGGTGATATAAGTACTTTGCGCTTGTGCCACTGCACCTTGTTCGACGGCCCTAGGTGTAAGACCAACATCAGGAACATTCGGTACTAAGATATAGTTTGCACCACTGCTTTTTAGAGTGCCAATAGTGTCAACTTGACTGTTTACTGCTGATGTAATGATAGTTTCAGCATTATCTGGATCTTCTGCTGCGGCAAGTAAGTCATTTGCACCTGCCCAAACCACATAGAGCCCATCAGGATCTATTTTATTATTGGCAATATAGCTATTTACCTGACTATTGGCAGAAGCCACTGGAATACCAAAAGCCGTGACGTCTTCGCCCGCTCTCGCACCGCCAATGGCATAATTGTTACCCGTCTGGCTACCGTCATAAGTATTGGCGACAGCGGTGGTTCCCAGTTGCTCGGCGAATGAGGTCGCCCATGTGTTGTCAGGGTTGGTCGTAAACTGCCCTGATTCTTCTAGGCCAAAGATACCTTGGGTAAGAGGGCTGAAATAACCACCATCGGTTAAGCTGTCACCAAAAAAGGTCACGCTACTATAATCATTAGCATGAGCCAATCCTGCTGTGCAAAGTGTGACTGCTAGCATGCTTTTAGTAAGGGTTTTTAGAATAGAGGGATTAACAATAGTACGAGTTGTATGATAAGACATATCGACTTCCTTGTCGTAAATATGGCGAGATTATAACTCGATTGTAACGATTTTTTAAAATCCTAGCAATCTATTTGACTGTATAGTCCTGTGTTAGGTCACGAGTGCTCTTTAACTTTGGAGTAAGTGTGATGCTTGTCTATTAAGCTATATTTGCTGCCAGATTGATGTTGGACTATCATGGTCTCACACTTATGTTAGTTATCGATATCGCAAGTAGCCGCTTCGTCGATAATGATTTATGATGAATCGACATTATGGATTATTTATATAAAAGCAAATCATGATTTTTATTAGCAACACCATCAGTCTTAACGACCACGAAGTAGAGATTAGCGCCATACGTGCACAAGGTGCTGGCGGGCAAAATGTCAACAAAGTTTCTTCTGCCATTCATTTGCGTTTTGACATTCATGCTTCAAGTCTTAGTAACTCACAAAAAGAGCGTTTGCTGACCAATAATGATAACCGTATTAGTAAAGAGGGCGTATTTGTGCTGAAAGCGCAGCAGTTCCGCACACAAGAAAGAAATAGGGCAGATGCTATCGAGCGCTTGCAACAATTTATCATACAAGCCACTTATATCAGCAAAAATCGTAAACCTACCAAACCGAGCAGAAATGCTAAACGTAAACGTATGGACAAAAAAACGCAGCGGGGTAAAACCAAGGCGCTGCGAGGTAAAGTAGACTTTTAGCACGTTATAAATACTGCTATTTTGAGTCGATCACATATCTAAAATTGTCTGAATAAGAAACAATAGCTCTATAGATGCCGAACAAGTATCTAATAACGCTAATCTAAATAAAAAGGCCGTTCTGAATGACCAATGATAACCCGTATAACTTTTTACCTTTACAGCCTACTGGTAGGAATGAAACTAATACTGCTAATACTTATGCACCTGAAGACATGATTAAAATATATGAGCAGCAGTGTCTAACACAAGTGCCCGAAGATAAGCTGACTGAGTTTTTACCAGCACTAAAAAGTTTCTACGACATTGATGATAACACGTTAGATATCAGCGCCATTATTTTTGATGCAATCTCCGATGCTTGTATCATTTATAACCATAAAATCAAAACAGGCGACTATCAAATACTAGGTGAGCTGATAGAAGAGGTTATTGAATATGATGAAGAGGCTACAGATAAAGAAGGTGCTGAAAATAAAGATATTCAAGCCTATACATTAGAGTGCCAGCGTAATTTTCTCATTAATGATATAAAAATGGCTTATCATTTTAATCTATTTATTTATGGTGATGGATATTCTACTCTGACCAAACAAGAGACTCTACTAGAAAAAATGTATTGGTTCGTCAGAGGAAGGTTCGAAGAGCATTTATTAGACGATTCTGAAGAAAATGAGAGCTTAGAGTCTATCAATAAGCAACTAGCTGACCTCGGCATTCAAGCGATGGATCTAACCACGATAGAACAGATAATAAACTATGTAGAAGACAATATCATAGATGATGCAATGGTAGACACATTTAACAAGCTATTGGATGATGCGGAGTAATATACCCATTTTGTGTAGAGTCGATGTTAAATAGCATGGATATACGACAGGGTGATGGGTATAGACTTTTCTTATTTATTGATGTTTTAAAATCTTTGTAAACTGTCTAATAGAGAGGTTTTAAAAAGCTCTCCATGAGATTGAACATAGAATTGATAGCGACAGTTTTGCTGAAAGTCGTGACAGAGCTGCTCAGCAAAATCTTGTTTGTTTGGCGTATTGGGAGCCATCGCTGAATGATTTCGATGCTTCTCTATCTTGGACTGTTGCTCTGCTGCCTGACTAAAAGTCAGTCTGAGCCGTTTGTTTTCATAGATATCTGAACGCTGCGCTTCAGGTGAGCTTTGATATGCCTTCCAATATCTCAACATTTCACCATCTTGCCACCATAGCGAAGGATCTGCACTGAAATACTGTTGGTAAGATTCTGGATGCTCTAACAAATTATACAATACGAACAAGCCACCATAAGAATGCCCCCAAAGTCCCTCTTGGTCTGGTTTTTCCCCCAATTGCAGATATACCCATGGCTTGATTTTTTGTTCAATCAGTTTAGAAAAATCTTCAGCACCGCCATTTAACCGTTCTCTCCCTTTTTCTTGAAACACATTTCGTTGCTCTGTCTGAGTCAATAATGGTGGTGTGTAATCATATGCTCTGGCATCGACATCGAAGCGGTAAGGCGTTTGATAACCAATAAAAACCAAAGCAGGTGCATTATTTTTTGGCGTAGCATTTGATAATGAGAGCATGGTGTCTTTTGTTAAGTCACCAATGGCGGCATTTCCATCGAGTATATATAGCACGCTGGTAGAGGGTTTGACGGCATTATTAGTCGTCTGCTGATTGATATACTGCTTGGGAATAGCCAACCATACTCGGTAATGACGAGGACTGGCATAAGATTTTATGGTAGTTGAACTATCTTCTCTAAACAAGGATGATTGGGGTGCAGGTGCACTAAAGTCATGATATACAAAGTGATAGCCAGTGTCTTTGGCATGCAATAAACTCATGTCTACAGGCGTGGTCAAGTCAGGTTGGGCATAACTTGGCGACATGACTGTTCCTATAGTTATAATCGTTATTATTGACAGATACCTCTCAAATACTGACATGATTTCCCTTTTTAAATATAAACTCATTTATCGCATTTTTATTGCTATTTCATCACGCATAAGAATGAGTGATTAATGAATATTGACAAAATGTTATAATTCAGTAAATATAATACAAATGATAATCATTATCAATATTACATTTTTAATGTTATCAAATTTATCAAAATTTATATTATGAGAGTCCATTATGTCGTATTCAATGCAAGCAAATTTAGGCAAGAGTTTCTTATTATCTAAGCATTCTGTACTAGCTATTGCCCTTCTATCTTTAGGGATTGCCGGTTGTCAAAATACAACGTCGTTATCGAGTAAAGATGCTATACCGCCGACTCACTCTGTGACTTCTACTATCATGCAAACAAAAAGCAACTATGCCGATATTCATTATTTGACTATTGATGGCCAAGATTATCCAGTTTCTGAAACTTCTGCTCGGATTGTTGTCAATAACGCACAAAATGCACAAGAATTGATGGCAGATATTTTTGATGGAGAAAGAGATGTTGCAGTCCCAGGATACAAAGTTATGATAATCAACCGTACCAGCTCTGTGGCTGCTGAAGGGAGAAAGCGTGACGATGGGAGTGTGATGGATAATAGAATGATTCATCGTGGTAGTAAGTCTCTTGTGGGTATTCCTGTGGTAAATGGACAGGCAAAACTGGATCAGGCTCAATTGTTAAGCTTTGATATTATTTATGATGATGTGGCTAAAGATTTAGCAGCAGGAACAGTGGTAAAACCACGCGGTACGAAATTAACCAAATCTAATATTCCTGTC
Source organism: Psychrobacter sp. FME13 (assembly GCF_014861395.1). GTDB lineage: Bacteria > Pseudomonadota > Gammaproteobacteria > Pseudomonadales > Moraxellaceae > Psychrobacter. The sequence continues at coordinate 409 of NZ_RRYV01000118.1, read as the reverse complement.
ACCAATAAAAAAGTAGTCATAAACTCATTGACGTTGCCGAATATTGTTAGCGGCGAGCACGCAGGTGGTGGTGTAAATTTTGAAGCCAGCGCAGTGGTAGATGGTAAGGTTATCAAGACGGGTGCCAACAGTGCTTTTAATATCTTTTATACTGTGACATCAGATAAGGCTAGAGGGTTTTAGGTATTTATGACATGGCGCTATTATTGAATGAGTAAAACTCCTACAAGCGAAATCTGTATAGATAAAGCTTCCACAAAAAAAGCACTTATGAGCGATCACGGCTTAAGTGATAAACAGATTCACCATGTACTGCTAACATTATTACTTGGCGGTACAGTGGTGAGTTTTAGTTAGGACTTACGCAACAATCAGTCTAGGCGAGCGTAACTGCTCGCAGAGATAGTCA
>NZ_RRYV01000117.1 GCF_014861395.1 Psychrobacter sp. FME13 | reverse complement strand
CGTATCAGCAAGCATTTAATCTAAACGGCAGTTACACAGAATTCGGGATGGTCTCGACGCTATCGCTGAGTCAGGAATGCATCTAACCTTAGCGATTCCCCCTGTGCCAGCCAAGGTAGAAGCAAAAGCGGGATTAGCTACAAGCGTTAAACCATCGCCCGTACTCGCGCCATAATCCCGCGTCCAATCACCAATTTCACATAAATAGTGGCAATGGCAAACAGCAAGGCAACTAACGCAATACCGCCAAGTCCTAAGTTTGCCCACGGCACACTAAAGCGCAGATTAAACCATTGAGTGACCGCTAGCCAAGCACCACCAGTAGCGATAATCACCGCAAATGTCGCCGCACTAATCCCAAGCACACCCAGCTCTAAGATATTGAGCATATACAAGTCACGCTTTTGCATACCCAGTAGTCTAAACGACGCACTCTCTTTCATACGATCTTGTGACGTAGAGAGTAGCGAGCTGATGAGCACCATGATGCCCGTAAGCAAGGCAAGCAAGGTAAAGATATATACCAAGCGGCTCATCTGCGCGACCAACCCTTGGACTTGCTCCGCGATAATCGTACCGTCGATACTGGTCACAGCGGGGAACTCGCGTACTAGATTACCTTGCAACTCAGGGATATCATCAGCAGAGACATGCGCTGTCGCAAATTGGATTTGCGGTGCGCTAGCCAGTATCTCAGGCTCAAATAAGAAGTAGAAAAACGGACTAGGGCCACGCTCGAAACGCGAGCGAATACTGGTAATCTCGCCAACCAACTCGATACCTTGAATATTAAAGCTGATCTGATCGCCCATGCCGACGTTTAGCATCTCGGCTGCCGTGTCCAAAATAGATAATGGCTGCACCTGTGAAATCGCAGAGGCACTCGCATCCTGATTTTCAATGGGAGTATAAAGCGCATCGTCAGTCAATGACTCAGTAATGAACTCTGTGTCCATGATGCTATCGGAATAACTTAAATTGAACACCCGAGTAGGGTCATCTTCGCCTTCAGGCGCGTCGATATCTTTGGGCTCCACGCCATTAGCCGTACCGATACGTGCGCGAATCACTGGATAATAAGTGACAGGCTCTTTGATAATACTGTCGATTTTATCGTGCTGCTCGGTCTGCACATCCAATAAGAATAGATTCGGCGCGTCCTCAGGATAGGCGTTGATAAACTGCTCATTGATACTATGGTTAATCGACGTGATAAGGGTCAATACTGCAACGGATAATGACAATGTCACAAAGAATAGCGCTGACTGATTGCCTTTACGCGCTAGATTATGAATGGCAATACGCTGCATCCAGCTGATTTTTTTACCAGTGGCGATGCGCGCCAGCAACCAAAGCCAACCACGAGCCAATGCCCAAAATATCGCAATGAAGACAATCAATCCGACCAGTATCTGTGCGCCTAACGCTAAAGATTGCACTTCGTAAGCAAGGAAGGCATACAGTCCGATGAATAATAAACCATAGCGTAAGAATGGTATCCGCTGCTGCCAAGGCAAACGTTTTGATGATTGATCAGACGCTTGATTTAGCAATACCGCAGGCTTTGTACCATCAAGTGCGCGCAGGCTACGCTGGGTAATCAGTAGCGTCATGACAAGGGCTATGACGATGGTTTTGAAGATACTAATAGGATTAATGGCCAATCCCAAATCTGACGGTAAAATAGCTGTCAGATACGGTTGGCCAATTTTGAGTAGCACAAGGCTGAGCGATACGGCAGCGATGCAGGCCAAGACAGACATGATTAATAGTAACCAGTAATAGCTACGCTTAATCGAACGATTGGTCTCACCCAGCGCCATACGTATGGCATCGTTGGATTGCTGCTTGGTCACAAACGCAGTGATTACCCCATACATGGCAACCGCAGATAATAATAGAACGGCGATGACTAGCAATTTCAAGAACATCAGGACATTGTCAGAGATACGTGAGACAGAAGTCTCCTCTGAGGTAGGGTCAGACAGCTCAATCTCAGGATAATTCACCAGCATCTGTGTCAGCTGCTCACGCTGAGTGGCAATAACTTCTGGCGTGCCTGCCATCTCGATTTGGTAACTGACTCGGCTGCGCTGCCCCATGAGGTTGGTCGATTCTAATGCGTCTTGCTGCATCATGACGCGACCACCGAAGCCAAAGGCGGTCAGCGGGCGATCCGGTTCTCTAATCAACTCATCACTAATGGTGAATTTTCCCTCACCAATAGTGATGCTGTCACCGATATCGACGTTGAGACTTCTCAGCACTTCCGGCGCGACGACCACGCTATCGGTACTCAGCTGCTCGGATAATGGCTTGCCCGACGCCAGCTCGACGTTACCGTATAGAGGATAAGCGTCGCTCACGCCTTTGATACGCGCCAATAGGGTCTGGTCGGCTGCGACCAACATAGCATTGAACTGATAATCATAAACCGTTTGGCTATCAGGCAATGTCTGGACTTGCGCCAAGACTTCCTCAGGCCAGTCTTGCTTACTCTCTAGTATTAAGTCACCACCGACGAGTGCCAGCTGATTGTCATTGACATAGGTGTTTACTGACTGTTGGATAGAGTCCAAGGTCAGATAAGTGGCAAGCGATAGCATCAATGTGAGCAAAAACAGCAGGGGATATACCCAGCGTCGCCACCAACTGCGAGACAAAGCCTGCGCGCCTAACGTACGAGCGCTGAAAGGATTGCTACTTTTAGCATTAGCAGTTTTATTATTGATAGCAGTCTCGTTTTTCGTGATTGTGGCTTTAGTCATAAGTTTTTTACTTAATCGATAGAAGTGTTAAGACGTTTTAGAGGTGTCATCAGGTAACCAAATATAAATAAAGTCGAACAACTCTGCATCTGTCATGTCAGTTAACGAATGAACGAATTTTTTATCTTTAACTTTCTTATATACTGCACTAGCTACTACTTTTCGATAAAGAAGAGATTTACCTTTTACTTGCTGCTCAAACCATTGGCTATCTATTTCGTGCGGTAAGCTATAAAACAAAGAAAAGTCTAAAGTTTTACTGAGGCGGTTCAGTTTCTCGTATTTATGAGTATCAAAGTAATATAGATGTCTTAATACATCATTCTGTAGTGTATTTTGCTGATTGTGTAGTAACTCCAAAAAACAAAGATATTCTTCATCATGTTCCATAAAGTAAACTAAGGGATATAGCAGAGAGTAGTTCGCTCTACAATATCCCTTTCTTATTGCTTGTAAAGTAAGCTGACTTACCTCGTCTTTGTTCGCATTGATAAAAGGTTTTGAGTAATGCTCTAATATAAAGGAGAGTGCAAAAGTAATGGAATAATCGTCTGAGCTAGCCATCTGTTTTAGATAGCAAAGCGCGTTATCTAGTTTATAAATCGAAACCAACTTATTAATGGCTTGGCTATAGTCTTCGGTTTCAAAAGTGAAATTGCCAGCAATTAGGTTTTTTGCCAACCTTTCTATTTCGAGAGATTTCATCGCACTGACCTTATTTAAGAATGAAGCACAAATTCTTATTTAGCTCTCAACCTGTCCATCATGCATCGTAATGACGCGGTCTGCCATCTCAGCCAGTGCAGGGTCATGGGTCACGACCACCAATGCCGAGCCAACTTTTTGTCGTAAATCCAACAATAGCTGCATCACTTGGTCGGCGTTTTGCTCATCCAAGTTGCCCGTAGGTTCATCAGCGAATACGATTTTGGGGTGCGACACCAGTGCGCGGGCGACAGCAGTACGTTGCTGCTCACCGCCAGATAATTGGTTGGGTAAACTGTCTCGTCTGTGACCGAGGCCAACGGCTTCGATTAATTCATCGACTCGTGCAGGGTTTGGCTGCCTCGCAATATCTAGTGGAAAGGCGATGTTTTCAGCTACCGTCAAGGTTGGTAATAGGTGAAATGACTGAAATACAAAGCCCATGTCACGCTGACGGATAGCCGCTAGTGCATCTTCATCAAGGCTACTGAGCATCTGACCTGCCAGCTCGACAGTCCCACTATCAGGGTAGTCGAGTGCTGCTAGTAATCCTAATAAGGTCGACTTACCAGAGCCAGACTTGCCCATGATGACCACAAACTCGCCTGCATTGATATAAACGTTCACATCTTTAATGATGGATAGTGTTTGTTCACCGACTTGTACGGTTTTGTTTAAATGCGTGGCGGTCAATAAGGCTTTTTCTGTTGTGTTAGGCGGCGCTGTATCAGCTAAACGTGATGAGGTCATTGCGTGGTCTCAGTTGGCGCGTTAGTAGTTGTTGACGCTGTTTTATCAGCGGTGTTGCTGGCTTGCAGCTTTTTAAGCTCAGGCTTTAAGATAGGTAGGATATTGTCATTGACGATAATCGTGTAGCCATCTTTGGTCGGGTGAATGGCATCTGCTTGATTAAGATCAGGATCACCGCCCACACCTTCCAAAAAGAAAGGAATAAGAGGCACATCCATGTCCTCTGCCACACGAGGGTAGATGTCTGAAAACGCGGAAACATAGTCATTACCTAGATTGTCATAGATCGACATGCCACCCAAGATTACTTCACTGCCATTGTCTTGCAGACGCTTAACCGCAGTACGGATGTTCTCCTCAATGGTCGCTACATCTAGGCCACGCATGGCATCATTGGCACCAATCGTCAGGATAGTAATATCAGGTTCGGTTTGCGCCACCCAGTCTAGACGATTGACCAAGCCAGTGCTAGTTTCACCACTCAAGCCTGAGTTGATGACCTTGGCATTGGTATAGCCGAGCTCTTTTAGGCTGGCTTCTAACTGCGCAGGGTAGTTGGCGTCACCATCGACTCCTAGTCCTTCAGTCAGTGAGTCACCAAGCGCTAATATCGTCAGTGGCGAGGTGATCTGTTGTCCGTCTGTAGACTCAGCCGCTACTTGATTGTTATTGGTTTGAGCATTGGCGGTTGACGCCTCAGTGTTTTCTGAATCAGGGCTTTGTGAACCCGTGTTGTTTGAATCAGCACTTTGTACATCAGTGCTTTGCGAGCTGGTATTTTGCGCATCGGTAGCGTCAGTTGGCTCGGAGCTGTTTTGGCAACCAGCGATGACTAACGCTATGGTTAGCGTTGCCATTGCTGGCAGATGTCGAGAAAAACGAGAAGGTAGATTCATAATAATTATTCTGTCTTATATGTAATTTAAACAGTGTAGCAAAATAAGAAGAATATCAATATTATCCTAAGGTTACTTTATCTAATCGTAAGTATTAAAACTTTTTACCATCGACCATAACAGGACGACTGACTAGCCAAGCGATGCCAACATTAACCACCATCAATATCAAAATAAGCAGCAGTGGTAAATCCCAATTCCCCGTCACTTCATGTAACCAGCCAGTACCTAATGGTCCAAAAAACGCAAGGACATAACCGACTGCTTGCGCCATACCTGACAGCTCACTCGCTTGATTGGTCGTATAGGTGCGCATAGAGAACAACATCATACATAGGGTAAAGATTGCCGCACAGCCCATGCCCATCATGCCTGACCATAACCATGCTAAGTCAGTTGAGAGGTAACTGACACCCAATATGCCAATGACATTTAGCACAGCGGCAACCACTGTTAACGCTTGAATAGGGCGACCACGGTTGACGAGCCACGTTAAGCTCAAAATAGATAACGGTGCCATAAACTGAAATACGGAGCCCATTTGGCCCGCCTGTACCGCTGACAACCCTTTACTGGCCCAAATGGAAGGTAAGAAGCTGGCCACGGTATAAAACAATAAAGACTGCAAACCCATCAGTACCGCGATCTGCCAAGAAAACGGCATACGCCATATTGATATGTCGGAAGCGCTTGACGTTGGTAGGAGTGCTGCTTGATGGTTAGATGATCCCAAACGCACCCGTAAAAACCCCCACAGTACGAGGGCGAGGATGCCCAATATGGCCCAGCCACCAAGTGCCCACTGCCAACCTGCCTGCTCAGATAACGGTAATATTACACCTGCGACGATACCTGCTGATATAGTCATCGTGAGACTTAACGCACCAGTAATCAGCGGGATATGTTGCGGGGTACGCTGCTTAATAACTGGTGCTGCTAACGTATTGGCAAAACCGATAGCCAGTGTCAATAATAACGTACCTGCCAAAAACCAATGCCAAGTTGGCACAACACTACGAATAATCATCCCTGTGGTCAATAGCGCAATCACTATAATAAGCGTATTTTCTAGCCCAAACCGCTTGCCAATCATTGGTGAGACGAGTGCGCCAATAGCAAAAGATAGCATGGGTACCGCACCCAGCCAGCCAATTTGTGTCTCTGAGATATGGAGTGCGTCTTTTACCACTGGTGCAATAGAGCCTAGCGCCACGATAGGCGCTCGCATGTTGCTGGCAAGTAGAACCATGGCACATAACACAAGCCAAAAAATAAAGCGTGAAGAGGGTGGCTTCAATGGCGAGGCATTGTCAGAATGAGGCTGTGATGGCAAATTAATTTTTGAGTTAGAAGAGGTAGGCATAGCAGCACGATTATTATTAGAATAAGAAAAAACACGTCATTTAACAGCACTGAAGAATCATTGCTTGCAAATGACACCGAAGAAAACGCACACCAAAAGTGGCTGATATCGTAAACTAAAATCGTAAATTAGAAAGTATTTATAGAACGTAAGAGATACGAGCTTGCCATCTTATTAAGCAGGGTAGATATAATATAAGAGTGGTAACTTTGAAAAGTGTATTGCGATCTGAGTCATACTATAAAGCATAACACAATAAAAATAGTGCCAGCCTATTTCAAAGGACGTGGCACTATTATAAGAACAGATATCAGGCAAATACTAGAGTGTGTAACATTTTAATATAGTACTGGCAGTGGCTATTTTTTAGGCAATACACAGTAAAATTTTGATACCTAATCATTGTCATTCTAGGTTAGACAATTTTACATTGAGTTTATACTGACTTGCCTAACTGAGCCGCTTTAAGCGCGTTTTCTTGTTGTTCAGCGACGATAGAATCGCACTTATTGGGATCATCACCGCAGTATGAGCATTTTTCGTTACCCATCAGTTTAGCAACACCACCACAAGACCCTTTAAGTGGTTTCTTTTTTACCATATAACCGATGCCCATAAAGACAAAAAACAGGACGAATACAGCAAAGGTAATAGCGAGCATGGGAAGCAATTGGCTAAGCATAGTGAGCACCTCAGTTCTCAAAAATAGGGTAGTTATCTTTATGATAACGATACATCTTAAATATTATCTATATATTTAAAGATTATTTACATACTTAATAAAATAAGTAGTATCTAGGGCGTATCACCAATTAGATTATGAGCATTAAAATTTAGCCATTTTAAAGCCATAAATTGCATCAATGTGCTAATTAATTGCACACTCTAGATAGCAGTATAACAAATTTTTGTTTCACTCGTTTATACCTATGGTGTTCGTTCATTATTAGATATAAAGTCTAAAGCTTTTTATCAGCGCGTAACGCTTGCATCGCAGGTGTTTCTACCACGTGCCAATCGTCGATACTGTCATCAGTATGACTCGTTTTTGCCTCATCGGTTAAGACGACAAACATGGCTGCTAGGTTTTGTGCTTTAGCAAGCTCTAGTGCTTTATGATATGGCATTGCCGTCAAGGCCGTCGCCCATGCATCGGCTAGTGCCACGGAATCTGCAGCAACAGTCACTGAAGGTGCGCCACCAGCGATAGGCTTTCCAGTAGATGGGTCAATCGTGTGGCTATAGCGCTTGCCATCAAATATCACCGAATTGCGATAGTTGCCAGATGTGGCTAAATGCATTTTATTATTAGTATTTATAGGCTGGCGAATCACTGATATCGTCTGACGTTCGCTGACGGTACTGCCTTGAATTGGCGCATCAATTGCAATTTGCCATGGCTGCTGTTGATTATTAACACCAGCTGTCGAAATCTCTCCACCGATCTCTACCATATAGTTACGAATTTTGTAATCGTCTCTCAATACGTCAGCGATCACATCGACGCCATAGCCTTTGGCAACGGCTGAAAAATCAAGCCCGATACTATCTTTGGTCTTATAGACGGTTTGGTCTTTTTTTATAATACTATCAAAATCTACCAATGCTTTTGCTTGAGCAATCTCTACGGCAGTTGGCGGACTTTGTAAGCGATCCACTGTCATAGTGCTACCAAAGCCCCATGTTTCTACTAAGGGCATGACGGTTGGGTCAAATGCACCGTTAGACTGCTGATAGACTATACGTGAGACATCAAGCACACGGCTGAAATCTGCATCGATAGGGGTAGGCGTGTCTTTACCCAACTGATTAAATTTAGAAATGGTCGAGTCTGTTTGATAGGTAGACATACTGTCATTGATTTGCTTTAGGCGCTTATCAATCGATGCTTGTATAGCCGCTTCATCGACATCAGCAGGCAGCTGATAACTGATATGATAGCTAGTACCCATGGTCTCACCAGCCAGATAATCGTAATCTAGCGTTTTTTGCTGGCAAGCAGTGAGACTAAGCACACCAGCGAGAGCAATGGCGCCATAGCCTGTGTGAATCATTTTGTTAGAAATTATGGTCGTTTTCATAAGCTTTTTGCTATAGCAGGAAGGTGAGTGATGCTTTGAATAAGGTGCTTATTTTACACCTCTTGCCACCAATAACGCCAATCGCTTTGAGCGTAAAAAGTACTTGTACTCATCATGCTAGGGTGTGTCTTCATTTTTATCATCAGTTAGATGACTATCGAATAAGCGAAAGATACGTCCTAGATACTCGTAGCTAATACCACGGGGCTATATTTGGAGATTTTGTAAAAACTGTCTTTATCGCTTTTTTATGTCACTTCTGACTCACGGATGAGTTTATAAAGCTTGGGCGGTGATAATCGATTGACTCTGGTCGCCAGTTTCTCTTTAGTACCGGCCACGATGATATATTCTTCATCTTTAGTCAGTGCTTTTACGACTTGCTTGGCAAATGCAGCCGTGGTCAGTCCGTTACTGGTTGCTTCATCCATCGTGCCTTGCGTGCTGCCGTCGCCAGTCAAAGCATTTATAGAGACATTGGTTTGAATAAACCCTGGGAATATTGTCGCGACCTCTATTCCTTGTTCATACAGTTCAGCGCGTAGACTGTTTGCCCACATATGAAGCGCGGCTTTGGCTGCACCATAAGCACCGCGATATTGTGTACCTAACAACCCTGCTACACTTGATACCATCACCACTTTACCACCGCCTTGTTCGAGCATATCTGGTAATAGCAATCTGGTCAGACGGGTTTGCGCAAAATAATCTATCTCCATGATTTTGCGTTCGACGTCTTCAGTTGTGTCCATGATAAGCGAGCGTTGACTGATACCAGCATTGTTAATAAGCCAGTCAATTTTTCCTGCTTGTTGCTGAGCAGACTTATAGGCTTCGTTTGTTTGATTGGCATCGCTAATGTCAAAAGCTACGATGAGGTGTTTCTTGCTTTGTTTACAGCGTTTTTTAACAGCCTGTAGCTTTGCTTCATCACGCCCGCTCAGAATAATTGTTGCCCCACGTTTGGCAAAGGCAATGGCTAGTGCTTCACCAAGACCATTAGAAGCCCCCGTTATCCAGATAGTTAATGCATTATATTTGGTTTTCATAAGAATCCTTTCTCAGGCTAATAAACAATTAATAATGGCTATGTTTTAATAATGTGTTGATTAATTTAATGATAGAATAATGGTGTTATAGTAGTT
>NZ_RRYV01000116.1 GCF_014861395.1 Psychrobacter sp. FME13 | reverse complement strand
TCAATCAGGCAGCTTAATTCTATTTATTAGGTGTCTTAAGTTTGGGAGGGTTACCACTTCACCATGCCCGTGCGGTGCATCATAATCACCGAATACTTTAAGCATACGCTCAATATGTACGCCAGCCGTTTTAACTGGTACCAATACCATCGAATGCTGATGATGACGGTCTTTGTTTTCATCAGGGGTATAAGCCATCACAATCAAAATATCAACAGCAGGGTCGCCCAAACCAGATGACCACCATTTGCTACCATTGATAATTATCTCATCAGCATCAACTACAGCCGTCGCTTGCATATTAGTGGCATCACTCGATGCCACCTCGGGTTCAGTCATACAAAAGACAGATCGCGTCTTACCTTCTAATATTGGCGTCAACCACTTGTCTTGTTGCTCTGGTGAGCCATAACGCCACAACAACTCCATATTGCCGCTATCAGGGGCATTACAGTTGAATACATGAGGTGCTAATAAACTGCGGCCTGTCAATTCTGCAATTGGTGCATAATCAGTGACAGAAAGCCCTGCACCTAATGTGTCATCAGGCAAGAACAAATTCCACAAACCAGCTTCACGCGCTTGCTTGCGCAGGTTTTCATAGGCTTCTGGCCATTCCCAGTTCTGCCAATCACCATCAGGATTTTTTTTGTGACAATCTGTCCAAAACTGCGCTTCTATTGGCTCAATATGGGTTTCGATAAATGCTTTGACTTTGGCATGCATGGTTTGCCCATGTTCTGTTGCGGTAAACATCAATGTATTATTTGACATAAGTGACTTCCTTTTCCTTATTTATCATTTGAATCAAGTGTTAATAAAAAACTCCATCAGAGCCTTATAGTCGGTTCAACCTAAAAGTAGCACAAGCCAACCTAGTGTAGAAGTATGTTTAATACCCAAAGCGAGGTTAACACCACAATACTTTTATAGTAGAATAACTATAGTGTACGCACGTATACTGTTTCCGTGTGTCTCATTTATAACACAGCATTTGTGAATAAACAGCAAAAAGGCGCGACCCGCTAGGACACGCCTTTTACAAAACACAAACAATGCTTAGATTTTGCTGCTATTTGAGAATATTCAAACGACTGTTCAGGTCAAAACGAGCCAAGGCATCTGGTAGTTTGTCGACCACCGTACTTACTGTCGCTTCTGCTGCTTGAGCCAACCCGAGCTTTTCAGCCAATGTTGGTTTTTGACGCGAGTGCAATGCATATACCTCACTATTTTCCATACGTTCTAAAATATAGCTATCTGACGTTTGTAGACTATCGATTAAGTTAAGTGTCAGTGCATCTTCGCCATACCAGTGCTCGCCAGTAGCCACTTTGGCAACATCCAATGCTGGACGATAGGTATTGACAAAGTGTTTGAACAATTCATGCGTCTGCTCTAGCTCTTCTTGATATTTAGTGCGGTCTTCGGCATCGTTTTCACCAAACATAGTAACCGTGCGCTTATAGTCACCAGCCGTAAACATCTCATAATCCACATCATGGTTTTTTAGCCATTTATGAAAGTTCGGTAGCTGTGACACCACGCCGATTGAACCGATAATGGCAAATGGCGCAGCAATCACATTATCCGCCACACAAGCCATCATATAACCACCACTGGCAGCCACTTTATCGACACATACTGTTAGTTTTAGGCCCGCGTCTTTTAGACGAACCAATTGCGCTGCGGCCAAACCATAACCATGAACCATCCCGCCACCTGACTCAAGACGAACGATGACCTCGTCGCCTTTGTTTGCAGTGCTGATCAGCGTGCTGATTTCTTCACGTAAATGCTTGACTGCTGTTGCTTTGATATCACCATCAAAATCTAGGACAAAAACTTGTGCCTTGTCATCCGCATTTTTTTTCTTATGTTTGGTTTTTACTTTTAATGCCTGTTTGGCTTTTTTGGCCATGGTCTTTTTGAATTGTTTGAGTGCCGCTTTGCCTTGAGTTGCTTCCATTAAATGCTCACGGCGTTGCTCTTGGCTTTTATTTAAATGTATAACTCGTAGTTCGATAGGGTTTTTTGCGGGATGAAAAAGCATGAGCAGTATTCCTTAAGTAATTGAAACCATTTTAATAAATTTTATAAGTTAGCTTGATATGTGCATAGTGGGCTATATTTTCAAGCAATATGACAATATTTAACCAGATGTAAATGTTCTGGTATCAATACATGTAGCGCTGAAGTATTACCGTTATTTGATTGACCTCAGCAGGTTGTATAACAAAGGCAGATTAGGCATAATATGCGTTTAAACCAAATTTTCTGCAGCCAACGTGATGACCATTTGTCGTAATCGCGTTGTTTGTGCGTTTTTTAGCGGATAGCTCGAATCGCACAGCGATGGCTGCATTATTGTATTTCGAATTGGGCTGACAACTGGATAACTATATTATGACGCATAGCGAATACCGAGACGAATATTGCGGAGCTGTAACCGAAAGCTTGATTGATCAAACCATTAGTGTCGTAGGCTGGGTACATCGTCGTCGCGATCACGGTGGCGTGATTTTCTTAGACATGCGTGACCGTGCTGGTATCTTGCAGGTCGTTGTTGATCCTGATACCCCAGAAGCGTTTGCTACTGCTGATGCAGTACGCCCAGAATACGTACTAAAAATTACTGGTCGCGTACGTCGTCGTTACGAAGGTACAGAGAACGCCAATATGACCAGTGGTCAAATTGAGCTATTAGGTAAAGAGATCGAGGTACTTGCCAAGTCTGAAACCCCACCATTCCCATTAAATGATGACAAAGCCACGGTATCAGAGGACTTATGTCTAAAATATCGCTATCTGGATATGCGTCGTCCACAAATGCAAGAACGTATGGTATTCCGTGCGAAAGCCACATCAGCGATTCGTCGTTATTTAGATGACCATGGCTTCTTGGATGTTGAAACCCCTATCTTGACTCGTGCCACACCAGAAGGTGCGCGTGATTATCTAGTACCATCACGTACCCGTCCAGGTAACTTTTTTGCTCTACCACAATCGCCACAGCTATTTAAACAGTTGCTAATGGTGTCAGGGTTTGACCGTTACTATCAAATCGCTAAGTGTTTCCGTGATGAGGATTTACGTGCTGATCGTCAGCCTGAATTTACACAGGTGGATATTGAGACTTCTTTCTTAAATGAAGAAGAAATCATGAACATCAACGAAGGTCTAATCAAGCATTTGTTCAAGACCATGATGGACGTTGAGTTCGAGCAGTTTCCCCGCATGACTTACGCTGAAGCAATGCGTGACTACGCCTCAGACAAGCCTGACTTGCGTATTCCTTTAAAACTCATCGACATTGCCGATTTGATGAAAGACGTTGATTTTAAAGTATTCGCTGGTCCTGCTAACGATCCTAAAGGTCGTGTGGCTGCCCTGCGTATTCCTGGTGGCGCTTCATTAAGCCGCAAACAAATCGATGCTTATACCAAGTTCGTTGGTATCTATGGCGCACGTGGCTTGGCTTATATCAAAGTCAATGATGCCAGCAAAATCAACAACGGCGTAGATAAAGAGTCTGGCCTACAGTCTCCAATCATCAAAAACATGACTGATGAAGTATTGGCAAGCCTAATCGAACGTACTGGTTCAGAAGATGGTGATATCATCTTCTTTGGTGCAGATAAAGCCAGTGTCGTAAACGATGCAATCGGCGCACTACGTCAAAAAATCGGTCTCGACCTTGACATGACAACTTGTGAGTGGGCACCACTTTGGGTAACCGACTTCCCAATGTTTGAGCAAACTGATGATGGCAACTGGACATCAATGCATCATCCATTCACTAAGCCTAAAGGCTCAGTTGATGAATTAAAACACAACCCAGAATCAGCCCTATCTATTGCTTATGATATGGTGTTGAACGGTACAGAAATTGGTGGCGGTAGCTTACGTATCAACACCTTTGATATGCAGCAAGCCGTACTTGAAGCTTTGGGTATCGGCGAGCAAGAGGCTGAAGACAAATTTGGTTTCTTACTTGATGCATTGAAATTCGGTGCACCACCGCATGGTGGTTTGGCGTTTGGTTTAGATCGCTTGATTATGTTGATGGTAGGGGCAAACTCTATCCGTGACGTGATTGCCTTCCCTAAAACCAAAACCGCTGATTGCCCACTGACTCAAGCACCTGCTGGCGTCGATAGCAGACAACTGCGTGATCTTGGTATCCGTGTGCGCGAAAAAGCACAGGCTGACACCAATCAATCTGCACAATAAACAGTCAAGATAATGGTTAGCTACTTTTCTGACTGGTTACGTGATTCATCACCGTGTGAATGGTCATGAATCCGTATCATATTTTCAAATTCGTGCCACTGTCTGTATTACAGATATTGGCACGTTTTGCTGCGTGGATAATTATAAAGATACCCAGTCTCAGCATCATGCGTACGGTTAGTACCAACATGGCGATGATTGCTCCTAAATTGTCCACTGCACAAAAACAAGCGTTAACCAAAGAGATTATTTATCATCAATGTTTAACCAGTATTGAGTCAATCAAAAGCTGGGCAATGTCACCTGAGTGGAGTATTTCTCAGATTCGTGATGTCCATAATAAAGAGATTTTATTAGAAGGACTGGCTAATCCTAACGGCATGTTGGCCATCGTACCGCACCTTGGTACGTGGGAGATGATGAATGCATGGCTCAACCAGTTTGGTTCGCCGACCATCATGTATAAACCCGTCAAAGGCAGTCTCACTGATGACTTTGTGCTGCAAGGTCGTTCACGGCTTAATGCAACTTTGGTCCCTACTGATGGCAGCGGTGTCAAAGCTATCTTTAAAACCCTTAAACAAGGTGGCTTTAGTATCATATTGCCTGACCATGTTCCAGATCCATCTGGCGGTGTGGTTGTGCCTTTTTTTGGAGTGGAGACATTAACCAGTACGCTCGCCTCCAAATTGGCCAGTAAAACCAAATGTGCATTGGTAGGCTTATCTTGTATCCGTCGTGACGACGGGCGTGGCTTTGATATTTATTGCTATCGGCTTGATAATCCAGCACTTTATGACCGCAATACAGAAACATCTGCTCAGGCACTTAATTTAGCCATGCAACATATGATTGAAGACAAGTGCAGTCATTATATGTGGGGCTATCGACGTTTCAAACATATTCCCACACTGGGCAATCCTTATACTGCTGACCAAGAAGCGCTAGCCAATTTTATTCATAAAAACAATCAAACTGTCCATGCTGATAAAAGTCAACATAAGCAATAACCATACAGTCAGTTAAGCGTTTAGAGAGATTGTGAATAACATCCATGCTAATATTGGCTAACTTTTGTGGCTTTTAGCTTTATTAACTTTTTATCGATATCAATATGAGTGCATTATGGCAACTGACCTAACGAACATCTCATCAACCGACTTCACGGCAGCAGAGTCCAGTACTACTGCGCAACGTTATGTCATCTGTATGAAATGGGGTGATAAATACGGCCCTGAGTACGTCAACCGCTTGTACAATATGGTCAGCCGCCATCTTACCTTAGACTTTCAAATGGTCTGTCTCACAGATGATAGTACGGGTATTGACCCTGCTATCATGTGCCACCCTATCCCAGAAATGGATCTGCCAGCAGGTCCTGAACGCGGTTGGAAAAAGCTTACAACGTTCAAGCCTGAACTGTACGATCTCAAAGGCGTAGCACTGTTTTTAGATATCGACATCGTTATCGTCGATAATATCGATGCCTTTTTCACTTACCAAGCCGAGCATGAAGACAGCGTCGTCATCATCCGTGACTGGAAAAAACCATGGCGCATGATTGGCAATAGTTCAGTCTATCGCTTTAACATTGGTACGGGCACGTATCCTGACTTATTGGCAAACTTCGAGCGCAACTTTGACACTATTCGTCAGCAAGTACGCCACGAACAGGCCTATTTGTCCAACTATTTACGCGAACATCATCACCTAGAATATTGGGATAAAACTTGGTGCGTCAGCTTCAAATACCAATGTATTGCGCCTATTCCTTTTAACTTTGTGCGTGCACCTACACTGCCTGATGGTGCAAAGATAGTAATATTTCATGGTGAGATTAACCCGCCAGATGCCATCAATGGTAGCGGCGGCAAGTGGTATCGTCATGTTAAACCAAGTCCATGGTTAAAAACTCATTGGCAGTAAGTAAAAAGTCTATAGCATAGCTGCCACAACAAGCAATACTGAATAATTTTCCAAATATAAACTAAGGCGTGTTGCTAAGGTATTCACATTACCTTCGACTTACTCTTTGTTTGGAACACAGATTTCATAACCTAGCAGCAATCAGCAGTGCCTATTTGTGAATAATCAAACACGCCCTAATACAAATTAGCTATACTAAGACTTAATTGCGATATGCTTTTCAAACAGCAATGAAGCCTATCTAAACACCACCTTTACCTTACTATCATAACTACTTCGTAAACAATCATCAGTCTTCATCAAACACTAGGGCGTGTCTTCATTTTAAAAATGGTGATAAAAATGAGATAAACAGCAGCCAAACAAGGAAAATAGCGCAGATAATATCGATATATTAGTCAGCTATTTGACGCCGTTTAGCAAAATTTAGCCATTTTTAACCCATTTAGATGACTATCGATTGAATTGAAGACACGCCCTAATTCAACAATTACTTGGATTAATCATGAAAATAGCAGTTGTAGGCACCGGTTATGTTGGTTTATCAAATGCGTTGTTACTGGCCCAGCATAATGAAGTCATTGCGGTTGATATCATTTCTGAAAGAATCGAACTACTGAACTCGAAGCAGTCACCTATCGAAGATAATTATATTGCAGATTTTTTATCATCTAAAGACCTGAATTTTTCTGCAACAACTGATGCACAATCTGCCTATAAAGATGCAGACTTCATCATTATTGCAACGCCAACAGACTACGATATAAAGACCAACTACTTTAACACTTCAACTGTAGAGGCTGTCATTGAACAAGCGCTATCAGTAAACCATAAAGCTACTATCATCATAAAGTCCACCGTTCCCGTTGGTTATACTAACGGTATAAGAGAAAGGTTTTCCAGCCAAAATATTATCTTTTCTCCTGAGTTTTTACGTGAAGGCAAGGCACTCTATGACAATCTTTACCCATCAAGAATCATCGTTGGCGAACAGTCTGAGCGTGCCGAAATATTTGCAAACTTACTCTTAGAAGGTGCTATTAAAAAAGATGCACCCCTGCTATTTACCGACTCGACTGAAGCTGAAGCCATTAAGTTGTTTTCTAACACTTACTTAGCCATGCGTGTTGCTTATTTTAATGAGCTAGATACCTACGCGCAGACCTTCGGCTTAGATACCAAACAAATTATCAAAGGCGTAGGCCTAGACCCCCGTATCGGTGATCACTACAACAACCCATCATTTGGCTATGGTGGCTACTGCCTACCTAAAGATACCAAACAGCTCCTTGCCAACTATAACGAAGTCCCTAGCAACCTTATTAGAGCCATCGTTGATTCTAATAGCACTCGTAAAGACTTTATCGCCGACGCAATAATCAAAAAACAACCAAAGACCGTGGGGATTTATAGACTGGTGATGAAGAGTGGCTCAGATAACTTCAGAGCATCTGCTATCCAAGGCGTTATGAAGCGTATCAAAGCGAAAGGGATCACAGTGGTCGTTTATGAACCAGTTTTACAAGAAGATAACTTCTTTAATTCAAAAGTCATTACGGATTTAAACGCATTCAAAGCTATGAGTGATATTATTGTAGCCAATCGCTTATCCACTTATATTCAGGATGTATCAGATAAAGTATTTACACGTGACTTGTTCGAAAGCGATTAGCTGCTGTATTACAAACCTAGAAAAATTAAACACTGACTATCGTTTATGCCTCATTTAGCACTCTTTTGGCTGGCCACATTGCCTTCTGTAGATTGTAGGAAATGGTATCGCCATCTGAAAATAATCCCAACGCTGAAGGAATATTAGTAATAATGAAACAACCTAAATCTAAATTGGCTAACCTACTTTCTTTGAATCAGCATCGTAAAAGACTTGGTGCAGCAAAAGTAGCAAATCAATTACAACAAGTGGATTGGGAAACCATGAGCTCACAGATCATTGAGGGTGATACAAGCACATACACTCATGGTTCTGACAAAAACCTACAATCTCATATTGATAATTTGAGACATGAATTTGTGGGTCGTACAGAGCTTGAGTACTACCATGCCAGTTTAATTGTACTAATACGCCGTGACTTTCAAACAAAAAACAACTTCAACATCTTCGAGCAGCTTTGGTATCAAAACCATGAGTTTTTGATCAACAACCTCAATACCCGATGGTTAATTTCAGCTTGTGATACCTTCATAGATCACTCTGATGATGACTACTTAATATCTTTATTGATGAATGCTGTTATCATGGTGAATACGATTAAGCTACAAGAAAGTGAGCTGTTTTTAACCGCATCAGAGAAAGCTTTACCGAAATTAGAGCGCAAAAATTCTTTAGAAGCTGAAAGATTAGCATTGTTTGATGGTGTTTCAGGATTTGCAGTGGGTACTGATGATACATTACGTAATATGCGCTGGCGCTTAGATAAATTATGTAACGCTCATGTACTTGGCGGCATTGTTCTTAAAGTTTTTGAAAGTGCTCAGCACCCAGATGCTAACACCGTGTACTCCCGATTTCGTGCTTTGCATACTCGGGATAAAACTGCTTGGTGGACGGAATAAAATCAATGTCAAATCAATCAAATATAACAGCGTTAGTCATTAACTTAAATAGCGCAGTAAAACGCTGGTGCTTTCAGGAAAAACAATTAAGCCATCTTAAGATCAACTATCATCGTCACGCAGCAACATCTGTAGATGACTTAACAGATGCTACGTATGAAAAGTGGGCTAATGACTGGCAACGGAAACTGAGACGTACCGAAGTGGCTTGTTTTTTAAGCCATTACCGTGTTTGGAAACATATCGCTAATAGCGGGCAAGCGTTTTTGGTTTTAGAAGACGATGTCTTACTGTCTGAGCACCTTCCTGAAGCCTTAGCAGTCTTAGAAAACAATCAGTCTCTTGATTATGATCATATTACTTTCGAAACTAGAGGCAGAAAGAAGCTTGTTACTAAACAAAGTGTCTTAGACTCAGAACATTTTAGCCTGCACACTCTATTTCTAGATAAAACAGGAGCAGCAGCTTATCTTCTAACCCCAGCAGGAGCAAAGAAGCTGATTAATCAAGTAGACAAGAAGGGTGCGGGACTAGCTGATGCTCTTCTGTGCCATACTAAGACTCTAAAAAAGTTACAATCTATTCCTGCTTTGGCTATTCAAATGGATATGGCAAGTCATTACAAGATGTCCAACCTTGAACAACCGTCTGTTGCCAAAAGCAATATTTCTACAGTCATCCATTCTAAACCTACGGCAAATAGCCTATCAGATAAGCTAACATTTAAATCTAAGCGCTTAGCTGCTCAGGTAGATATGGGGCTGATTCAAGCTCGCCACTCTAGTCAATCTAATTATATTGAAATAAGACCAAATGAAGATGAGTTTGCCTACTTATCTTATTTACTTAAAAATTAGGTGGTGTATCAAAAAGTATGCTGGAGTAATAAAAGAAGGGTGACAGCCGAAGCAAGATGATATATTTGAGGTTATGAAGACACAAATACAGATCAATTGCCCCGACTGTCACAGTCCCAGTTTAAAGAAAAACGGCAAAAAAAGCTATGGCAAGCAGAACTACCAGTGCAAGGACTGCAAACGTCA
>NZ_RRYV01000115.1 GCF_014861395.1 Psychrobacter sp. FME13 | reverse complement strand
CATTAACAACGATGGCGACACTAACCAAACCACCGACCAGTGATGGAAACTCTGGTCCTAAAAAGATACCAGTTAAAGTATAAGGAAGCGTAAATGCCAAACCTGCAAAAATAGCAAACGGCCAAATCTCAAAGCCTTCCTTCCAGCTTTTGTTTTTACCAAAAAATCGAGTCAGCATCATTACCATAAAGAGTGGCATAAATGTACCAATGACACCGTGAAGAATGGCCACTTGACTAGTAATCAGTTGTAAGAAGTCACTCCACTCTAGCCCTTGCTGAGCCAGCTGAGTGCTGATAGCAGCCGTATCCAAACCTTTGTTTACCCCAATAACGATAGGCGTACCGACCGCGCCAAATGATACAGGCGTACTTTGTATCATCATTCCCATTAGCACGGCACCTAGCGCCGGAAAGCCTATCGCTACCAGTAAAGGCGCAGCAATAGCAGCGGCTGTACCAAAACCTGCTGCACCCTCAAGGAAGCAGCCAAAGCACCATGCAATAATAATAGCTTGTACACGTCTATCTGGCGATACATTGGTAAAGCCAGATCGAATAACGGCAATAGCACCCGTGTGTTTTAAGGTATTCAGTAAGAAAATAGCGCCAAAAACGATCCACAATACTGAGACGGTGATGATCGTTCCCTGAATGATCGATGAAGATACTCGAGTGAACGTCATATCCCATACGAAAAGAGCAAGTGCAGCGGTAACAGCTAAGATAATTGGCATTGTTTTTTTGGCTGACCATTGCAAACCAATCAACAAAATGCCACAAAGAATGATTGGCAATAATGCCAGGAGCCCATACATTGTCTGATTCAAAATCATATCCTTTTTATTGTGTAATCTTCCTTGAATGAAGCCATCTAAATTTTCATTTTAACGACTACATTACGACTGGGGCTTGTTAAATATTTACAGTAAGTATCCTTACTTATCAAAGCATTCTATCGATCCAAATCAAAACCGCTACGCTACAACCAGCGCTATGGTCGAATACTTAGTAATATCTAGGATATTCTACGCTTTGTTCATAAATTGATATATTGTCTCAAAAGATAATATTATTTTCTTTTTTTGATATAATCTCAAATATATTACGCCAATTGGGGAACAAGTATGACTAAAGCTGACGATATGGTCTTATTCGTTCAGGTTGTTGAGGAAGGGTCGTTTTCGAGAGTCGCTGAAAAACTATCATTAACCAACTCAGTAGTCAGTAAACGTATAGCAAGACTAGAAGAAAGCTTGAGCGTGCAACTGCTCTATAGAACCACCAGAAAATTAAGCTTAACCGACGCGGGTAAAATGCTTTATAACAAAGCAAAAATTGCCAAACTTGCCTTTCAAGAAGCCGAAAATGCCGTAACAGGTTACGGTGAGGATATGAAAGGTAAAATACGTATCACCATGCCTGTCGTGTCTGCTAGCTTGGTGCTGAGTAAATCTATTGCCGAATTTTGCAAAAAGCACCCTGAGATATCGGTCGATTTACACATTAGCAATGAATTGGTTGACTTGATAGAAGAAGGATTCGATCTAGCAATAAGAACTGCTGAGCTCGAAGATTCGTCACTCATCGCAAGGCGGCTGTTAGACAGTCAATGGATAATATGTGCCACACCAAGCTATTTAAAGAAAAATGGTCATCCACAAACTCCAGAACAACTACAAAGCCATGAGTGTTTGATGTATAAGTTTGATAATACATCCAATGACATATGGCCGTTGTATGTAGATGGCACAGAGCAGCTACTCCCCGTAAATGGTCGGTTTAACAGTAACCATTTGAGCGCCATTAAACGTGCTTTACTTAGTGATTTAGGCATCGCTTTTTTACCACAGGCACTGGTTTATGAAGAGTTACAGCAAAATACGCTGACGCAAATCTTGCAAGACTTTACCCGAAAAAAAATGGGGATGTATGCGGTTTATCCTAAGGCAAGACAACCCGATCAAAAGTTAAAACTGCTCGTTGAGCATTTGCGACAATCATTACAGCAAAAACAGGCTTATTACTGCTAGGTAGAAGCTAAGCCTATACGTTATTAAAAAGCTTTTAAAGCTATGAGTGATGTAACTTTAAAGGCTTTTTACTTGCGTATTCATAACTGCTTCCTATTTTCCTTGTTTGACGGCAATTTATCTCATTTTTATCACCATTTTTGAAATGAAGACACGCCCTAGCAATCAAGGTGTTGCCAGCACCTTTGCGACCCGCTCGATTAGATATTCTTTAACCGCATTAAATAGCGGATCTATCAAGCGCCGTTCTGGGCAGATCAAATACAGCGGATAATTAGCGACTTGCCAGCCACCTACTGCTACCTCAACGAGCCTGCCTGCTTTTAAATCTGCGGCTATATCTAATTGTGATTTAAGGGCAATCCCCTGACCTGCCACAGCCCAACGCCTTACTACATCGCCATCTTTACTGCGCCGATTACCAGCCACGGCCACACGCTTGGTTTTACCGTCTTTCTCAAACGTCCATTCGCTCAAGTATTTTTCATCGTGACCCAAACACAGGCAATTATGCTGAGTTAAGTCGTTTGGTGTTTTTGGCATCCCAATACCCTGCTCAACTTTTTGTAAATACGCAGGCGCGGCACACAGCACAGGCCGGTTATTCAGCACAATGGGCAGCGCCACTAATGACGAGTCTTTGGGCGCGCCATAACGTAATGCCAAATCAATCTGCTGACCATATAAATCGACATAACTGTCTGACATATGTAGTTGCACCGTCACTTTGGGGTGAATCTGCATAAAGTCATCTAACCATGGTAGCACTAGGTTTCTGCCCAAATCGGATGAGGCAGACAACCGAAGCGTGCCTGTTAAGTCGGCATCATTATCATGCAGCCCTGCATAAGCGTTGTCTAAAATGGCCACGGCATCTCGGCAATGCTTTAAATATTGCTCACCTTTGCTGGTTAAACGCAACCTGCGGGTTGAGCGCACAAACAACACGGTTTCAATCTCGGCCTCTAAGCGTTTTACTGCCGCACTCACCACAGCGGGCGACAAATCTAAATGCCGCGCACAGGCAGACAAACTGCCCAAGCGTGCTGTTTCAATAAAAATACGTAAATCTTGCAAATTTTTCATCACATCCTCGCTTCCATCAAAGTGGCGCGTAAAACCAGTTGCTGCCACTCAATTGCGCATCATTATATAAAAATTATTGAAACTGTTTCGTTAAACGGCCTGATTATCAAACCAATCAATTATAGTAACATGTGCCTATAAGATTTATAAACCTATCTGGACACTTATTATGAATACGATAAAACAGCCTATGAGCACACATAACACTCAACCATATGCCTTACCAACCCCACTACAGCAGGCGCGTAACCTAGTGCTACCCTCAAAAAAAAATATGCTACGGCGTGCGCCATCGGTAGCGGCTTTTTGGCAGCAAAACAGCCCTTTACTAGAGCAAGCCTGGGTAGAATGGGAAACCACAGAGCAGCATCTGCCAATGCTTGATGAGACTTTATTTGACCCAAGCCTACGTGCGGCTGTCGCACAAGCATGGCAAACACCCTCTACCGAGATGGCCGTTAAAGATTTGTGGCAAGAGATCTTACCAAACGTTTACCAAGGGCAGTTGTTTGACCCTGCACAGCTGCACCAATTGCGCGGCTATTTGCAAGCGGTTTCAGATACCAACATTCCGATACGACCTCCTTATGGCATTGCGTTAAACCGCAATGGCGCGATGCTTGATGCCCGCTCACAAGGCTATTTGGCGGCACCACATTTTCAGGCATTTTATAGCAACCTGATGAACCGCTATATGCGCCCAATCGCGCGCTTATTGTTTGCCAATATTTATGGTTACGACACCCAAACCTTTGGGTTTTCGATTCAGTATCAGCCAACGGGCGATACCGCGCTACAGCTCCATACCGATGCATCGGCGGTGACCATGAATATCAATTTAAATTTGATAGATGAGCCGTTTACTGGGTCAGAGGTTGATTTTGTTGATCGGCAGTTGGGACAAACCAAACGTGCCATTTTTAAACCTGGTATGGCGATTATCCACCGAGGCGCCGTCCCGCATGCAGCGCACCCTATTACCAGCGGCCAGCGTACCAATATGCTGCTATGGCTGTATGGCGATAACATGCAAGTACCGCGCGGTGGGGCGGCCAATACCAGTATTAATGCCCAGCAGCGCTGGAGCATACCGCATAGCCAGCCCGATAGCGTGTCGCCATTTTAACCATGACCCTATATGTCAATCTAGAGTCAGAGTGGTATATAGGGTCATCTTAGGGCAGGGCATCTGGCGTGGCTAGTGGGTTAATATCTCGATATTACAGTCAAAATATCCTAAAAACGCTACGGTATTGCTGATATCGATTTTTTGTAGCCTCTGCCTGCGTAGACACAGCAAGCGAGAAAAAGTGATATCAGCGATGCATGGTGTATTGATATTACTTTTCACTGACCATATCTGTACTATTTTCAAAAAAATATTGAAAGTGTTTGTAGTGGCCGCTACTGGTGACCATACGCAAACTTTATTACTATTGTTAATGATGATAAATAACGATGACGGCTAACAAAGACGTATCAGCCATTCGGCTTCACTATTACAAGAATAAGGATAAAAAATGAAAAAGAACATCTTAATCACTGGTAGTACCGATGGCATTGGTAAGTTGGCCGCCATTAAATTGGCACAATTGGGGCACAACGTGTACCTACATGGCAGAGACGCCCATAAACTGGCGGCGGTAATTGCTGAGGTAAAAGCGGTGGCGACTCAATCTAATCAACAAGTAGACGTGGATGGTTTTGTGGCAGATTTTGCTAAGCTGACCGATGTTAAAAGCATGGCAGACGCTGTTATAAATAAATTCACTGCGACAGGCTTGCACTTAGATGTGCTAATCAATAACGCAGGCGTATTTAAAGTCGCCAACACCCAAACTGAGGCAGGGTTTGATGTGCGCTTTGTGGTCAATTACTTTGCGCCGTACCTACTCACCCAAGCATTGCTACCATTGATGAGTACACCTCAAGCATCAAGCAATGCTTCTAATTCTGACAACCATTTACCTGCCCGTATTGTGAATTTAAGCTCGGCGGCGCAGCAAGCGGTATCGCAACCGGCCTTGGCTGGGCAATGCAGGCTGAGCGACCAAGACGCCTATGCACAAAGCAAACTGGCACTAACCATGTGGAGCATGGCACTGGCAGAACAAGTGGCTGCCAAAAATATCAACGTGGTTGCCGTGAACCCCGGCTCATTGCTCAATACCCGTATGGCAAATGACGCTTACGGACAACACTGGTCATCTGCCGATAAAGGCGCAGGTATTTTAGTGGCCTTAGCCGTGGCCGATGAGTTTGCAACCGAGACAGCCCAATATTTTGATAATGATATTAGAGGCGAGCACGGCGATGCACGCGGCGAGTTTGGTAAACCGCATAGCGATGCCTTTAACACAGCGGCCACCACCACGCTATTACAGCACACTCAAAAAATACTAACGGCCTAAAGGTATCTGCTCAATCATATATCCGTATGTTAATGAGCACTAGCTTAATTAGCATTAACTTGGTCAGCACTACTTAGTCGCACTACTTAGCTAGCACAAGCATTGGCATCAAAAAAATTATATTCATATCACAACCAACACATTTAGGACACCCACTATGAAAGCAATTGGTTATCAGCACAACTTACCCATCAGCAACGAGCTGGCATTACAAGACATTACTATCGACAAACCGGTGGCATCGGGCCGTGATATTTTGGTCGAGATAAAAGCCATTTCAGTCAATCCGGTTGATTACAAAATCCGTGAATCAAGACCAGCCGCAGAGAGTGAGTTCGCGATTATTGGGTGGGATGCCGCAGGTGTGGTGACGGCCGTGGGCGACGAAGTGAGCTTATTTTCCGTGGGCGACCATGTGTATTACACAGGTGATTTGACCCGCTCAGGCAGTAACGCCGAGTACCAACTGGTTGATGAGCGTATTGTGGGACGTATGCCAGAATCACTTTCATTCTCTGAAGCAGCGGCTCTCCCCTTAACCACCATCACAGCGTGGGAGATGTTGTTTGATCGTTTACAAGTGCCCGTTACTCTCAGCCAAGATTCTGATGAGAGCTCAGCACAACAGACAGAGAATCGCCCAACAGTTTTAGTGGTCGGTGCTGCAGGCGGCGTGGGCTCAATCATGACGCAGCTGCTCAAAACCCGAACCAACGCATTAATTATTGGCACAGCATCCCGCAGTGAAAGCGTTAAATGGTTAAAAACGCTAGGCGCAGATCATGTAATTAATCATCGTAACCCATTGTCAGATGAGCTGAACAAAATCGGCATTACCGAAGTAGATTACGTGGTGAGCTTAAACAACACCGAAGAACATTTTGATGAAATCATTAAATGCTTAAAACCACGAGGCAAACTGGGACTGATAGATGACCCCAACACCTTAAATGTGAATGCCTTAAAACTAAAAAGCATAAGCCTACATTGGGAGTTTATGTATACCCGCTCGATGTTTACCACACCCGACATGATAGAGCAGCATCATTTGTTAAATGAGGTGGCCACCTTAATTGATGCAGACAAGCTAAAAACCACCGTGGCTCACGAGCTTGGCACCATCACGGCTAAAAACGTGCGACGCGCCCACCAAATGCTAGAAGATAGAGCCGCGCACGGAAAAATTGTACTAGAAGGCTGGCCTGATACCGCCGAGTAGCCTGTTTTGCATAGCTGATACCAACTTTATATATAGTCGACCCACTATAAAATAAATATAGCGGTACGGGTTACATTATTTTGCGCCGCCTCTGTCTGCGTAGGCACAGCAAGCAAGAAAAATGTAACCCATATCGCGTAGTTATACCTCTTTTATTTAGGATTGACTATACCTAACCGTCATTAACCAACCGCATTCAAGGATTATTATGAAAACCATTAATGAAGCCCTAAACTGGCGTTACAGCACCAAAGTATTTGACCCAAGCAAAAAAATTGCTGATGAAGACTTTGCGCAAATCAAAAACCTATTACAAATGAGTCCATCAAGTACCAATATTCAGCCATGGAGCTTTGTGATTGCAGATGATGACGCAGGCAAAGCACGTATTGCTAAAAGCACTCAAGGCGCCTTTCATTTCAATACCCCTAAAGTAGTAGATGCCTCACACGTAGTGGTATTTTGCACACGTATCCACGCCGATGATGAATACATGCAGGCAGTGCTAACAAAAGAAGATGAAGATGGCCGTTATGCGCAGCCAGAATTCAAAACACAAATGCACCAAGCACGCCAAATGTTTTTAGACATTCATAGATATGATGTAAAAGATGAGCCACATTGGCTGGCCAAACAGGTATACCTAAACATGGGCTCGGTACTGTTGGGCGCGGCGCTATTAGGAATTGATACCGTACCCATGGAAGGTGTTGATTTACAAGCGCTGGATGAAGAGTTTGACCTGCGTAGCAAAGGTTATTCTGCGGTGGCGGTTATATCATTTGGTTACCGCAATCATGACGATTTTAATGCCGAGATACCCAAATCACGCTTGGGTGAAGAAGCGATTTTCACTAAGGCTTAATCATTAATCAAAGTAAGCGTAAACATGATATAGTCAGTCCTAAATAAAAGAGGCACAACCACAAATACGGGTTACATTTTTCTTGCTTTCTGTGCCTACGCAGACAGAGGCGGCTCAAAATGTAACCCGTATCGCTGTATTTGTTTTATAGTGGATCGACTATAAGCCAATACATTTTTTATGGTATTGGCCGTCTTTAATCTGAGCACTAGTAAACGGTCAATAAGCACAATTTTAATATTGGTATTGGCCGTTTGGTTTTTTATCGTTAGGAGTCTGATTTAACGGTGTTATTTTAGACCTAAAAATGCCATCACTATCGTTGTCATAGTAGTGGCATTGCACTGATAAAAACTTTGGACTTCACTCTTACTTAAATAAAACTAACGTAAATCATCTACCACGGCAAGCATAGCCACTAACGAGGCTTCCCCCAATTTAGCAGAGCGCTCTGGTGACCAGCCCATCTCCTTATCAGGCAGATTATCATTGTCTTTGAATGGCATCTCTAACGTATTAGCAAGACAATCAAAATGCTCAGCCACCCAGTGGGTTGCTATCGTCATATTGGCCGTGCTTGGTGCATCAATCTCATAGCCAATTTCAGACTGAAAGTCGGCACTTGCCAATTTCAATATCTCTGAGAATCTATCACGTAGACCAGCGAGACGGTCGCTATAGCTTGGAATGCCTTGCGATCCAGCAAGGAATACATACGGCAGTGCTTCGTCGCCATGCACGTCATAAAACAGATCAACGCCGGTTTCTTTCATTTTATTAATGACATGAAATACTTCAGGGCTTTTCTCTAAGCTTGGGCTTTCCCACTCACGGTTTAAATTGGTTCCCACCGCGTTAGTACGTAAGTGTCCACGCACGCTGCCGTCAGGGTTCATATTGGGCACAATATAAACGTTCGCTTTATCCAATAACGACTTAGACGTGGGATTATCGCTGTCTAATAAAGCATATAACAAACCTTCGACCAACCACTCTGCCATCGTCTCACCTGGATGCTGACGGGCGGTAATCCATATGTTGCGTTTATTCGCATCACTATTGCTATCATCATTGCTGATTTTAACCAAGGTCAGTTCGCGCTTATCAAGCGTTTCGCCTAAATGCTCTAGCATTACCAATGGGTGCGTTTGTACTGCTGCCAATAAATCTTGGTGACGCTCATAGCTGTAAGGAGCAAAATAAGCAATTTGAATGGTTTCGCATTCCAGCTCTGCCATGATGGTTAATTTGCCTTCTTTATAAGAGGTTGGCAAACGAAACCACTGCTGACGATCATACGAAGCGACTGCTTGATAACTCTCCCACCCTTCTAGATAAGATGCCTCTCCTGCATTCATGATATTGAGAACATACTGCTCTCCTATCTGACCAGACAGACGAAAGTTAAACCACTGAAAAAACTCACCGCCAATGTCTGGACGAATGGCTAATTGAATGTCTTTTTTATCATCTAGGTTAATAACCTCGATATTACCTGCATCAAAATTAGCAGTAATGTGCATAATCGCTCCTTAATTCAGTTTTATAGTGGTGTCTTACAGAGTAGTAATGAGAGTACTTGATAATTTACTTATGTCTTTACGACCTCAAATCGCGTATCAGCTGGTTAGTGACTAACGCTGTGAATACTGAACCGACTACAGGTGCGTTGCTGTTATCACTGTTTGTAGTCATATGCCTAGCCATCACCTCTGCTCTATCAGGCGTTGGTCGCGGGGTAAAATGGCTCAGTAATATCAATATGATATTATCATTCTTACTACTAGGATTCTTCTTAATTTTTGGCGCTTCTATGTTTGCCCTAGAAATGCTGGACAAAGGTATTTTTTCTTATATCCTCCATGTACCCGTAATGGTCTTTACTGTTTGGGATCCTAATACTGAACTTGGTAGCTGGCAAACCAGTTGGTCTATATTTTACTGGGCATGGTGGATTGCATTTGCACCATTCGTTGGTATGTTCTTAGCGCGTATCTCCAAAACTCGTTCCATTCGTGAATTTGAGTTGATTGGTATTATTGCCCCTAGCCTAACGCTATTTTTCTGGTTTTCTTTTCATTTATTATTAGGGCTTGTTGAACATTCAAATATTAGGGCTGCTGATTGCTAAAATTGCACCAAACTAGGCGCAAGCCGACGATAATGTCGAGACCTTAACGAGGATTGTAAC
>NZ_RRYV01000114.1 GCF_014861395.1 Psychrobacter sp. FME13 | reverse complement strand
CGGCCTTATCAGAGAGTACTTGCCTAAGGGTTGTGACTTTAGACAAGTCTCTGATGATGAGATGCAGGACATTGAGAACAAATTAAACAACAGACCAAGAAAACGATTAGGGTTTAAGACGCCTATGCAGGCGTTCTATAATATTAATTAGCGTTGCACTTGGTGTGTTAATCTAAGCGGCGAAAACAGCAAGCTTCCAACAGTTTATCGCACCTTGGCTAGATACTGGTCTACTAAGACCATGGTGCGCACAAGTGGTCAACCTAACACCAGCAAACGATAGTATTGAGGTATTTGATATCCAAAGCAAAGAGCAATGGAATACCACACAATCACGCTATATCAGTACACCAAAAATGACTAGCTGGGGACGTGAGTTGGCGGATGAGTTGCAGCACACTACCATAAAGTTTAAAACCCGCGTCGCACCATTGGCTCAATATGACAGCGCTATAGCAGAAAAAGCTGATAAAAAGACTGAACTGTTTGACGATACTGGCGCGAGTCTCGGTTATTTTGATTGGGTGATTTGTACCGCGCCTAACGGTCAGGCAGTCGAGTTGATGGCAAATAGTGGCTTTGGTGCGCAAGCCAATATTACCGAGCCACAAATGCAAGCTTGTTATACGCTGATGTTAGGATGGAATGATACTGCCGCATTACCGAAAGGGCTAAGCAGCCTAAGCGAACAGCAATGGGATGTCGCTTATTTGAGTGATTCTATTCTCGATAGAATATTTATTGAGCATCAAAAACCTGCTCATGATGATCTGCTACCCAGTGTGACCATTCATGCTAGCAATCGTTGGTCAGAGCAGCATGTCGATGATGATATCGAGACCGTCCAAGCACAATTATTGCAAGCCGCACAGCGAGCGTTGAACTGGAATGAAGAAAGCGTGCCCAGTCAAATAGACTGTCATCGCTGGCGTTATGCTGCCACGGTTATTGATACCGATATCAACAAAGACAGTCTTGGTATTTTAGTAGATGAGCCGAAGCAGTGGGTTGTTAGTGGTGACTGGTGTGGACAGGGTAATATCGAAAGCTGTTATCAAATGGCACAACAGACAGTTGATACAATTTGTAAAACAATCTAACCATCGCAAGTGACTTACTTGTTTATTTACTTACTGTGCAATCAACCCTATACATCAAAATTATAAAGATAGGAGGATAGTCAACGATGTTTGGATTTGAGATAGATATTGAATTAATGCAATACCACTTCTTTCAGCTGGGCATTGCTTTTGTCCTATCTTTACCTATCGCTCTTAATCGTGAAATGAAAGACAATGGCGCAGGGCTTAGAACTTTTCCTTTAGTGACGATTGCCTCTTGTGCTTTTATGTTGGTGGGTCGGGATATTTATGAATCAGCTGGTGAGGCGAGAATCATGTATGCGATTATCACAGGCATGGGGTTTATTGGTGGTGGTGCGATTTTTAAGAACGAAATGGGTTCAAAGGGTACTGCGACGGCAGCTAGTCTATGGAATACAGGCGCTATTGGTATTTCAGTAGCCTACGGTCGTTATGAAATTGCTATTATTTTATCTGTTGTGGGTTTTTTAATTTTACAATTCTCAGAACCGTTTAAAACGGGAAAGAATAGTACGTGATTTCAATCAAATTAACGATAAATTTAGTCGATTCACTATAAAAAATACAGCGATACCAAATATATTTGATCATAAAATTTCTGAAATTTTGTATATTAAAAGTAACAACTAAGCTACAAATAATAATATTCAAACCTAGCATAAACAGATATATTTGCATGTTTTAATATACTAAACAGTATAAAACCAGAGGTGGCTATAGTGCTTATAGGAAGTGAACTGACTCGTTTGATGCTTGAACGTGGTTGTCAAGAGATATGGTGTGCAGTAGATGATAACAGCGATGAAGAGGCCATGACGGATCAGATTGACAACGATTTTACCGCACGAATCGTGTCTTATTCTGACAATAAATTTTACTGTAGCGCTGGCATGGCATGGTTGTATGCTGTTCCAATCAAGGTTTTGCCGATGACGATAAATGATGTGGCACTCTAAACACGGAAATTTGTGTTATACCTGTTTTTTAGGTGTGTAACCCTCATTCAAAAACCTGCCTATGGTGGGTTTTTGAATTTTTGCATGAGTTTTTTATATATTCGTTGAGTAATAGGTACTGTCAAGAATAAGTGCTTTCAAGAATCTGTAGTATTTGATCTTATTTAAATAAAGAGCAAGATATTTATTGATGAATAAATATAGACAAAAAAGAGCCCACAGAGGAGGAACTGTGGGCTGAGGAAAACTGATCGTGTAGCAGTAGCTACTAGGCAGTAGTTGTGACTTGTTGTTATTATAGGTTTACCATTAGATGGTCTTTTTACTTGGTTCTATTTTTTTACCATTTTTCAGGTGAGTATATACTGTGAAAGTAAGATAATAATTTGTCTATCCAATAGGCGTATCTACCAAGCTTATAAAGCTAAGTGTACAACTGTTTTATGCTGTTATCATAACGTAATTGATAGGTATCTGGCTATTCTAGTTACATGACATTACGTTAAACTTTAATACAAAGGCTATATCATAGAGTGATTTCAATATTATTGGTACTGAGTAGCCAAAGAGATGGCATGACGACCTACTGGAAAAATGCTAAGCTATCAGCCATTATTTTGTCTATATTAAACTGGGTTTGCCATGACTGAAAATACGCATTTGCATACGCAGGAGCCATCAAGTACGCAAAATACCAAAAGTATTTTTAACTTGCCCAATAACCTGACTATCGCACGGATCTTGATGATTCCGCTATTTGTTGCCATCGCCTACTGGCCGCCGTCCATGGGGATTGGCATGCCAGCTATTTCAGACAATGCAATTGCGCGGGTAGGTATGAGTGAGTTTAGCGATAGCTTATTGCGCCATTTATTATTGACGGGCGTTTTTATTATCGCTGCAGTGACTGATTGGTTGGATGGATATTTTGCGCGCAAGCTCAATGTGATGTCAGCTTTTGGTCGGTTTTTAGACCCTGTCGCTGACAAATTGATGGTAGCGGTAGCGCTTATCATTCTAGTGCAGTGGCATCCCAATATTATAATGGCGATTGCTGCTATCGTGATTATCTCGCGCGAAATTGCAGTATCTGCGCTGCGTGAGTGGATGGCCGAGCTGGGTAAGAGCACCAGTGTGGCAGTGTCTTATGTCGGTAAGCTTAAGACAACTTTTCAAATGGTCGCGATTACGGTGCTATTGCTCAATTGGCAGTCACTTGAAACCATTGGTTATGTATTGATGGTTGCCGCTGTTATTTTGACATTATGGTCGATGATGATATACCTAAGAGCAGCTTGGCCATATCTCAAGCAAAGTGGTTAGCCCATATTGTTGATAGTAGGTTTATAGAGTTTGAACAAAAACGCCAGTCGCATTCGCTTCTGGCGTTTTTTATGGTGTGCTTGAAATACGGCTGATGTTGTCAATTTGCCTTAGACATTGTTTGTATGGTTGATATATACTAAAAATTAGTAAACAAAATACAAGAAATTTGCTAAATTAGCATGAAACGTTATCCAAACAAACAAGGAATTAAGCATGACATCATATCAGGCACAGTCAGGTGCTGCTGTATTGGTACTGGCATTATTGACGGGGTGTTCTTCAAGCCCAAACGTGCAAGAGCTACCATCTCCAACCGTTCAGCCAGAAGAATCCGTCCAAATGGACTCTATGGCAGAGATCTCTACTCAGGACGCTGCAGAATCCGAACGTTTGGGGACAAAATGGGGTGATGATGTCAACTCTGAAGTGACGACTGTTGATCTGCGCCGTACGAGTAGTGAGCCGATCGAGCAGATGCAGGTTCGTTATGCAGACAAAGCTTATAATGGACGTGCAATCAATAGTATGTCGCTAATGGCTGGCAAGGTTGATTTTTCGATGGAGACGGACACTGATACTTTACCAATTTATCGAGATTCTGGTAATTACTATGTCCAAGGTCAAGCAGGTCAGGCCTACCGTTTGGTGTATCATAATAACAGCGCCAACACTTATGAAATCGTTGCTAGTGTCGATGGGATAAATGTCCTCGATGGCAGCGCTGCCAGTCGCTACGATAGCGGATATGTATTAAATCCTAATGATGATTTGGTCATTGAAGGTTTCCGTAAGAGTCAGAGTTCAGTTGCCTCGTTCATATTTAGCAAGCCAGAGAGTGCTTATGCTGCCAATACTAGCTCTGGCTCTATTAATAATACAGGTGTAATCGGTACGGCAATTTATGGACTTTATGATCCTGCTAAGCCAAAGCCATCGCAGCCACAGGCTTATCCAGCTGACAATGGCTATGCAAAACCACCACAGTAATGCCTATCAATAGAAAATATAGTCAGCGAACGACTAAACCGCTACCGCGTTAAACTTCTTAGATGTACTACTTGTATAATCTGCAGTCGGCTGCCTTGTATCGATTTTAGCGTTCTTTGACTTTAGGATCCTTTGACTATAGATAAAACACACAAAAAAACGCCAGTCGCATAAGCCACTGGCGTTTTTACTTTTGCTGTTATGGTTTGGACGGCTTACAACGTCACTGAGTTGTTTTCACCCAAGTTGGTCGCTTTCTTGCCATCCATGACAGCAGCAGTTGTCATCTTAAACATATTGACAACTGAGCTTCCACTTAGCCAGTACTCTGCACCATGTGGGACGACTTTGATCAGCTGCACATTTGGATCTTCTTTGCCTTGTTCATAAAATGCATTATAAACAGGTGACCACAGTTCATCTAACTTCTCTTGGTCTTCGACCAATTCTGCTTTACCGTTAATTGAGACATAATTTTTTGAATCTTGGCTGACATAAGCTAAGTTTACTTGCGGGTCTTTTTCGATATCTTTTACCGTTTCGGTTGTCTTGTCACCGATGAACCAAATCTCTTTTGCACCGATACTGGTTTCGCTGGTAGTCATTGGGCAGGCATGTAAGTGGCCTTCGTGAGTACGAGTGGTCATCATGGCAAATTTAATGTCTTTTACCAGTTCTTGTACTTTATCGATATGGTCTTGTCTACTCATAGTAACTTCCTTTTTGATAGTTATTTAAATTTATAGTCATTCGGATTTATAGTTCTTTAGATTTATGGTTATTGAGCTTGTGTTAGCGGCTAAATTGCTATTGATTGGCTTATTTTTGATTAGAGTTGTTTTTTTAGTTTGTATGTTCAGCGCGTTAGCAACTGATATCTAGATTAACGATTATCGATAGGTCATTTATATAGGTTGCCAGTAAGAGGATGTCAGCGTTTGTAAGGATTATAAGGATTAGGTAAAAATTATAACGATATGCTCAAAACGTCTCTACGATGAAAATAGCGTATGGGAAAAGTAACAAATATTTTACTCACCCTCGATCTCTCATACCTATTTAATGCTTCGTATCGGCAATTTATCTCGGTTTAGGACTGCTTATTACAGGTCTTCTTGTTATAATATGCAGACCATTTACTTAGCATGGCAGAGATGCCTTGATCTTACGGATTATGCCTTTATGATGACCATCGCCGGACAACCGTTTCTTACCGATTTTCAGACGCAGCAACTTATCAGTCAGTTTCAGAAAAAAACCGAGCTTAATGTCAGCCAAATCAATACCCAGCAAGTGTATGTGTTATCACGAGAGCTAGAAGGTGATGAGCACAAAAAAGCATTAGATTTGCTCGCTGTTGATAGTGCTACTGTCCTTGCAGTGCCACAGGCCAATCAATTACAAGTCATCGTAGGTCCTCGTTTTGGTACGATTTCGCCATGGGCAAGTAAAGCGACTGATATCTTTAATAACTGTGAAATTGAGATTAACCGTGTTGAGCGTGTCGTTGTTTATACGCTAACAATCGATGGTGAAGTGGGCGCAACCGACAATAAGCTACCAACTGCTGCTGAGCAATTATTGTTTGACCGTATGACTCAGAGCTTGGTTTATGACTTGAGTGATTTGAGCAAATTGTTTGATGATGCGCAGCCAACATCATTAAATCATGTCGATGTCATCGGACAAGGTCAGTCCGCGCTAGAGTCTGCCAATACTGAGTTTGGTTTTGCGTTATCAAGTGAAGACATTGATTATTTGATGAATGCCTATGTCAATGAGCTAAAGCGTAACCCAACTGACGTTGAGCTGATGATGTTTGCACAGGCAAACTCAGAGCATTGCCGTCATAAGATTTTTAACGCCCAGTGGACAATGGATGGTGACGTTCAGCCGAAGTCACTGTTTCAGATGATTAAGAATACTTATCAGTCGAATCCACAAGGTATCTTATCTGCTTATAAAGACAACGCTGCGGTGATGACTGGCTCTGATGGCATGCGTTTTTATCCTATTCCAACCGATGCAATGGATGCCAACTCAATTCATCCTTACGGTTTTCATCAAGAAAACATCGATATCTTAATGAAAGTTGAAACTCATAACCATCCAACCGCTATCGCCCCTTATGCAGGTGCAGCGACAGGTGCTGGTGGTGAGATTCGTGATGAAGGGGCGACTGGTCGTGGCGGTAAGCCAAAAGCAGGTCTGACAGGCTTTCACGTATCACATCTACATATTCCAGAGCTCGCTGAGAAGTGGGAGCAGTCGGGTCAATTGAGTACTCAGGCTTATGGTACGCCAGACCGTATGGCAACCAGCCTTGAGATTATGACCGAAGCGCCACTTGGTTCAGCCAACTTCTCAAACGAGTTTGGCCGTCCTAACCTATGCGGTTATTTCCGTAGCTTTCAGCTGGATACGTCAGCGGCAAAAGACGGCAGCGAGATGCGCGGCTATCATAAGCCAATCATGCTGGCAGGTGGTTACGGCAATATCAAACGCAACCTCATTGAAAAAAACGCCATTCAACAAGGTGATTTATTGATCGTTCTTGGCGGCCCTGCGATGCAGATTGGTCTAGGCGGCGGTGCAGCGTCTTCTGTAGACAGTGGTTCACTTGATGAAGGCTTGGACTTTGCTTCTGTACAGCGTGACAATGCTGAGATGGAGCGTCGTTGCCAAGAAGTAATGGATCGCTGCTGGGCACTGGCAGGACATAGTGTCGACGATAGTAATAGTGGTAAAGACGGTAACCCGATCGTGTCATTGCATGATGTGGGCGCTGGCGGTATCTCTAATGCGATGCCAGAGCTGGTCAATGACCATGAGATGGGCGCGGTACTAAATCTGCGTAAAGTTCCATCGTTAGAAGCTGGCATGTCACCAATGGCCATCTGGTCAAACGAGGCGCAAGAGCGTTATGTCCTCGCGATTCGCCCTGATAGCGAAGCCCAGTTCGATGCTATCTGCGCGCGTGAGCGTTGCCCGTATGCCATCTTAGGAGCAGCCACCGATGTACGTCAGCTAGTCGTTGACGATACATTGCTCAGCGATCAGCCTGTCGATATGCCGATGCAAGTGTTGCTCGGTGGTACGCCAAAGATGAAGCGTAGCTTTGAGCGTCATGACAGCAGCTTGCCTGCATTAGATCTGGGTGAAGTCAGTTTAGCTGAGTCTATCAAAGACGTGTTGCGTCACCCAACGGTCGCTAGCAAATCATTCTTGATTAGTATCGGTGACCGTTCTATCACTGGTATGGTGGTGCGTGACCAGTATGTTGGTCGCTATCAAGTGCCAGTATCGGATTGTGCAGTGACAGCGTCAGGCTTGATTGCGCTCGATGGTCAGGTGATGAGCGGTGAAGCGATGAGTATCGGTGAGCGTACGCCAGTTGCCCTAATCAGTCCACAAGCGTCAGCACGACTGGCCATTGGCGAAGCGATTACCAACATCGCTGGTGCGCGCATTGCTCAGTTGTCTGATATCACCATGTCAGCGAACTGGATGGCAGCATGCGGTGATGACGCGGAAGACGCAGCATTGTTTGACGCTGTATATACCGTCGGCGAAGAGCTGTGCCCAGCACTCGGTATCGCGATTCCAGTCGGTAAAGACTCGCTATCGATGCGTGCCAATTGGACAGACAGTAATGAAGCAGGCGAGACGGATAAATCGGTCGTGTCACCTATGAGCCTTGTGATTACAGCCTTTGCTCCTGTGGTTGATGTGGCAAAAACTCTAACGCCTGAGCTAATCAATGGCGACAGCGCATTCTACCGTATTGATTTATCTAAAGGTAAGTTACGCCTAGGTGGTTCAATCCTAGCGCAGACGCTTAGCCAGTTGGGTAATGACTGCCCAGACTTAGCGCAGCCAAGCGACTTGATTGATTTCTTTAATTTTGTACAGGCAGGTAACGAGCAAGGCGTCATCAGCGCGTATCACGATATCGGTGATGGTGGTTTACTCGCGACCATCGCTGAGATGCAGTTCACTAGCCGTCAAGGTATCAAGCTGTCACTGACTGATGACAACTTACTCGGTCAGCTGTTCAGTGAAGAGCTGGGCGCAGTCATCCAAGTATTGCCAGAAAACGTCGCTGCTTTAATGCAATTGGCAGAAGAGTTTAACGTTGCTGATATGTTGAGCCTTGTGGGTCAAAGCTCAGAAGAAGATAGCTTACTGATCCAAACGCCAACGCTAATAGGTAATGAAACCTTACGCTTTAGCCGTACTGAGTTGCAGCAAGCATGGACGCAGGTCAGCTATCAGATCGCAAGTCGCCGTGATAATCCAGCGTGCGTACAGCAAGAGTATGACTTAATCGCTGATGCGAGCCATAAAGGCCTAATCGCTGCGCCAAACTTTGATCTCAATCAAAAGGTGGAAGAGCCGTATGTAAACAGCCGTGCTGATTCTGATAACAGCAAACCAAGAGTCGCAATCCTCCGCGAGCAAGGCGTCAACGGTCAGACAGAGATGGCAGCAGGCTTTACACAAGCTGGCTTTGAAGCGGTCGACGTACACATGAGTGATCTACTCAGTGGCCGTATCAATCTACGTGACTTCGACGGTCTGGTCGCTTGTGGTGGCTTTAGTTATGGTGATGTACTCGGCGCAGGCTCTGGCTGGGCGAACTCTATCTTGTTCCATGACGAGCTACGCATGCAGTTTGTCCGATTCTTTGCCCGTCCTGATACCTTCTCATTAGGTGTCTGTAACGGTTGTCAGATGATGGCGCAGTTAAAAGACCTCATCCCAGGTGCAGAAAACTTCCCACGCTTCGTCGCGAACAAATCCGCTCGTTTTGAAGCGCGTACCGTTAACGTAAAAGTTGAGCGTACCAAGTCTATCCTGTTCAAAGGTATGCAAGACAGTATCTTGCCAATCGCTGTGGCGCATGGTGAAGGCTATGCTACGCTGGACAACACCGAAATCGACGGTATGGCAAAACACGGTCAGCTTGCGATGCGTTATGTCGATAGCCAAGGTCATCCAACTGAAACCTATCCGCTCAATCCAAACGGCTCGCTTGGCGGTGTCACAGGCCTATGTAGTACCGACGGTCGCGTCACGATCATGATGCCACATCCTGAGCGTAACCTAAAAGCGTATAACCACAGCTGGAAACCAGAAGAATGGGATGAGGACGGCGCGTGGATGCGTATGTTCCGTAACGCTCGTGCTTGGTTGCGCTAGTCGCAAACCTAGATGCTTGATTAGCTTCGTCAAACTTGCTGAGCCTACGATATGTAGTGCTTGCGCATGTTTTCCTCGCTACTCAAACCTCTAGCAATTGCTTATAGTTTTAGATAGCTGTTTTTAAAATCTTAGATTAACACACCAAGTGCAACGCTAATTAATATTATAGAACGCCTGCATAGGCGTCTTAAACCCTAATCGTTTTCTTGGTCTGTTGTTTAATTTGTTCTCAATGTCCTGCATCTCATCATCAGAGACTTGTCTAAAGTCACAACCCTTAGGCAAGTACTCTCTGATAAGGCCG
>NZ_RRYV01000113.1 GCF_014861395.1 Psychrobacter sp. FME13 | reverse complement strand
TCTCGTTTCATTGAGTTAACTGGGTTCTAATTAGGTAATTAATACCCCACTTAACGCCAGTTCTCCCTAATGAGGTGCGTATTATAGACGCTTTATACACAGTGTCAATACTTTATTTAAAGGTTTTTTATTTAGTTTTATGCCACTTTTAATAGGCTAATACTTTCAATGGGTTAGCCCGCTTAAAGTCTTAATTCTTATAAACGATTATTATTAGAGCTTACCTATCTTTTTAAAGAAGTCCTTGTAAGCAGCGACTTTTTTATCTAAGGATAAAGGGTAGGCCCGTGAAGTGGATGGTAATCGATATAAAGTTAGATTATTCACGTCAGTTTTTTGATGATCTGCACTCTGCCACTCGTAAGGATAGTCCATACTCTGATTGGTCTTTGGATATTTAGATTTGGCCGGTGGATTATTCAACAAATTCAGCAGTACTTCAGTCGCTTTACCGCCTGTTGTGAACAGTGTCTCCACCTTTGGCACTTGCGTCAAAATATTATCTAGATCGACTGGCGTCACCACCGTTAAGTTTTTATCCGAAGCATTGCCTGTTTCGCGAATGGCTTGCTTAACAGTTGGACAAGACGCGATCCCGCGCTCAAACATGAAGGCGCGAATACGCTCTGGGTCAAAACGCTTCTCATCCCCTACTCGAAAATAATCTGCATCATCAAAAAACACGCGCCCATAGATGCGCCACATATCGTTATAAAAGTTTGGATAATGGAAGCGCATTGCCCATTTTTCACTGGTCGGTGGAAATGTGCCCATCATCATAACCGTCGCATTGGGCGGTAAGACAGGTGGAAACGGATGCGTTTCTATTTCTGCTGCTCTCGTTTCAGGCAATATCGAGTTGGTATCAGGATTATCATTCGTATGAGATGAGCGCGTAGTCATAAGATTCTTCATCAGAAAAGTGGTTTTTTTGGTATCATAGCAAGCCTAAACACTACCTCATTTAGAATCATACTATATAGTTATATTTAACTGGTTTAGTTAGCTTACTAAGCCTAAATAGTTAGGCTTTGACGGCAGCTGTGAACGCAAATATTGTCATTGCGCTAAGTGAACACTGCTGCACAGTAATGTAAGCAACTAATTGGCTTTACTGTGCAGAGCCTTACTTTACTATTTATATGCTAGCGATGCAGTTTGAGAGCGGTAGGTGTTTGTATCCTTTATATTAATAGCAACCGCAGCAATTGCGTAAGCATCAGCCCAAAATCAAGAGAGTACTCATGAGCGACTTAAATAACGATTTACAAATTACAGTAATCGACCATCCACTAGTCCGTCATAAACTTAGCTTAATGCGTGAAAAAGACTGTAGTACTTATAAGTTTCGTACGTTAACCAAAGAGCTTGCCCGATTGATGGCGTATGAAGCCAGCCGTGACTTTGAAATCGAGACTTTCCCAATGCAAGGTTGGTGTGGTGAAATTACTGGTGAGCAAATCATCGGTAAAACGGCGACTATTGTACCGATTTTGCGTGCAGGTATTGGCATGCTTGATGGGGTGCTCGATCTCATCCCTACTGCTAAGATTTCTGTTGTGGGTTTACAGCGTGATGAAGAAACGCTACAGCCAGTGCCTTTCTTTGAAAAATTCGTCAGCCACATGGACAAACGCCCTGCGCTCATCATTGACCCAATGCTAGCCACGGGCGGCTCAATGGTTGCGACCATCGAGATGCTAAAGAAAAATGGCTGCACCAATATCAAAGCACTCGTATTAGTGGCCGCACCTGAGGGTGTGCGCTTGGTCAATGAGGCGCATCCTGACGTGACAATCTATACCGCTGCGCTAGACAGCCATTTGGATGAGCATGGTTATATCATCCCAGGTCTGGGTGATGCTGGTGATAAGATTTTTGGTAAACAGTTATCAAATAAATAAGTAATTATCTAGAGCATATCTCTAACCTGAATGATAGGCTCTAGATACACTATTTAAGATACACTAACTTAAGGCGCACTAACTTAAATAGTGCTCATAAACATTATGACAGAAGCATACAACCTCAATGATAAGGATGGATGATGAACGTATTAATTACAGGCGCAAGCGCGGGTTTTGGTAAGGCACTGGCTGAACGTTTGGTGGCAAACGGTCACCAAGTGATTGGCTGTGCTAGACGCCTTGATAAACTCAATGCTTTGGCAGAGACTTTAGGTGAGGCTTTTTTGCCAGTCGTTATGGATGTGAGCGATACCGACACTATCCCTCAAATTATCGCTGACTTGCCTGAAAAGTTTCGTCAAATTGATGTGTTGGTAAATAATGCTGGTTTGGCACTGGGTACTGAGCCTGCTCAAAACGCTAAGTTAGAAGATTGGATGCGCATGACTGACACCAACATCAAAGGCCTGATGGCATTAACCCATGCGGTATTGCCAGCGATGGTTGCCCGCGATAGCGGTTATATTATCAATGTTGGTTCGATTGCTGGTAGCTGGCCTTATTTTGGTGGCAATGTATATGGCGCGACTAAGGCTTTTGTGAAGCAGTTTAGCTTAAACTTGCGTGCTGATTTATTGGGAACCCAAGTCCGTGTTACCAATCTTGAGCCGGGTAATGTCGGTGGTACTGAGTTTTCGAACGTACGCTACCACGGTGATGATGCTAAAGCTGCACAGGTTTATAACGGGTTCAAAAATATGACTGGCGATGATATTGGTGATATTTTAATATGGCTTATCGAGTCGCCTGCACATATCAACGTCAACCGCTTAGAAGTGATGCCTGTTGCGCAAACGTATAATGGACTGACGATTGCAAAAGACGACAGTTAGTCAGTATTAAGCGTTAACATCATTACTATCAGGCCGTCACACAGTATCTTATTTTGATACTGTGTGACGGCCTATTTTTTGGTCATTTTTACCGCTGTTTTGTGATATGGTCAACTTTCTTATTTGTGGACGCATTTATTTATCTATCGATGATCAATAAATGAGACTTCGCAATCACTCATACTGTTATTTATTAATAATTATAAGGACACTTTAATGGCTAATGCACCGCTAACGTTGACGCTAGAATGGTTTTTAAATCCAGACCATCTGCCTTTTATTGCCGGTATTCATACTGGTGCTTATTCTAAGGCGGGGCTTGATATTAATATGATAGAGCCTACAGAACATTATGATGGGTTTGCAGAGCTAGAAGCAGGCAATATTGATTTGCACGTGAACGAGCCGATTCATTTATTTGAGCATTATTTTGAAGACTTAAAAGCATTGGGCTGTTTTTTTGTGACTGATGGCGGCGTGCTTATTAAGCAAAGCAGCCTTGATAAATTGCACAATAACCAACCGATTCGTATCACAACGCCCGCATCAAACCCTATTACCAATAAAATTGGCTTTGAGATTTTAAGCCGCTATGCCAAGAAAAATGGTTTTGTGCTAGATATTGATAATGTGGATTTTGTTGAAACCGATTTTCAACATCTACAAAACTTACAAGAAGGCGATGCCGCAGGTGAATTTGATGGTGCATGGTTATGCTTTTATAATTTTGAAGGCATTGAAGCCAATTATGTTGGGCTTGAGTATACCTTTATCGATCAGCATCTATCACCGTATCCTAATTTTTCGGCATTGGAGCTGATGACCACACATAGTATCTGGCAAGAAAAGTCGGACGCATTGACACAGTTCGTCGCGGTTAGTACAGAAATGGCACAGCTATGTATCGACAATCCTCAACAGGCACGCGAGATTTATTATGGTTATACGGGCGAGGCGCCATCAGCATTAATGGATGACATTATCAATGATACGCTAAAACGCTTGATAGCACCTATCAAACCAAATGCCGAGCGCTGGACTACCCTACGCGAGATGCTAGCAACATTAGATATCGCTAATATCAGTGACGCCAATTATGCCAAACTGTGGCAGTAATATAGTCCAACTCATGTAAATTCGCTACATCGTCACCCTTGCTAGCCATACTCATGTATGGCTTGTACTCGGTTTCTTTGTATCGAAACTATGTGAACTTAACTATAGCGCTGTGCCACGTCATACATAGCCAATATAAGCCAATGATATCCCATATGTTCAAAACGACATTTAAAACGCCTGAGCAGTATCAATTACAAACCACTCATGTCACGGCGACTGATGGTACACCGTTGCCCGTTTCTATCATTGGTAAAGGTAAACCTGTCTTGCTGCTACACGCTTTTGGGATGGATGCGCGGCAGTTTTTGCCGTTCATCCTACCGTTGACTCAGCATTACCAATTTTATCTGCCGCACTTTCGAGGGTTTGGGTTGGCCAGTAATCTAATGTTGCCAACGTTTGATTTTATTGAGCAATATGCAGAGGATACTCAGCAAGTATTTGAGTATATGCGTGAAGAAACTGGGGTTGAGGCATTTCATGTGGCTGGAATCTCCATGGGCGCGTTGGTCATGTGGGCGTATTTTCAGCGCTTTGGTACTCAATACGTGAGCCGCTATTTGAATATTGACCAAGCACCGATTATTCACAATCAGCCTGATTGGCAAGGTGGCGGCGTATTTGGCACGCGGCAAACCGAGTTATTTGCGCAGTTCACACGTTTGATCACTCATGCAGCACCTTATATGCAGGTGGAGCAAGTTGATAGTTTTCGGCATCTACCTTATCAATTAAAAGAAAATTTATTGACAGTGGAACGCTCGTTTTCGCTGCTTTCTGTCGGTACCAAGCCTTCACAGATATTGACAAAAACTTTGAGTTATCGCGCACCACATAAAATCGCTCTGATGAAACACGCCACGTGGCAGCACAAACTGCGCTGCCTGTCTGCTTATGTTGAGCTGCCCTACGATTACCGAGCCGTATTGCCAAGGGTAAATATTCCGACCACGCTACTGATCGGCGGGCGTTCGCAGTTATATGGCGCAGAGTGGCAACAACGTTTGGTTACCATGCTGCCCAATGCACATAGTATTGTTTTACCAAAATCAGGACATGCCGTACCAATGGATGCGC
This sequence comes from Psychrobacter sp. FME13, assembly GCF_014861395.1. Lineage (GTDB taxonomy): Bacteria > Pseudomonadota > Gammaproteobacteria > Pseudomonadales > Moraxellaceae > Psychrobacter. The sequence continues at coordinate 4,924 of NZ_RRYV01000113.1, read as the reverse complement.
CCATCGGGTTTTATAAGGTGTTAAGGCAGTTTTTGAGTAGTTGAACTTTAAAACATTGGTGTGAATAGATAGAAAAAAGCGACTTTCAAAGTCGCTTTTTTGTTAAGTCAGCGGTGAGATATGTTCGCAGAAAACTGAAACTAATCGTTTAAGTCTTTAATCAATTCAAACCGTGGTATTTGCTTGCCATCTACCATAACTGTTTCAGTAAACATCGTTAAGGGACGAACCCACACGCCATATTCACCGTATAGGCAACGATAAACCACAAGCGATTCTTCGGTTTCTGAATGCTGCGCCGTATGCAATACTTGATAGAGACTGCCTTTGTAGTGGCGGTAAATGCCTTGGGATATTATGATAGCTTAAAACCTCATACCTAAGTGAGTGAAGACGTCTAACCAATTGCTACAAGGAATATTTTTATAACGACAGACATCAGGAATTTTTAATTGAGTCTGTTTGCTTAAAACTGGATTAGTAATATCTTTATTAAAGCCCTGTTCACTAGTAATAACTTTCGCATTCTTGATGGATGCTACTGAGATGTTTGATAAGTCTTCATCTAAATTATCTAGGAACGTTTCTCGCTTTTTAGTGATGAAAGGCACATTGCTAGCCAAATCTCCTTTTAAGCTAATTAGATCTTGAGCATAATCACTGTTTCTTATTACATCTACTTTAAGACGTCTTATGAAATCATCGTAATTGTTTCTAGGATAACCGAACTGAGTAAGCTTCCCTTCAACTTCCTTATTAATATGCTCGGATTGAATAAAACGTATTTGCCCTGCCATAACAGCAGATTCTAGTCCATCCCATAAACTTGTAAAAGAATCATTAGGGTAATAACGATAGCATATATCTAGTAACGCATTAGTATCCACACAACACATTAATGTCATTATGTAAAAGCCTTCTTCTCTAGATGGTCTAGATCACTCATTTTTTCAATACCTAGAATTCTCATAGCACTACCTAAACTCAGTGCATCCTCCCAAACGGCTGAAAACACTTGCTGAATATAAATCTTACCAAAATGATTATAGGTAGTGTGTTTTTTATAACTGACTCTAAAACCACTATCCTTTTCATCCATTTCTTTCTGCTTATTAGCAAAATATGTATTTAATTCGTTCTGTGAGATTTTTCCTATTTGCTTTAACTGTATAGCGATAGCATCATAACTGACTTTAATAGCTTTTCGAATGTACGCAATATTCTCAGTTAATTGCTTTTTTTCATCGTAAATTTTATTTATAACTGAAGTAGGAACTAATACATGGCCTGCTACTTCATTACAATAACTTTCAGTACTATTATCAGCTTCTAAGATATGACCATCTAAAGCACTTTGTCTTAGACCTAAATGTACTAGTTCATGAATTAAAGTAAAGAGCTTTCTCGATGGAGTCTGACCAGATGTAATAATAACTATAATAGGTAATACGTCATAGTAAAGAGATAAACCTTCTGAACCGATACTAAGTCTAGATTTCTCTAGAACTAAAATATCTTTTTTCTCTAATAATAAGCGCCATGATTTATAGTAGTCGCTCCCCTCAACAGTCAGACGAGCGTTATCCACATCTAGGAAATCTCGAATACGTTGAGCATCTTCCTGTGCATCATTCCCTAATAAGCTTAACTGGAAGTCTCCAAGATTTTCTTCGATAGCATCGTATACATGTAATAGATTCTCTCTATCTTTATAAACTTCACTGATTAGCTTATTTAGCTCATATAAATCCTCATCATCTGAGTTTTTATCTGAGTAGTTTCTATGATCAATATACTTTGGAATATTTTTACTATAGAGCTTATCCATTGTGAGATAATGGGTAGGTACAATCAGTATTTTGGCAATACTCTCTAATTGTTTCACAGTGAAAACTTCGGATTCTGTTTCACCTATGAGAACTTTCTTCAAATTAGTATTCGATTTTTTGGCAAGCAAATCTACAGATAGCGACATCTGTTTTCGATAATGAGTTAAAGCTTTAGGAGAATGTGTCACTAGCTGACGACTTGCCATATATGTCTATAGTTCCTAATCAAATAAAAGTAAAAATATAATTAATATTATATCTTTATTTATAGCTCAAGTTTGTAAATGTGTTATTTTAATTTAACCCACCGTCACTTTTGCATAAGCCTTTTTGCCAGCCTGAATCACGACCGTCTGACCTGAGGTTAAGCTAAAGCCACCATCAACGACTTCGCCATCTACTTTGACTGCGCCACGTTTTACCATGTCTTTGGCTGCTGAGTTGTTTTTGGTCAGTCCCGCTTGGTTTAGAATTTGCGTGATAAATAACGCATCCTGTCCTTCTAAATCTAAGGTAATTTCTGGCAAGTCAACTGGTAGCTCGCCATCTGCTAAGACGTTACCGGCAGATTTGTGGGCATTGGCAGCGGCATCAGCGTCATGGAAGCGCTCGATTAACTCTTCGGCTAAGATACGTTTGATTTCTTGTGGATTGCGACCGCCTTCCATTTCATTCATTAAGCCTTCAATTTCTTCCATTGGCTTAAAGCTTAAAAACTCAAAGTAACGGCGAATCAAAGTATCCGGCATTGATAACAGTTTTTGGTACATAGTACCTGGTGCATCATAAATACCAACATAGTTGCCCAATGATTTAGACATCTTGTTGACACCATCCAACCCTTCTAAGATTGGTACCGTGATGCATACTTGCGGCTCTTGACCGTAGCGGCCTTGTAGCGTGCGACCCATCAAAATATTGAAGGTTTGATCAGTACCACCCAGCTCAACATCCGCTTTTAGGGCGATAGAATCATAACCTTGCACCAGCGGATACAAAAACTCATGTATGGCAATCGGCGTTTGTGCTGCATAGCGTTTAGAGAAATCATCGCGCTCAAGCATACGTGAGACGGTCAATTGGCTAGAAAGCTGAATCATGTCACCCGCTGACATATCCTTGAACCATTCGGAGTTAAAGACAATCTTGGTTTTTTCTTTATCCAAAATTTTAAAAACCTGTTCAGCATAAGTCTGCGCATTAACTTTGATTTGCTCATCGGTCAATGGCGGACGTGTGCTGTTTTTGCCAGAAGGGTCGCCAATTTTGGCCGTATAATCACCGATTAAGAAATAAATCTCATGACCCAAGTCTTGAAAATGCTTAAGCTTATTGATCAACACAGTATGACCTAAGTGCAAATCAGGTGCCGTAGGGTCAAAGCCTGCCTTGATGCGCAATGGGCGGTTCAGTTTCAACTTCTTAACCAAATCCTCTTCAGATAGGATTTCCTGTGTACCGCGTTGAATTAAGGCAAGTTGTTCTTCTAGGGTGTATGTATGCTCAGTCATGAGAGTCTCTATATTGTCTTTATTAAAGGGTTACAGCGTTTGAATGATTTAGAATCTCGTCGCTGTCAAAAGATGTTAGAATTTGGCAGATATATTAGCGTTTTTTAAGGTAAATTGCCATGACTAAGCTGCTGCCTGCAGATGAGAGAAAAGATACTTCTGATTTTAGTGCTGTCGCTGACAGACAGACTGAGTTGGGGTCCGATATAGAATCAGACTTTTTATCACTGTCCGATACGCTTGAGCAGACCCTTTTTGAAAGTTTTGACGATGGTCTGTATATTGGTATGATGTCAGGAACCAGCTTGGACGGCATGGATGCTGTACTATGCCGCTTTTATGATGATACAACGACACCCATGCAACTGGTAGCGAGCTACAGTCAGGATTTTCCGCAGCGCCTACGTGAGGTTCTGTTGGCTTTGTGCCAGCCCAAAGGTGTGAGTCAGTTAACGCCAACTGACGATGAGCCCAATAGCGAGCTGGACTGGTTTGGTTGGGCAAGCAAACAGTATGCTGAGTTTGCCAGTGATGTGGTCAATACGCTACTAAAACAATCAAATATAGATGCCGATGCCGTACTGGCCATTGGCTGTCATGGTCAGACCGTGCGCCATCGTCCGCAGATGGGATTCACATTGCAATTAGTCGATGCCAATATCATCGCTGAGCGTACAGGTATCAGTGTGGTTAGTGATTTTCGTCGTCGTGATATGGCCGTTGGTGGTCAAGGTGCGCCATTGGTACCAGCATTTCATCAAGCACTGTTTGTCACGCATGACAGTACACGCGTGTTATTGAACTTGGGCGGTATTGCCAATATTACCGTTTTGCCTGCCAATGGAAAAGATCAAGTTATTGGCTACGATACTGGGCCAGCCAATTTATTATTGGATGCATGGTCATTACTACATACTGGTAAAGATTATGATGCAGATGGTGCATGGGCGCAGTCGGGACAAGTGATTGAGCCATTACTTAACCAACTGTTGGAACATCCATTTTTTATAAAACCTTATCCCAAAAGTACGGGGCGTGAAGATTTTAATTTGGCATGGCTACAAGATGAGCTGAGTACATTTGAGTCAAAAGATACTGGCACAAGCTGCTCAGCCACCGATATACAAGCAACGCTCACTGAATTGACCGCCATTACTGCTAGTATGCAAATCAAACCTTTTGTAGAACAACGTGATAGTGCTGTATATATTTGCGGTGGCGGCGCGCTCAATGCCTATTTGTTGACGCGGTTGCAAGCTCACTTACCACAATGTAAGGTGACGACGACTGCCGAGTTAGGCCTAGATCCTACATGGGTAGAAGCCGTTGCTTTTGCATGGCTAGCTCAGCAAACTTTAATGGGAGAAACGGGTAACCTGCCTGCGGTTACTGGCGCAAGTAAAAATGTGGTACTGGGGCAAGTCTGTTTTGCTTAGTGAGCTGTTTATTCTAATGCTGGCTAAAGTTTAATTTTAGCTGGCATTGCTATTGATACAACGACTTTACTTATCGTAATTTATTGAAAATTTGGTGGTGTATCAGAAAGTATGCTGAGGAGATAAAAGGAGGGTGACAGCCAAAGCA
>NZ_RRYV01000112.1 GCF_014861395.1 Psychrobacter sp. FME13 | reverse complement strand
ACGCTACTTTAACAAAAACCTCTTATCAGGTGTCCTAAATTAGTTGACCACTACAACCTAGCTCATTGGTCGGAAACCAATCACTCATCAAACGAATACCAACCACAAAACCTGCACCGACAAAACCTAGCAAAAAACGCGATAGTGCCAAGGTGTTGTAATCTTGCGCGAATGCAAAGGTAAAACAGGGAATCGCACCAATGGACAAAATCGCGGCATAAACAATGCGCGGACCAAAACGATCGGTCAACATACCAATAATAACGCGAGCAGGAATGGTCAAGGCAACGTTCAATATAAGCAAAGTTTTGACTTGATCTTTAGTCAGATTAAGTGTTTCACCAATCGCTGATAGAAAAGGCGCATGATTAAACCAAACAAAAAAAGTAAGGAAAAATGCCATCCAACCTAAATGTAGGATTTTATTTTTGCCCGTAAATGATAAGACATTTAGTTTATCGCTGCTGGGTGCAACGGGGGTTGATGATGACATAGGCGACTTCCTCAAATGATTAACTTTTGGTTAATGACAACATGCTAAGTATTTAAAATGCTAAGTATTCAAACGAACCATCAAAAACAGGTACTCAAATTAATTATTAGAATTAAGCAATAAAACTAAGTATTTTTCGTGTTTTCAATCTGAGTATTAGCCTTTAAATGCGCCAAAAACAGTTACTTAAGCTGAGAAATATTCAAAAAGAATGGGAGTCAACACAATGTAGAGCAATGCAATGCTTGTGCCAGTTGGTTTTATAAACATTAAAAATCAGTATAAAAACAATCTTTTATTTGATACTACAAAAACTCTTTAGGTCATATTTACAGTAGCCATACGATAATTATCTAGGTATAAATTATTTTTTTATTAGTCATGAAAACAGTACTGCCAAACCGTACGCCTCACCTGTCTCAACAACATTAATAACAACCAATTTGGGGCAAACGCTCATCTATTTTGGTGCATGCACCATAGATGTAATGTGCTAAGTAATTATTATTCATCATAATTTTATTACCCAAAACAATCACATTACTAGATTTTCAAAAACATCCAGACATAAGCAGGCTATGCCGTAGCAGTCCCTTCGGGCATCACCTTATGGTAATAAGATGCTTTCACAGCCCTCGCACTGGCATGATTATTGAATGTTGTACATTAGTAGTCATCAATCGCTTAGCATCAGCCATTGATGACAAAATTAGCCGTTTATGGAATAAGGCTTATATAGGCAGCGGCCATATTGGAAGCAAACCATTACTAAGGATAGGCGTATGAATAGCACGACAGCGAGCACAGCAGAAAGAGGCAATTTGGTAGTGATTGGCAACGGTATGGTTGGTCATCATTTTATTGAGAGAGCCATCGAACAAGGACTACATCAACAATTTGATATTCATGTTTTTGCTGAAGAAGATCGCCCTGCTTATGATCGTGTATACCTATCGAGCTATTTTGAACACAAAGATGCCAGTAAGCTAAATTTGGTGGATTTGAGTGCCTATGAGCTGTCAAAAATTAACTTACATCTAAACCAACGTATCATCAATATTGATGCAGCCAATCAATGCATCACAACAGAATCAGGTGAGCAAATTGATTATAGTGAGCTGGTGCTGGCCACTGGCTCATACCCATTTGTACCACCTATTCCCGGCCGTGAGCATGCCCACTGCCACGTGTACCGAACCATTGCAGATTTGGATGAGATTTTGGCCATTGCCGAATTACCCGCTGTCAAAAAGGGCGTGGTGGTTGGCGGCGGCTTACTAGGGCTCGAAGCTGCAAAAGCACTGGTCACACTAGGCCTGGATACCTATGTGGTTGAGTTCGCGCCGCAATTGATGGGCGTTCAGCTTGATGCGGCTGGTGGCGATATTTTAAAGCGCAAAATTGAGGCATTGGGCGTCACTGTATTAACGGGCAAGAATACCAAAGAAATTATAACCAACTCTTCATTTGATCCAAATGATACCAGTACCGACGCTCACTGCTTAACCATGCAGTTTACAGACGACACTATTTTAGACACCGATATGATCGTGTTTAGTGCCGGTATCAGGCCACAAGACAGTATCATCAAAAACAATCCAGAATGCGGGATTGAGATGGGTGGCCGTGGTGGTATTTTGATCGATGGCCAGTGCCGTACCAACGCCAACCATGTATACGCTATTGGTGAGTGCGCAGTATGGGATAACAAAGTCTTTGGTTTGGTCGCACCTGGCTATAGTATGGCCAGTATCTGCGCGGCACAAATTGCCGGTCAAGAAGCGCAAATATTTACTGGTGCTGATATGAGTACCAAACTGAAGCTAATGGGTGTCGATGTTGGCAGCATTGGTGACGCGCATGGCAAAACTGATGACAGTTTAAGCTACTTGTATCAAAACCCAGCCGAAGGTATTTATAAAAAATTGGTGACCACAGCAGACAACAAACACTTGCTTGGCGCTGTATTGGTCGGTGATACCGAAGATTATAATAATTTATTGCAGCTATATTTAAATGATATTGACCTACCCGCTCATCCTGAAAGCCTGATATTACCCAATGTCGAAAAACCCGTCATGGGCATTGAGAACTTACCAGACACCGCGACTATTTGCTCTTGTTATAACGTGACCAAAGGCACCATTTGTTCAGCAGTTGAAAACGGTGCTTACTCCATTGCTGATGTAAAAGCTGCCACCAGTGCAGGTACGGGCTGTGGTGGCTGTGCACCGATGGTAAAAGATACCGTTAGCTATCAGCTGACCGCTCTTGGGTTTGAGGTGAACAATAATTTATGCGAACACTTTGCCTACTCGCGCCAAGACTTGTATAACTTGGTTCGCGTACATGGCATCAGAACTTTTGATGAACTACTGACCTCACATGGTAGCGGCCATGGTTGTGAGACTTGCAAACCAACCGTTGCCTCTATTTTAGCCTCATGCTGGAACGATCATATACTGAAATCAGAGCTGACCCCATTGCAAGATAGCAATGACTACTATTTAGGTAATATTCAAAAAGATGGTACTTATTCGGTGGTTCCAAGAGTACCTGGCGGTGAGATTACCGCAGACAAGCTCATTGTGCTTGGACAAGTGGCAAAAGAGTTTAATTTATATACCAAAATTACCGGTGGGCAACGGGTTGATTTGTTTGGTGCACGTATGGAACAACTACCAGATATTTGGAGCCAGTTGGTTGAAGCAGGATTTGAAACAGGTCACGCCTATGGTAAGTCATTACGTACTGTCAAATCTTGTATTGGCAATAACTGGTGCCGCTATGGCGTCGATGACAGCATTGGTCTCGCGCTAAGACTGGAAGATCGTTACAAAGGTGTACGCTCACCGCACAAAATCAAAATGGGCGTGTCTGGCTGTATGCGCGAATGCGCCGAAGCACAAAGTAAAGACTTTGGCATGATTGCAACAGAAAACGGCTGGAATCTATTTGTCTGCGGTAATGGTGGTATCACCCCGCGCCATGCTGAACTGTTTGCCACCGATCTCGATACCGAAACCATGGTTAAATATATCGACCGCATCATCATGTTTTATATCAAAACAGCCGACAAACTTCAGCGTACTTCCAAATGGCGTGAAAGCTTAGAGGGCGGGCTTGAATATTTACAATCCGTTATCATTGACGACAGCTTAGGTATTGCCGATGAACTCGAAGCACAAATGCAGCTATTGATAGACAATTACGTATGCGAGTGGGCAGCAACCATCAGCAATACCGAAAAGCTCAAACGCTTCCGCCATTTCGTGAACAGTGAAAAAGGCGATGATAACGTGGTGTTTGTACAAGAACGAGAGCAAATACGTCCAGCCACTGATGCTGAAAAAACCACTATTAAGTTGGTTGAGTTGGCTTAGTTTCTCATCTGATGCTGCTGATACTTTGTGATGCATGACTCTTCGCAAAGTATCATTCAACTTAACGCATTCGTTTGCTTATGCACTCATTAATTGTAGCGGTACATACTTAAGGATAACGCCTCATGAACCAACATACCATTTGTACTCTTGACGATATCATACCTGACACCGGTGTTTGTGCACTAGTTGATGGCAAGCAAATTGCTGTTTTTCGTACCACCCAAAATGATTTGTTTGCCCTTGATAATTACGATCCTTTTAGTCAGGCCAACGTACTATCGCGTGGGTTAATTGGTGGCACTAGCATTGCAAGTGACACTGGTACGACCGAAGATGTACTGTACGTTGCCTCACCTATTTATAAGCAGCGCTTTAATCTTGCTACTGGACAATGCTTGGACGATGCTAATACTAAAATTAATTCATACCGAGTTGGACTTGATATTAATAATGTGATCATTTTTAGTGAGTAGTTTTTAGTGAATAGAGTTAAGGTGTGTCATCATTTAAAGTACAATGCTTAATACACCTTATTCTGCATCTTTTTCTGCACGCCGATCACTGGCAGACTGATCTTCAGCCACGCCTGCCTTCCAATAAGAAAAAGCATATAGCTCGTCTTTCGACCACTTCTGCTCACCTTTCAAATACTGACGAATGGCTTTGACGGTTGCAAACTCACTAGCAATGTAAGCAAAACGACTTTGATTTGCGCTTGGTAGTTTTATAGATTTAACCGTATCAGCCAACTGACTGCCTTGCGTAGGATCGGCATTATGTAACCACGTCATTTCGATATTGGCTGCAGTTGGCAAATCTTGCTCGTCCTCTGCATCATGCACTTCAATAATACAGTGGCCACTAGTAGTAGCAGGCAGGTCTTGTAATATCGCGCCAAGCACTGGTATAGCCGTGGCATCACCCACTAATAAAATATGGTCTGTTTCAGGATAAAGCGCTTTGTTTTTGGGCTTCATCATCACACCTAGTTCATCACCTACTTGCGCATGCGTGGCCCAGCCTGAAGCTGGCGCTTCATCACCATGGGCGACAAAATCAATCCAAATCTGTTGTTTTTCAACATCAACGCCGCGATGGGTATAAGTACGCATCACAAAGCTGGACTTATCCTCTAAATCAAGCGCTTGGGTTTTATCTATCGGTATGGCAACTTTATTATTTACCCCAACAGTCATAGTCGCGATATTAGCGATAGTGGCAGGCTGTGCTGTTAAGCAAACACGAATATAATGCGGGGTTAGCATTTGCTTATCAGCTACGGTCATGACTTCTCTTACGGGTTTTTGATTTATCATAGTTATAAGACTCTTCTCTTGTATTCAATATTTTATGGGATTAAACCGTTTTTTATCATCATCACTTTATTTTGCTATCATTTTTACTTTATGGTCATTCTGCGGTCGTCGCTGCTTACCCTTGCTTTAACCAATCAGTCACCGCTTGCTTAAAACTAGGGCGAGCCATAACCGCATTTTTCCAGCGCTCAAAGTGTGCATACTGAGAAAAAGGATAGCCTGCTCTATTTAAAACAACCAGTTGTGGAATCCAAGTAATATCTGCCAACGAAAAGGCATCGCCAAATGGCTGGTTAATATCCCGATATAATCTGCGCTATTTTTCTTGTTTGACAGCAATTTATCTCATTTTTATCACCATGCTGAAATGAAGACACGCCCTAGTTCAAATAAAAAATATTCATTTATCGTGTTTAAGCAATACTCAACTTAAATATGCGCGATTAACATTTTGATATAGGCTGTTTCAAACCGCTTTGTCATTTAGCTTTGGCTATTTTTGACATTGTTAATCATAGTCTTACTCACTTGTAAAAACGCATTGAGCTCAGCCTCTGTTAAGTGTTGCGTTAACTGTTCTCTCGTCCACTCTTCTGCAGCGTTTAACTTTGCCATCACAGCCTTGCCTTTGGCGGTTGGCTGTAGCAACTGGCTACGACCATCTAAAGGATTGTCTTTTTTAACGATTAAATCAGCGACCAAAAGGTCGTTCAATGCGCGAGTGACTTGTGCTTTGTCACGTTGCATACGCTGAGCGATCGATTTTGCGGTGACCTCAGGATTTTGACAGACGCCTTTTAATGTTCTGATATGCGTCACAGATAAATCTAGCTCTTGACGTTTGACCCCTTCAAGCAACAGATTAGTATAGGTATGTATCAATTGATGTAAGGTTTCGCTTAATGCATATTTAGACATACAACACCTCCTATATAGTTGATAAAAGCAACTATATACAATAAGGTTGATTGTGTCAACTAATTATAAGTCTAATAAGTCGTATTACTTTATAATGGTGAGTTAGGCCGTTGCCAGTACAAACACATTGACACATAAATAGATTAACGCCACAATATTACAAATACTAATGATTATCAATAGCATATAAATTTTTATGTTCTTCTCTTATTACTGAGCCACTATGCCCTCTCGCACTAGCATTTCTTTATATCACATGATTTGGGCGCATTATCGCCTACCTTTTCTCAAAGTTATTTTACTTAATTTAATTAATGCTGCTGTCAGTGTGGGTATCATTGCTTATATCAACCACACTTTTATCAGTCAGCCTGTCTTTGATACATTGTCCTTGCTCAGTTTGGGTTACTTTTCAGCCTTGGTCGTACTGCTGCTCATCACTACTTTTTTATCACAGTATGCACTGACATGCTTGGGACATAAGTTCGTCTATGAGCTCAGGACAAAGCTGGTCAAGCAAATTATCGATACACATGTGCCGCAAATAGATCATTTGGGTAGCGCGCGGTTGCTTGCCAGCTTATCTTCAGACATACAATCTATTACCGTTGCCTTTGTACGTATGCCTGAATTGGTACAAGGCATTATTTTGTCTGTGGGTGTAGCGCTATATCTAGGTTGGTTGTCGCTGCCGTTATTGTTTATCATCATGTTTTGGATTGTGATGACCATTTGGATAAGTACTATTTTAGTCAAACATGTCTATATTCACTTAGTTGAACTACGAGCAATTAATGATCTTTTGTATCAAGATTATCAATCCGTTATAGATGGACGTAAGGAGCTGTCACTCAATCAGCACCGCGCCAAAAAGCTCTATAACGATGACTTTCTGTCTCATGCAAATGCATACAAAAAGGCTGTTATCAAATCTGATACCTACCACTTATCTGCTGTGAACTGGTCTAATATCATGATGTTTGCTTCGATTGGTGTGGTGTTTGCGGTAGCGAACTATTTAAATCTACCGATGAGTGTTGCAACTACATTTTCCTTAACGATTTTGTTCATGCAATCCCCTATTCTTCACGCCGTTGGTGCTTATCCGACCTTGCAAACGGCGCAGGTGGCGCTAGACAAAATACAGTCTTTTAAACTGGCTGATTACCAGGCAGAATTTATGACTGATCACGTGACAAAAGACTGGCAGTCCCTGTCGCTAACCAACGTCGGCTATCGCTATGACAGTATCAAAACTGAAACGCAGAATACGAATATATTAGAATCGGTCAACCTCACTTTGAACCGTGGTGAGGTAGTGTTTTTAATCGGTGCCAATGGTAGCGGAAAATCCACTTTGGCCAAAATTATCACAGGCATTTTTACACCGACCACAGGCTCTATAAAAGTGGACGATCAGCTCATTGGCTCAGGAGAGAACTCAAAGAATAATGCGGATTATAGGCAGCTATTTTCTGCTATTTTTAGCGATCAGCATCTGTTTAAGCAACTGATTGGCCATCAGGGTGATAGTCCTGATATGACGCTGGTCAACGATTGGGTGCATAAATTGAACTTGCAGGATAAAATTGAAATCGTAGACAATCAACTATCGACAGACAAGCTATCCCAAGGTCAGCGTAAGCGATTGGCGATGCTACTTTCAGTCGCCGAACAAAAAGAGTTTTTGTTGCTTGATGAGTGGGCGGCTGACCAAGATCCTGCGTTTCGCCGCGTGTTCTATCAGACACTGATACCTGAGCTAAAGGCGAGGGGAAAAACCCTATTTATCATCAGTCATGATGACGGCTACTTTGAACATGCAGATCGGTTGCTACTGATGAAAGAAGGCAGGTTAATTGAACTGAATGCAGAAGAGCGAAAGCGTGCCAGTACAGACGCCATTGCGATGTTGTAACGCATACGATCAAAAATCTAAAAAAATGGGGCAACTTATTATAAGTCGCCCCACTACAGAAAAATACAATCGACTAGACACGTGCCGCTGCAATGCCTTTAACCCACAAATATACCGCTTTTGCTTATTTTAGTAACTTCTGTAGAAATGCAACACGAGATATTACCAAAAAATCTAACAATGCAATGACCAAAATAGCAATTATCGCTGTTGGAAATATAATCGCGACTATCAATAAAGGAATAGCAATTGGCCACCAAATGGAGAACTGCTGACCACGTGCTGGCGGATTTAGTCCTATACTTTCGCTAGTACTGCGAGGACGACGTTGCCACCACATGACATAACCGCTCACACTAATAATGACAACAAAAAGACAAAACAGGACATTGGCCAACACACTCCACCACCCTAGCGTACCCATATGAATAGCAATACCTGCTGCCATAAACTTGCCAAAGGCATTGTAATCGTCGTAGTGAATATCAGCCAACACCTTGCCCGAATAGCGGTCAATGTGTACGGTGCGATCAGCGGTTGGACTTGTCATGTCATAGCTCATCGAATCTTGGCTGAGCGTCCACACCCCTGTTTCACCTTGTGGTAGATTCAGCTGATAACGCCCGACAAATCCAATTTCACGGGCGTATCGGTCTACCGTATCGACCATAATGGGTAGATTGGGCGCGATGCCATCTTTACCCATCGTTGTGCCCGAGACTGGCATCGGCGTCAGCTCAAGCACCCAAGGAACTTCTTTTGTTTTGCCCGAGTTTAGGACACTACCATGTGTGGGCGCATCTGTCGCGGCGGCACCATGAACATGAGGCTCTGGCGCTGATTCATTCGCTGGGGCACTGTGTTGACTATAATCAATCGACACTGGCATCGGAGCCACGCCCCACTTACCTGCAGGAAACTGGCTCCACGCCTGAACAACTCTCTCACCCCACACGCCTGCCCATGCCATTCCTGATATGCAAAAAAATAGCAGCAAAATCGACACCCAGCTACCCAATGTCGCATGAATGGTACGGATAAAGGAACGTTTTTTCTTGTTGGCTACTGCCTCATTAGGTATCAGCATGGCTTTGAGTGATTTGCGTTTTTGCCACCAAAGATACCAACCCGACAAGATCATTAAGATAGTCAGTGCAGCGGCGGTTTCTAAGAGGTAGTCACCTGTTTTACCAATCAATAAATCACTATGAATATTATTGAAAGTATTATAAAGACTACTACTGGCAGGCGTGCTGTTGACGACATCAGCCGTATAAGGGTTCACTGCCACCATATTAGTCTGGTCTTCTGATTTGACCTGAAACAAGGCGACGGTATCCGCATCACGAGGCGCAATATATTTAACGAGTGTACTATCGGGCAAAGTACTAAGCGCGTTTTTTGCTTGTGTAGAGACTGGTGCTGTCAGCATTGATTCTGGCGTAGCGATGGTCAAACGATCACCGTCTAAACCGACCGTATTAGACATAAACAACATACCTAAAGCGGTTACAGACAAAACGATTAAAAAAGGCGCGACAAACATGCCCGCATAAAAATGCCAACGCCATACTGTAAAATAGCGATGGCTATTACTGATTGACTGATTGCTTTCTCTACTCATAAATATGACCCTGAATATTCTCTGACTGCCTAGAATACGCCCTAATTAGCAACATAAATCTATTAAAATAATATCGGCTGTATCATACGAGAAAACTTATTTAAAGACCACTGTTTATGTAGTCAAATTTAAATAACATCGGGGCAATGTTAGGGCGTGTTGAATACCAAATACGAACTAGTATAAGAAAACCAAACGAGATCATAGCTTGTCATGTTGTACCTTTCTCAGAACTCTCTCACTGTAATTTTTTAATGATAATACCCCACTCTCAACTTCGAAAGTGATTGAAAAAAGAAGAGCACCTCACTAATCTATTGTTTTCGACCAAGAATACAATGGAGTTGTGAGATGCCCATAGACG
>NZ_RRYV01000111.1 GCF_014861395.1 Psychrobacter sp. FME13 | reverse complement strand
AGTGCCATTCACTTAGTTTCTTGTGTCGTTTGGCTTAATTGATGACACGCCCTAGTTCATATGCTTTATCAATTGATGCTAGCTGCCCTAATTTGACATCATTAATAATTACATCTGTATGTAACTTCCACTGCTCAGGAATAGTTAGATGTACATCACTAGAACCTGAATCTTCTGTAATGATTACTTTCATAATTGGATACTCGATATATTTATCAAGTGACTCCAATGTACGTTTAAGCAAATCGAACCTTCCACAACTGGTAATTACTAACGTAATGTCACTACTATCCGAAAACTGCATAAACTTACTCAACTTTATCAAGGTAAGGGAAACTCAGAGTAATTACTTGTATTATTGTTCTCAATAAAACTGCCTTTGTTTGACTGTATTACATCAAGTTAATTAATATTATTTATATAGACACTATCAATTATGAATCTGCATTTATAAGCATTAGTATTTATTTTTCTATGCATAATAAGTAATGAATTTATAATACTAATGAATTAAACAATAAAAATTCAGAAAAACTAAATATATTAGACCTATTACAAAAGCACCATTTTATTGACTTCTGCTCACAAAGTAAAGGGATAGAAATGACTTATGCACGAGATCTATTTATGTGTTTTTATAAGAATATAATGCGTTATATGATACTAAGTACGGAGCTCGGTATCATATAACATTTTAAAAAAAATTACACTCAAAAAAAAAGCTAAGACTCATATAAATCTTAGCTCTTTTATATAAAAGTTTCTAACTATTCTAAACTTAGGATTAATCAATAAAACTTAACCAATCCATATACTGCTCATTGCGACCATGTACCACATCGAAGTACAAGCTTTGTAGCTTCTCAGTCAACGGACCACGACCACCATTGCCGATAGTACGGTCATCGTATTCACGAATCGGGGTCACTTCGGCAGCCGTACCTGTCATAAAGATCTCGTCTGCTAAATAAAACTCGTCACGAGTGATACGGCGCTCAACGACTTTGATACCTAAGTCGTCAGCAAACTGAATGATCGTACGACGGGTGATACCGTCAAGCGCACCACCGCCCAGATCTGGCGTATGTAGCACGCCGTCTTTGACCAAAAACAAGTTTTCGCCTGCGCCTTGGCAGACATAACCTTGTGGATCCATCAGGATAGCTTCATCGTAGCCATTGCGGGTGACTTCTTGGTTGGCCATGATAGAGACAGGATAGTTGCTCGAGGCTTTGGCTTTACACATGGTCACATTGGTCATGTGGTGGGTAAATGATGAGGTTTTGACACGGATACCGTTTTTGATGCCTTCATCACCCAAATAAGCGCCCCAATGCCATGCTGCGACCATGGCATTGATACTGTTATCACGTGATGATAGGCCAAGTTTTTCTGCGCCAACCCAAATCAGCGGACGGATATACGCCTCTGCCAAGTTGTTTTGTTTGACCACGTCTTTCTGGGCTTGCTCAAGTGCCGCTGCGTCAAAAGGCACATCCATCTGAAAAATCTTCGCTGAGCCCATCAAACGCTCAGTGTGCTCTTTTAGGCGAAAAATCGCTGTACGGTTGTCAGCAGTTTGGTAAGCGCGAACCCCTTCAAATACTGCCATGCCATAATGTAGGCTATGGGTCAGTACGTGAACATGGGCGTCCGGCTGCTCGATCATCGTGCCATTCATCCAAAGCTTACCTTCTTGTGTTGCCATATTCATTTTATAGTCCTTATGCTAGCGCTGACGTCTAACTTTTTTAAGTAGGTTTTGTTTAACAGTGATTATCAACCATATATGATACCACCACCGCATCTATTTTTATGGTAAAAAATGCATCTTGGTTGTGAAAATTGGTTTAAGAAAACCAATTGTCAATTTTTTATAAGTAGTTTGTACATTGTCTCAATGCTCAAGGCGTATCCTCGGCATCATCCACCCCCATCAAGTGCTGCCACTGATCTTGCACCAGTGCGCGCGTTTCCTTCCATAGCGATTCATCGACCAATAGCGACTGCTCGGATAGTGCCAACTGATGGGTGGCCGCGCGTATTCTGAGATAAGCATCGGTCAAGTCTTGGCAAACTTGCGCTTCCCAAATTCCTAGTAATGCAACCTCTTCAAAAATCCGAACGTTGTCGCTCCATTTGGTCAAGCTTGGGTACTCATGTGAGTAGGCCAATACGGCAAACTGTGCCAAAAACTCAATATCAATGATGCCGCCAGCATCTTGTTTCAGATGGAATTTACCAGCGTGCTGTTTCCACTGGCTGGTGCCTAGATGCTTTTGCATTTTAATACGCATACTGGTGACTTCACTACGCACTTGCTCTAGCGTACGCGGTAATGCCAGCACATTTCGTCGAATGTCATAGAAGCGCGCCATGACTCTTTTATCTCCACAAACTCCCCGCGCCCGCACCAATGCCTGATGTTCCCACGACCAGGCTTTATCCATCTGATACGTCTCAAAAGCATTACAAGACACAACCATCATGCCTGCATTACCTGAAGGGCGCAGACGCATATCAATCTCATAAACACGACCATCTCGAGTTTGCGTATTGAGGTAGTTCATCAATTTTTGTACCAAGCGCGCAGCGAACTTCATACCGCTTACAGACTTTTCACCTGTGGTCATGCCTTGTTCTTTAATTTTATGTAAAAACACCAAATCCAAGTCTGAAGAATAGGACAGCTCTAACCCGCCAAGTTTACCATAACCAATAATAGCAAATCCACAATTGGCTTCAGTCACAGGGTCGCCGTCTTGGCCAATAGGATAGCCATAGCGGCTGACAATCTCTGAAAAAGCACGCTCTAATGCTGCCTCTAATACCACTGCTGCGATATAAGTTAATGAATCAGATACTTTCATAATAGGACGTTCAGCCAATATATCGCTAGCAGCCACCGCCAATATTTGGTTCTTTTTAAACAGTCGTAAGACGCTGAGCAGCTTTTCTTCATCATGAGGTTCTACACGTAATAACTGTTGACGCAGAATATCACGCAGCTCAGCCTTATCAGGTAAATGATGGTAGCGCTGCTGTAAGAAAGTATCTAGCAGTACAGGATAGTGTGCCAACTCTTTTGCAATCCAAGGACTCGCTGACAGCATCGGAATGAGTTCAGTTGTTGCATTTGGGTTTTCTGCAATCATTACTAAATAAATAGAACGGCGACAAATCGCTTCGAGTAAGGAGATGAGACGTGGCAACGCCGTGTTGGCCAATTGCTGCTGATCTTGATGTGCCAATAGCGCATGGACAATCACAGGATATGCATCATCTAAACGCTCTCTTGCTTCGTCACTTAAGTTTCCGACCAGTTTTGACTGCCAAAAGCTTTGTAGTAGCTCACGGTTTGTTTGTGTGAGCACTTTGTTTAAGCGTGTAATCTGCTCATCAAGATCTTCTGGCTCAAGGCTTTCATCGTCTTGATCTGGTACTTGCCGTTCAATTACCATCTTCTCAAACGGTACATTTACATTATTTCGATGCTGATTGAGTGTGTGCAACAAGGCTTTCCAATCCTCAAAACCCAATGTGATAGCCAGATTATGTTGCCAATGTGGATCCTGTGGTAAGCGTTGTGTTTGCTGATCATTAATCGCCTGAATTGCATGCTCAAGTCGACGTAAAAAGCGATAAGCTGCTTGTAGATGCCTATAAGTTACAAGCTCTAAATACTTGAGCTTATATAATACCTGCATCGCTTCTAGACACGACTTCACTTGTAATTGAGAATGCCTACCACCATAAATCAACTGAAACGCTTGTACGATAAATTCAATATCCCTAATACCACCTGCGCCAAGTTTGATATTATCCAAATCTTCACGTTGTGCCACTTGGTTTTGGATGAGAGATTTCATCTCTCTCAGTGCTGAAAAAGCACTGTAATCAACATAATAGCGAAAAACAAATGGCTTAATAAGCGCTTGTAACTCATCATAAAACGGTTGTTCTAGCTGCCCTACTATTCGCGCTTTTAGCCATGCAAAACGCTCCCAAGCTCGTCCATGTCGACAAAAATACTTTTGTAGTGCTGACAGATGAATGGCCAAATCACTACCATCGCCCCATGGACGCAGACGCATATCAACACGAAAGACGAACCCATCTGCTGTGTTATGATCCAACAACTTGATAATACCTTGACCAAGCCTAGTCATAAAACGCTTATTATCTATACTACGTGTACCTTTGGCTTTATCCCCATTGGTTTCACCCAGTGCTTGATGCACAAAGATAAGATCGATGTCACTCGATAAATTCAGCTCATGAGCGCCAAGCTTACCCATAGCCATGATAGCCATATCATCAATTTGAACCTGACCTTTATCATCAATAAAAGTCGGTTCGCCATATTGGTCAATCAAGTTTTGATAGGTATAATCTTTAGCAAACGAGATACAGCCAGCTGCAAACTCAGAGAGCTCATCAGTTAATTGCTCAAGTTTAATCACCTGCAAAGCATCTTGCCATATCCAACGCATCATAAGTAAGGTGCGCAAATGACGTAGCCCTCTCATTACCTTAACTTCATCAGCAAGTTGATAATTCTCATCCAACGTATAGTCTTGTATCAGATCGTCAATCTGCTGCCGCGTTAAAGTCTGATCTAATGGGTAACTTCGTAAAAACGTTTGGCAAGAGACTGTACGTCTCTCCCAAATCTGATATGCAAACTCGCTAGCTGTTTGCAATACTTGCAGCTGATCTGCTGTAGGCTGACTATCTGTACCATGGATCTCACGTGAAGACGTAGCAGGTAACATAGGTAAATAAACTCCTTGCTTGGAATGATAAGACTACGTGAACCTAGCGCATAATATTAGTGTTTTTTCTTATGAGGTAGTCACCGCATCGGACAACCATACTAATATATGCCAGTATTTAATATAAAACCACTTTTAATAACACTGACTCTATTTGCTTTTGAACGCTTTATGGTAGCATAAACCACTTTAGCATTAATGACTGATAAGACTTACTATGGCAACCACGACTCCTTTACTCCTGATTACCGCTGACCCTAGTCAGCCGCTTAACGCTCTAGCGCTACGCTATGCTCATGCCTATCTCAAAAACATCTTAAATCAGGAAGATATAAATAGTAATAAAAAATTAAATGTCTTTTTTTACGGCGACGGTGCCCATACCGCCAACCGCTTGCGGTGGCAGTCAGCAGATCAGGTCGATTTGACCAAAGCATGGCAGCATCTTGCGGATCAGTATCAATTGTCACTACCAGTCTGTGTCAGTACCGCACTTAGCCGCGGTATTAGTGACACAGACAACAGTACACGCCATCAACTCAATGGTGATAACCTTGCTACTGGTTTTTCACTGGTCGGATTGAGTGAGCTTGCTATGATGATGCAAGATAACTGTCGTCTGATACAGTTTTAACAGAACACTGTTTTGAGACAAACCTCTTAGATAACCTAACCGTGACGATAATAAACCGTCAAGCGACCAATCAGATTAGGATTTAATCATGAAACTATTAATTCAGTTGCAGACACCGACTGAAATAGCCAGTTACGAAGGCTGTGCACTCGCCCTAACACTGGCGACCTTTGGTCATGAAGTGCAACTATATTTGGATGCCCCTGTCTTTGGCCTACTGATGCAATCTGAATCACGTTTGCATGGCATGATTCAATCACTGGAGCTATATGATATGCCAGCGGCTTGGTTACCTGATGATGTCTTTAGTGGCTGGGTCACTGGCATGCTACCAACCGACCTGGCCTCACAACTGACCCTGATACCAGAAATCGTCAACTCACAAGATTTTGAACAAATACTGACTTTTTAATTGATCAGATAGGATTAAAGTAAATGGCAACGTTATATCAATTACACAGCACAATAGACACACTTAGACGCAGTGTCGATGAGATGTCACGTACATGGCACTCAGGTGACAGCATTGTATTACTTGGCACGACCGTCGCTTTTATAGACTGGCTAGACGCCTATCTGGGCGATATCAATATTGAGGATATTGCTGGTATTTACGCACTGGCCGATGACATCTCACAACTATCTGTTGATACAACTGACAAACTGAGGTTGCCTAGCAAGCTAAGCGGCGTCTTAACAGATAATGAATGGGTCAACCTGACTCAAGACAAACAATTTGATAAAGTCGTGACTATTGCCTTATGAATAACGATAATGCTACTACTCCTACAAAACCACCTCATGACATTGAAATTAGTGTTGAATTAGATCATGACGGTCATCTGTGTGACCATACTATCTGGACACCTGATATCGCACAGCAGCTGGCTGACACGCTAGACGTACATTTAGAGACCGAGCATTTAGAGGTTTTACAGCAGGTACGAGCGTTTTTTACTAAATTTAATCATGCGCCCGCAACACGGCCGCTGATAAAATGGCTACAAAAAACGCTACCTGAACACGATATTAGCAATCAAAAATTACAGCAGCTATTCAAAACAGGTTTGGTCGCCCGTCATGTCAATCGTCTAGCAGGTTTACCAAAACCGCCTAATTGCTTGTAACACGCTCTATAGTCGATTCAATTTAAAAGTAGTACCAAGCGATCGAGTGTAGACGTATATTTAATGCTTCAAACGAGGCTAACGCTATAATCATTTTATGCTGTAGTCATTTTATGCTTTAATTGTTGTATAGCGCAATGACGATAACATTGGCAACACTATTTTGGATCGTATACCGTCAACGTCTCATAACCCACGCTACGTCCTTCATCACCACCAAATCCTTGCTGACGCCATATTTCATATAGACATATCGCCACGCTATTTGACAAGTTCAAACTGCGTGAATCGGCTAGCATTGGTAGTCTCAACCAATTATCACTACCAATGTCTGCTCGTATATCATCTGCAAGACCTGCCGTTTCTGAGCCAAACACCAATGCGATATTGGGCATCAATGCCACATCTGATGACCCACTTGCCTGCTGCCCACTAAAATCATAATCGTAAAATGGTTTACTCAATTTGGTGGTCAATGCCGTAACGACATGACAGTCAGCAGTTTGCAATGCCTGTCTGGCGGCCACCCAATCATCATGTACTTGCAGATGTGCATACTCATGATAATCCAAACCTGCACGGCGTAGTTTTTTATCATCAAGCTCAAACCCTAACGGCTTGACTAAGTGCAATTGTGCGCCACTATTGGCACACAAGCGGATAATATTACCCGTATTACTAGGCATTTTGGGTGCTACCAATACAATATGAATGGTCATGCTAACTACTCCGTAAGTGGTCAAGGCTTATTATTTATGTTTATTGTCAATGAGTTATCGAAAGTTACAGTTTACTGCCAATAATTACATTTTGATACTGTGCAACGTTTTTAACTTTCACTATGATGTCTGTAACGGATAGCAAGATAGTTATTACTTATAATTATCTCTCTATTCAATAAACCCTCAGTAAGGCTTAAGCAAAATGCTTAACACCACTGTTATTATTTATAAACAATTTATTTTGAGGATATTATTATGAAAAAAGTAATCATCGCATCTTTGACAGCTATGTTTGTACTAACTGGTTGCAACACTTTTAAAGGTTTGGGTCAAGACGTATCAAGCGCTGGTAATGCAGTTACTGGCGGCGCACAAGACGTTCAAGATAAAATCTAATTATTAATATATAGTTGAGTTCAAATAATTTCGATACAAGGAAACCGAGTGCAAGCGATACATTAGTATGGTTAGCGAGGATGACGATGTAGCGGATTTATCTGGATTTGACTATAATAGATTTTTAAAAGGCTTATCATTTATTTGGTAAGCCTTTTTTATTGATGCTTATATTCCACTGATTTTTTCTGAAAGGCTATCAATATATAAAGTAAAAATGGTAAAAAACAACCAAGTGTAGATATGTATTAAATCACTCAAACAAGCTTAACACTGTCACATTTCTATAGCGGATAAACTATAACACTATAAAAACTCTCTTAATATCTGATTGAGATAACGCTGTCCCAATTCTGTTGGCTGTAACCACGCCCTACTGTCTGTCAGTAATCCTTGTGCCACCAGCTTATCTATGGATGAGGCAATGTCATCACGCTTTCGTCCTGTTCTCTCTTGAAATAACGACCAAGCAACGCCGCCATGTAAGCGCAGCGCATTTAGCATAAACTCACTGACCAGCTCATTATTGTCAATTTTTTTCCAACCGACCATTTTGGGTGCATTTTCATTTGCTTTAGAGCAATCGGTAACATCCTGATAGCTCACATAATCTTTAGGCAGCCGTGACTTGCTAAAACGGTAAATACCAGCATCTACTAACCTTTCATTTTCATTCATTTCTGATGCGTTATTCGCTTTATGACTCATCGTTGTTCTGCGACTAACGGTTACTTTGCCATGAGCACCCGCACCAATGGCAAGATAATCACCGAATTGCCAATAATTGACATTGTGACGGCACGGCTGATCAGATCCACCTGCCCAAGCGGACACCTCATAATTGTGATAGCCCAGTTGTTGCAATAGCGTCTGACCTGCTTGCTCAATATCTGCCAAATTGTCTTCGTCTGGCAAAATAGGCTGACTACGATAAAATACGGTATTAGGTTCTATCGTCAGTTGATACCAAGAGATATGAGTTGCACCTGCATCATGTGCCATTTGAATATCGTTTAATGCTTCAGCCATCGCTTGCTGTGGCAACCCATGCATCAAATCGACATTGACACGCTCAAACCCAGCAGCGCGTGCAGCATGAATCGCAGACAACGCCTGATCAGGATTATGTATACGTCCCAATGCTACCAATTTATCAGCAGCAAAGCTTTGCACACCTATCGACAAACGGTTGATACCGACGTCTAAATATTGCGCAAAAGGCGCATGCTCTAATGTGCCTGGATTGGCTTCCATGGTGATTTCTATATCATCAGCAAACTTCAAGATACGTTGCAAGCCAGAAAATAGTCGCCGATACTGGGCAATAGGTAATAGCGATGGCGTGCCACCACCGATAAATATCGAGCTAATTTCTCTTTTTTGGGTTAAAGGCTGCTGCATGTTCGCGTCTGATAGCAATGCATCGACATACTCATCATACATCGATACCTGACTATCTATCGGCAGCTCATGCGAGTTGAAATCGCAATAAGGGCACTTTTTTACACACCACGGAATGTGAATATATAGCGCTAATGGAATAGCACTGACTTCTATCGCATTGGCAGTAGTGTCATTAGAGATGTCTATCTGCTGTAAATCGTTAACGATATTGATATTTGACATAAAAATATTTATCTATAAGTACGTTGCTGCTGTCATTAGCAGAAAGTAGCGCTAGGATAACGGCTAAACTCATTAAAAAAAAGACTCTCTTAAAGAAAATCCCTGCAATAACAAAACCAGTAACAAACACTCATACTAACTACGCTTTCTTATTGGCAGAATGGCTACCACTAAAACGACTGTCACCGGCTAACGGCTGATTAATGTTCAACACACCCTAACAAAACCATAATAATTAACAGGATAATAATATGGCTTACTGGTTAATGAAATCCAATCCAAAGTTTTTTGGTATTAATGACTTGCAACGTTTGGGCACAGATGGCTGGGATGGCGTACGTAATTATCGTGCTCGTAACTTTATGCGCGATGATATGAAAGTCGGTGACCAAGTGATTTTTTATCATTCTAGCGCCAAACCGTCAGGTGTGGCTGGCATCATGACTATTAGCAAAGCGGGATACCCCGACCCGACTCAGTTTCATCCTGAACATCGCCATTACGACCCTATCGCCACCGAAGAGGAACCACGCTGGTACATGGTCGATGTTAAGTTTGAACATGCCTTTACCGATGTTATACCACTCTTAGAGCTTAAATTTTTACCAGCACTCGAAGACTCGTTATTACTGAGAAAAGGCTGTCAGCAGCTCACCGTTATTCCGCTAGAGCCAAAGCACTGGCAAGCGATTATGAACATGGCTGAAACACTAGAACTAATATGATCCAAGTTCATATTTACCTTTCTCTATGATGGTCTATACCGACTACCATTGGACACTAGGGCGTGTCCCTAATCTGGAAAAGTAAGTATAAAGCCTTTAAAATAAAGAGAC
>NZ_RRYV01000110.1 GCF_014861395.1 Psychrobacter sp. FME13 | reverse complement strand
TAGGCTTAGATGTGTATAGCTCATGGTTGCAATCTCACTTTGGTCGGTGGATAAAAACTTTGATGCTAGCGCATCTAGGTCTTTTTTTCACCTTGCATTTGGTATTGCACTTCATGTGTTAATCTAAGTCTATAGAAAACTGTTTGGGTTTACCCTCATCTCAAAGGTGATGATCCCCCTTAGTTTATGCACCTAAATGACCAGTAGCACCATGACTTTCAATAAACTCATTGACCTGCGTCAAGCGCTCTGGTGTACCGACATCCACCCATTTATCGGCAATGATGTCAGCAGTAATTTGAAACTTGAGCATTGCTTGCTTAAGTAGTGGTGCTAACGCCGCAGGCTGACCTGATACCAATCCATCCACTAATCTGGGTGACATCACACTGATACCTGCAAAAGTATATTTACCTGCATCGCCCACTGCCTGTTCACTGGCAAGTCCGTTATTAATAGCAAAATCTCCGCCGCTGTTATGTGCTGGATTGTCAATCAGTAGTAAGTGTGCACATTGATCCGCGCCTAGTGTATAGTCTTGCAACTGAGTAAAATCATACGTCGTCCAAACATCAGAATTGACTAAAATAAACGGCTCATCTCGTAGTTTTGCTGTTTGCAACGCCTGAAAAATACCACCAGCTGTCTCGAGAGGTTCATCATCTTCAACTGACCAATGCAGCTTGACACCATACTGCGCACCATCGCCCAATGTCGACATTAGCTTATCAGCTAGCCATGAAGCATTGATAGTAATGTCAGTAATACCTGCCGCTTGTAATGCTTTGATATGCCAAACAATCAGTGGCTGGCCCGCGACTTCCACTAATGGCTTGGGCGTCTCAAGCGTTAACGGGCGCAAACGCGTACCCTTACCAGCGGCCAAAATCATTGCTTGTGTAATTCTAGACGTCGACATGCGCCTTCCTTGTAATTTTTGAGTTTAAAGCTCTTGAAATGCAAATAGGATAAATATTGTTAAATATACTGCTGTGCAAATTTTTGCTGATATGCTGGCAGCACAGCCTCTATCAACCAGTTATTAAATGGCACAAGTGCCTGTTGCAAATCCTCACTGCCATGCTTACTCAGCCACTCTAGCTCGAACATCAAATCGCGCATAACTTTAGGAATATCTGCTAAATAACGGTCTTTACCGTCACGTTCAGACAAGCGGATAAAAATCCCTAATACTTTTAGATGACGCTGTACGCCCATCACATTGACATCATTTTCAAACTGTTGTGCGCTAGGGGCCGTTGCTAACCCTGCTTGTTGTTGCAACTGCCAAAAGTCACCAATCCAGCCAGATATCTGACTCTCTGGCCAGTCGACATAGGCATCGCGTACCAACGACACCAAGTCATAAGTATAAGAGCCAATGACCGAATCTTGAAAATCAATCACACCCAAACGTGCATCATCGGCTTGATCTTGCATGAGATTACGGCTGTGATAATCACGATGAACGATGACTTGTGGCTGCTGCAAAATCTCTTTTATCAATACTGATTTTACATCATTCCATAATGTCTGACTCAGCTCTACCCCAATGTAAGGTACGAACCATTCGCTAAATAGATTCATTTCACGATCTAATAACACCGTATCATAATCCGGCAGCTGGTGCTGAGATTTGGCCGTCTCAATAGATATCGTTTGTAGTGCGACCAATGTCTGCATTGCCAATTGATAATACTCATCAACTTGTGTAGGAGTCGCCTCAGTAAGTAAATGCGCAAACTCCACCGCACCAAAATCTTGTAACACTAAAAAGCCTTTTGTCACATCTTGTGCGATAATCTCTGGCACATTAATAGCTGGCGTCATCAACTTAGTCACGTTAATAAACTGACGCATGGCATCTTGTTCATCAGCAGAATCCATGACAATATAACGCGATACTTCCTTGTCATTGTCTTTTAGTAATTGAATACGGTGATATTGACGCGCACTGGCATCGCCAGGTAGGCTTTCTAAGTTAAACGCTTGACCTACAAACACCTGCTGTAGCCATCTCGTTAATTGCTGTAGGCGACTATTGGTATTGGCTTCAGTCAGATTCGGCTCTAAAATAATTTTATCAGTCATAATGGACATCGCAGGTTGAATATAAATCGTAAACAATTAAAGTAGTGATAAGTCAGGCAAAACCTTGTTAAAATAGTGAAATCTTGAGCCATGATAATGGCTATCATTTAAAAAACAGCTGGGCTATATGATGAATTTTGGTAAATAGTGTAGCTGATTTGGTTTTTTTTGACTATGATTAGTCGTCATAATATGTAAAACATCCAATGTTTTGAGATTACATTATCCATGAATCATTTTTTGGTCGGTTATTAACGACGATATATCATTCAATAATGCGGCTGCTAAAATCAGTATCGCAATCCAATAGGCTCTGCAATCATAGGTGTGCCCTTGTTATATTCTCCGCTTTACCAAAGCATTCGTGTGATATTATTTGGTGCGTTAGGCTTATCTAGCCTAGCCGTTAATGCTGCACTTAGTGATGCTGACACACAAACTACTGCACCAACCCTCATTGATAGTAGTACACGTTATATCACTAAAGCAGCGCCTAACGCCAACAGCAGTATCAACCAAAATCCTGATTATAATAACATTCGTTATAAAAATGATAATCAAGAAACCGCCTCTCAAAGCAATGAGTATCAACAAGCAAGTACTACCACTCCACCTGCTAGCGAGCACACCACTTTAGCTAACCCTATTGCTAATAGTGATGCTGTAGAAAGTAGCTCTTTGAATCAAGATCCCTTGGATAGCAACCAAAGTACTCCTGCTACACCGGTCAATGAAACAAGCGCATCTGAAACCACCTCTGAGACTAATACGATTGATATGAGTGATGAGAGTATTCAAGATAGCCTAATGCGCTTGGCGGAGTTTTATGAGCTGACACCTGATACTGAAGTACCAATATCTAGCGATACTGATGATACGAAAAACGTCGAAACAGATGACCCTCAACTCATACTGACACCGACGCCAAGAACGATTCCAAAAGTAGGTCAAAACTTACAGCTACTCTCCCACACGGTTGATAGCGCGCAACGCTGTGAAGGCCAGTGGGTTTACCCAAAAAACAACCCTAACTATCAGCGTGCCGTAAGAGAATCTGGTGCCGCTAACGGTCTCACAAACAATCAAGCTCCGCTGTTTACTGAGTCTGACTATGGTTATTATGACAATGCTGATTATGCCGAACTATCAGGCAATGTTATTATTAATCAAGGCACCCAGCAAATAGAAGCCGAAAAAATATCGCTAGATTTAAAGAATAGTGTGGCGGCAGCGCAAGGTAATGTCATGTTTACTGACCAAGCGACTGGACAAAGGAGAGTAGCCAATACTGCATCAAACAACCCCTTGAATAATACTCAAGCCAATTTCGGTGAAAAAGTATCACAAGGTGGCATTATTGGTGTAGCAGACAGTTTAAATTACAACACCGAAACGGGCCAATCAACCGCTGACAACGTTGCTTTTGCTAGTGTTGATATGCAAGCACACGGCTATGCAAAACGTTTAAACAGACCCAATGACAGTCAATACGAATTAGACGAGGTTATGTTCAGCACCTGCCCACCTATGAATCGCAAATGGCAGTTTGATGCCAAAAGCATTGATTTAGATACCGAAACAGGTCGCGGCAAAGCCTATGATACAACCTTCCGTGTCGCTGACGTACCAGTCTTTTATCTGCCTTATTTTAACTTTCCCATAGACAGCCGTCGCAGCAGTGGCTTTTTGGTACCAAGTGCTAGCTTTGACAGTGATAGTGGTCTTGAAGTTGAAGTCCCTTATTATTTGAACTTAGCACCCAATTATGATGCTACGCTCAATACTCATATTTATACTGATCGAAATCCAATGGTATCAGGTGAGTTTCGCTATTTGACCGAAAATTATGGCGGAGGTACTATAAATGCAGCATACCTGCCTAACGATAATGAATATAACGATGAAGACCGCAGCAGCGTGGTTTATGAGCATCTGTGGGAATCTAAGAGTATTCCGCGTCTGAGCGGTGACCTGACGTATAACTACGTATCAGATTCTGATTATTTAGATGATTTTGATACACTTGGTTTGTCCGATAGCACAGTCAACCTTCCAAGACGTGCACGGCTCAATTATTATAATGATTATGTCACTGGTGAGCTAAAAGCTGAAACCTTTCAAACACTTGATGCTTTCGACAGTGATGGTGATGAATTAGAAGACAAAGACAGACCGTACTCTCGCCTACCACAACTGACACTAAATTACCGTCTACCGACCAATAATAACTTTGAAATTACCGGCGTTAGTGACTCTGCTTACTTTAAAAAATCTATCAGTGACGGTTCTGAGACCGAAAAAAGCGGTACACGACTTTATAATAAAATTAGCGCCACGTATCCGATTGAATCTTCTTGGGGCTATATTAAGCCTGAGCTTAGCCTACAACATCTGTACACTGCATACGATGAAGACAGCCTAGAAGACAACTCTTTAAGTGCAGAGGATGGCAGTCAATCGGTATTTGTGCCACAAGCCAGTATTGATGCAGGATTAACTTTTTACCAAGCTGGCTCACCATTTGGAGCGTTTGACGATACGATGGGTGGCTATCAGCTTCTCAGCCCACGATTGAAATACACCTATGCACCATACGAAGACCAAAACGACATTCCCAACTTTAATACCAGTATTGCTTCAATCAGTTATCAGCAGTTATTTTCAGACAGTTGGTTTTTAGGGCATGATCGCTTGCAAGATTTGCATGCAGTGACGCCCGGTGTTAACTATCGTTACATCGATGCAACGGGTGTGACACGTTTTGATGGTAGTATTGCAGAGCAGTTTTACATCGACGATGGTCGTGTCACACTGGTCGACGACGAGCCTATTTTTACGACATCATCATCAGGCATGGTTTGGGATGCTAGTGTTCAGCCCTACAATAATGTTTGGGTCGATGTAAATGGTGCATTAACTAACAGTTATGATTTAAACTTTATCACAACCGAGCTACGCTATCAGCCAACTGAAAACAGCCTATTTAGTGCCGGTTTCGTAAAACGCCAACGTGATGGCAATACCAATCAGCAGCCATTATCAGCCGTTACTGCATCTGCCATATTTCCTATCAATAATAAATGGCGCGTATTGACACAAGGTCAATATGATTACCGTAATAGCAGAATGCTTGATACCCTTGTTGGTATTGATTATGAAGATTGCTGTTTTGGCTTTGCTGTTTATGGTCGTCGTTACTATAATGACTTAGATGTTACCGACGAGCCTACACAAGCAGTTATGGCAGAGATCAGACTTAGTGGTCTTGGCAGTGGTAATAGCAGTTTAACCAGCTTGCTTTCTGAGAAAATACTTGGTTTTGATACTGTTCAATCTGCATGGAAAAACTAGCGCGTGTCGTCATTTAGATTGCAAGGCTTGCAATAAAGAAAATTGCAGCCAAACAAGCAATGACTCGCCGCAAATATTAACATTATAAATGTGCTAATTAACGACACACCTTTGGATAGCAACCAAAAGTGCTTTAGCCAAAAAAATTAAAAATAAGTGACCAAACAAAGTCGGCCTAACCCATTGTTCACGTAACAACAACATAGTTACGTGATATTATTTTGGACAAGATTATTCAGTATATGCTTATTAACATAAGCTGAATATGGTTGACCAACTACCATCCGATGCGATGACATTGATGAGGAGCATCATGAGATTTTTTTCTGTACGTCAAACCAGCCGTGCTGTATTGTTTTCTATGGGTACGAGCGTAGGTCTTCTGCTTAGTCTTAACACCCAAGCTGCAACAGTAGAGCCTGAAACAGCTAATACCACAGCTACTGCGGAACAAAGCGCCGTAGATCGTTTGACACCAGCCAATAGCACAGACGGTATCATTGCATTAGTCAATGAAAGTGCCATTTTAAAAAGTGATTTGATTGCCGCTATTACACAAGCTCAATCACGTGCTACAGCTGCTGGCGAGCCAATCACCAACTCAGCGAAGCTACAGTCTGACGTATTGAATGCGCTCATTTTGCGCGAGTTACAGCTATCTATGGTCAAGCGCGTCGGTCTAAATCCTGACGAAACAACTATCAATCAGCGCCTTAGCCAAATCGCACAGTCAGAAGGGCTCAATAGCATCTCGGAATTACAACAACGCTTAGATGCAGCGAGACCTGGTAGCTATGCTGCTCTGCGTGCTCAACTAATCGAAGATGCCGCCATTCAAGCTTTACAACAACGCCAAATCAGTGAACGTGTACGCATTAGCGAACAGGATATTGATGCGTTTTTAGCTTCACCGGAAGCCAAGCGCTTGAACCAAAGTGAATATCAAACCATTCATGTACGGGTTCCTTATATGGACGACTATAGCCGTCTATCAGAAGCACAGCGCGCAGAAGCGTTAAAAGTGGCAGAAACATTACGCGCTCGTCTACTCACACCGAATGTCAATGTTACCGAAGCCGTTGCCGCTAGCCAAGGAAGCTATCCCATTCCTTTACAAGGTGGCGATATGGGCTTTCACAAAGCGGCATCACTACCCACAGAGCTATCTAGTCAAATCACTCAACTAGATATTGGCGATGTCAGTGAGCCGCTAGTCACTCCTGAAGGTATCGACATTATTAAGCTGGCTGACAAAAAAGTCAGTGATACCATGCTAATTCCTCAGTGGAAGACTCGTCACATCTTGGTTAAAGTTGACGAACTCCAAACTGATGCACTTGCTGAACAAAAAATTAATGATTTATACGAACAATTACGCAATGGTGCTGACTTTGCTTCTTTAGCATCGACTTACTCAGACGATCCAGGCTCAGCTGGTCGTGGTGGTGATCTTGATTGGGTCAGTGAGAAAGACATGGTTGCGCCATTTGAAGCTGTCATGAAGAACACAGCAGTTGGTGACTACTCTGCTCCTTTTAAGACCCAGTTTGGCTGGCACATCTTAGAAATAGATGAAAAACGTCAGCAAGATGTCAGTGAGCAGTATCGTCGCAATATGGCACGCCAAGCTCTTTACCAACGCTTAGCGCCACAAGCCCAAGAAGACTGGTTACAAGAATTACGTGCTGATGCTTATATCCAAATACTTGGATAATCTAATTATATGCACATAGTATGAATAACATTTTAAAAAAGGGTACCTGTTTATACAGATACCCTTTTTTATTTATGTACGACAACAATCATAAGCTATGGTAACGCCCTCACAAAGAAAAGCCCCGAACCTAGGGTATATTATTGATAACACCTAGTAACTTCTAATACTCACAGAAACCCCCAAACCTATTGTAAATAAAGGCTTTAGCCAGTATCATATAACCTATGGTAACGTGTAGTAACTTGTCTAAACGATAAGCCACCATGTACCAAACCATGTACCATATTTTAATTGGTACATTCTAAGATAGGGGAACGACATGGCAAGTAAGTATAATCATTTACCATCAATCAAAGATGAAACCAAAGCTGAGCGCCTAGAGCGATTGCAGCAAATCGAGTACGACAAACAAATAAAAGCCAAACCATTACAGCAAGAAGATTATGGCGTTAGAGTAGCAGGCTGTGAGGGCTTATATCTTAGAGTTAGACCTAATGGCACACGCGAGTTTAGGCATTTCTACCCCCACCCATTTATTAAAAACAAACAAATACGCTTAACCCTAGGCGAATACCCAGCGGTCAGTCTAAAACGTGCAAGGGAGCTATATTACGATAACTCATCTCTATTAGCTGATGGTATCGACCCAAAAGAGCACCGCGAACAACAACAAAGAGCACTTGAAACGGGCTATAACAACACCTTTCAAAAAGTAGCTGAGCAATGGTTAGAGCGTAGATTATCAGTAGGTAAAAAGCCCAGCCTATCTACAATAAAAACTTACAACCGTATGTTGAAATACATCAATGCTAAGTTGGCTAATGTACCTATCGACCAGTTAAAAATGACTACCCTATTAACTTTCTGCCAAGACTTACAAGATGAACGCGGTATAGAAGTAGGACAAGACGCTAAAACAGTGCTGAACTATGTCTTTGACCATGCTGTCAATCGTGGACTGGTAGAAATGAACCCTGTAAGAGCATTCCCTAGTAGAAGCTTAGAACCATCAACTAATAAGCCTAAACCAGCAATTACCACGCCAAGCGAGTTTGGCCAGTTGCTTAGGGATATTGACCAAATGACACCTAGACAGCCTGATACCATCATAGCGTTAAAACTATTGGCACTTACTTATGCGCGTGTAGGCGATATATGCAGTATGAAATGGGCTGATATAGACTTTCAAGGCAAGCTATGGAATTTTGAGCCACTCAAAGGCAAGGGACGCAAGGATATGGTGGACGAGTTGGCCATACCACTAGCACCGCAAACTATTGCTATCTTAAAAGAGCAGCATAAAAAAACAGGCTGTCATGAGTTTGTATTTCATAGCCCAAAGAATAAGAAAGGAATACTACCAACTGGTAGGATCAATTACGCACTGAACCATTACGGCAATGGCGGCAAAACTTATCTAAACATACATACACCCCACGGCTTTCGAGCCAGCGCAAAAACAATGCAGATGGAACGCCTAGGCTATGACGAATTAATCACTGAGATGCAGTTAGGCCACAAGATGATTAACAAGTACGGCAAAGCATATAGCCGTTTTAAGTTTATCGAAGTAAGAACCAAGATGATGAATGAATGGGCGGATTATATAGACAATATGCGAGCAGGCAAGATAGATAATATAATTTACGCAAACTTTAAACATGCAGAACAAAAGCAAGGCTAAGCCACTGCTACAATGACCATGCAAGGCTAGGACTAATTACCCGAACGGCAGCGATTTACACACCTTAAAGCAGCCAGCGCCTTGCACCTTATTTTATATAAAGGTGTGTAAAGGTGTATGTTTTGGCTATTCAACTTAAGTCTCAAGAAGAAATTGATGCTAAAAAAATAAACGATAATAAGGATATTTATATATCCCTAAAGCAACAAATCATTAAAGAACATATAAGCTACACAGTTATGCACTTAGGTATTAATGATATTGAAGAGCAGACAAGTTTCATAGAATTAGTAAAAATTATTAAGTTAGATATTAAAAGGTTTAAGCCAAGTACTTTAGCCTATGATGAAATATATGCAGAATATCGTGCGCTTGCTGGAGATATTTTAAGTGGCATTGAACCGAAGAATTATGAAGATAGCTACAACAAAGAAAGTAATATAGTGGTCTATATTATGGCTATCATCTATCTTAATATTTCTGAGCAAGCCTTTTCAAATCAAGACTATAAAATATCTATTAGTTTCTATCAAAAATATACTGAATTAAAGACTATTTATAGATATAGCAAAGGTTACACATGGCAGCAAATAATAGATGACAAGCCCACGCCCATAAAAAAACATACTGATGAGAAAAAAGAGATAGCTATCCCCCTAGCAAAAAAGATATGGGGTTATGATAAAGATACAAATCTGTTAATGCGCAGACAAGTAGCGACCTTAGTGGTTGATCTGCTACCCGATTTAGGATTAACAATACCTCAAGTTGATAACTGGCTAAATAAATCTAAAGCGACACCGCAAGCTATCTTAGATAGGTATGCGATCCAAGATTATGGGAACACACGCGAAGAAAATGAGTTACGCGAACAATTAAAATCAAAAATACTTAGGGATTTGAGCCCCATTGATTGAAGAAGTTTGTAACTAAAGCCCCCTAAATTCTAGGATTACCCCCTAAATTCTAGAATGCCTATCTACCGCCTTATCTATCATAATCCTAATATGACACCTGTTACTAACCATTAACTAACAGGTGATCTTATGACCCATACTAATCCAACCATCAATAACAGCCATCAAACTAAAGATGAGCAACCTACCCCGTTAAACCCTCAAGGCTATTCACGCATTCAGCCCACAGCCGAACTAATCGGACTTCACCACCAAACACTAAGACGCTGGTGGAAAGCGGATAAATTCCCTAAGCCAATTAGGGTGTGTATAGAATTCAAATCAGGGGCAACCAGATAAAGACACAAGCGAGCATTACCGCCGCTGCATAGCTATCTTTGAGCTTATCATATCGCGTGGCAATGC
>NZ_RRYV01000010.1 GCF_014861395.1 Psychrobacter sp. FME13 | reverse complement strand
TGACTATCTCTGCGAGCAGTTACGCTCGCCTAGACTGATTGTTGCGTAAGTCCTAGTTGTATAAGTTATAATGTTTTTCTTATATAAAAATAAACGATATAAGCGCGACATTAAATGTCGTGAATTATAGTAACGTAAATATCTTAACTGGCAAAAAATGGTCATCAGTGGCACACTAAATTGTCAGTTTGTATACGCAAGCTATTTAAATATCGCCTTAATATAGTTAGAGCAATTATCATGCCAAAATGAATCACAGTGATCAGACTGAATTTGTTTAAGTTGTTATTGATAAACTTTGAAGTGTTAAGTGTTTGATTACAAAACACCTATTTTTTAAAATTTAACATACATTGTCATTTGGATATCAAGGTATTCAAATGATCGTTTTGCCTCTTTCTCATCCCAATCAGATTATTGTCTATGTTTACCATTATTCAATCACACCGTACCGAAAACCTTGTCGATGAGTTGCTTGTACAATATCAGTCAAAAAACCAGTCGGTTTTTGCGCCTTTTATTGTCATTGTACCCTCAATGGTGTTGGGCGATTGGTTGGATAAAACCATTGCCAGCCGTGCTGGAATCAGCACCTTGGTACGTACTAAGTTTTGGGGTCAGTATCAGTGGACGCTCATGCAAGATGTGCTGAGCCGCCATAATACGTATTTATTACAAGCAGACCACTCTGCTAAAACCCTAAATGTACCTGACGTTGCGGTGTTGTCCCCGACAGTCATGCAGTGGCGGTTATTTGGATATTTGACCTATTATCAAGACGCTATTATAAAAGATGAAAAACACGCTGTTTACCCACTATTGTCATCTTTAATTGATGCGCCAAAACAAAACAGTCAGCAAGTCAATGGATCACAAGATAAGGCGCAACAGGATGCGCGTATTTGGCAGTTGGCAAGTGATTTGGCGCGGGTGTTTAACCGTTACTTAACCCACCGTGAAGATTGGTTGGCACATTGGTCAGATAACAAGCCGCTCAATATTGAGGAAATGCTAGCCAATAAAGACGCGTTATCACTGCGCTTTGATAAGTATGCTCGCGCCACGCCTGATTGGTTGGTGGCGCATTATGCTGAGCTAGAAGCAGCGCAGCGGTTTTTATGGTTACAGCTTTTTGCCGATGTGCACTTACACCGTGTGGCGCTCGAAAAAACTTTTTGGTCAGCGCTAAAAGGCAACAAGGCAGATGAGCGTGCTCAGTTGCCTAAAGTACTGCGTATTTTTACCATTCAGCAATTACCACAAACTGAGCTGGATTTTTTGCAGCAGTTATCAGAATACATGGATATTACCCTGCTGCACTACAACCCATCAAAGTTATTTTGGGCTGATATTGTCGATAAATCGTGGTTACAGCGCCAACAAATCATCAACCCAGAAAGTGTGTTTTTACGGGATTATGGCCATAGCTTGCTGTCGCGTTTGGGTAAACAGTCACGTGATACGTTTGCCATGCTTGCCAATTTGTCAGGTAATGAGCAATACCAAGATACGTCTGATCAAAACGTACTTGTAGAGTGGCAAGATAATTTTAATGATACGTTATCTATGGGTATCAACCATAAGCTGACTGATGCTACCAATAGCAGTGATGCGCTTAACGGTATGCAAAATAGCCCAAGTTTATTAAGGCGCTTGCAAAACGATGTGTTGATGCTTGATGAAACGGCTACTCAGCAAACTGCGGCGGCAAAAGTTTCT
Organism: Psychrobacter sp. FME13; assembly: GCF_014861395.1. GTDB lineage: Bacteria > Pseudomonadota > Gammaproteobacteria > Pseudomonadales > Moraxellaceae > Psychrobacter. The sequence goes on along the minus strand of NZ_RRYV01000010.1, from coordinate 45,605 downwards.
CAGGTAGTGAGCCAACAAATAGGGCTTGAGGATGAGAACGATCTGCAAGCAACACCATGGTATGAAGATGCCGCACTTGAAAACAAACGTTTTGAGAAAGAGCGTTTTTGGGCGATGTCTTCGCAAGACAATAGCCTAAGTATTCATTCGTGTCACAGTTTACAGCGTCAGCTCGAAGTACTGCGCATTATGATTGGACGCTGGCTTAATGAGCCAGTTCCAGCTAACGAAAAAAAACGCCATATATCTGACATTGTTGTACTACTACCTGATGTAGAGCGTCACCATGCGCTGATCAGCTCAATTTTTGTCAGTGGTAAAGGGCAAGACGGCTTGACTCTGCCAGCTAAAGTCACGGGTGTGGTGGATGCCGATATTCGTCAGTTATGGGATGCCATTATTGGTTTTTATAAATTATTGGGTAGCCACAGCGCCCGCTTTGAAGCCGCTGAGGTGTTGGACTGGCTGATGCTGCCGCCTTTGTTTGAAAGCTTTGGCTTGACCCATGAACAAATGAGCCGCGGTTGTGATTTATTGGTAGAGGCTGGATTTATTCGCGGTTTTGATGAGGGTCACCTTAAACAAACACTAGATGGCAATGACTATGACTACCGTTTTAGCTTTGCACAAGCGTTAGATAAACTGACTTTGGGCTTGGTGATGCCAGAGGCCAGTTTGAGCGATTGCTTGTATCCTATAAGTCAAGATGAGTGGCCAAGCACCGCCTTACCAGAGCGTAGCATACCGCTGTCTCAAGTGAGCTTAAACGATGCCATGATTGTGGAGGCTCTTTGCCGTATTTATGCAGGTTTAGCGGCCCGCCGTAGCGATTATATGCAAAAAATGAAAGCAGAAGACTGGCTCGACCAAATTGAGAGCCAAGTCATTCATCGCTACTTTGGAGATGTTGATCAAACCCGTACCATGCGCGCTATCTATAACGCCATGAACGGCTTTAAATCTAGCTTACGCGCCAACCGCCATTATAAGCAATACTCAAGTGGCGATAGTAGCAGCACAGAGATTGAGCAACGGCTGGCAGGAGTAGAGCAGCTACCGCTTAAGCTCAGCTTTATGTTAGATAGTATCGAGGTGGAGCTTGAGAGTCAGCAGGTCAGTGCCGAACCCACAGGTGTGATTACTTTTGGCCGATTTGGCGCACTTAGAAACGTGCCTTTTAACTTGGTGGTGATGCTTAACATGAATTTGTCGGAGTTTCCTGCACAAGACCGCGATAACCGCTACGATTTGATGAAAGCCGCCATCGCTCGTCGTGGTGATAGGGTGAGTGAGGATGATGATAATGGCGCGTTTTTAGATGCGCTGCTGTGCGCGCGGAGTGCGTGCTGGATATTTTATAACGGTCAAAGTTTAACAGACACGCATGAGCACCTGCCTGCCAACCCAGTCAGTGAGTTGTTACAGTTCTTGCAAGGAGAGGTACAGTGGCAAGTCAACTCGCTTGAAACGTTAGATTTACCCAACAATATTGACTCAGCTACCGACACACTAAAGCGTTATTTGCCAAAATTGATTAAGCAGTGGTTAGTGACAGAGCATCCTGCTTTGCCATTTCACAAAAGTTTGTTTGAAACCGATATCGAAATGGATATCAACACGGCTATGGCAGCTGATAATACTGCTGATGAACAAGCCGAAAACCATACGTCAGATAATCACTTGGCTGAGCGCGTTGATGAGCTGGATGCTATTTTGAGTAAGGCCATGCGCAAAACCAAACTGGCACAAAAAAAGCAGTTTCCACCTGCGCCGCTTTGGCAGGCTGTGTTTGACACACTAACGTCCCGAGTATCTAGCGAGCATGCGCCACTGGTTGGCCTGCCCACTAAAACACAGTACGAGGCAATTGCTCAGGTGTTAGGTACAGAGTTAGGTGTGCTTGGTCAGGCAGATGCGCAGACCTTAGATGTATTGGCTGAGCTACTGGCGCTAGATGGCGCAAGTGATTCACGCGATAGCAGTAAGACAGGCGAGGCGACCACAGCGCTTACCCAATCATTGTTTGATATTCATGAAATAGATGTAGAGGGTGTATTGGTTTACCAAGTGCGCCATCCTGCCAAAGCTTTTTTACGTAATCAAAAGGTTCATGTGGTACAAGGCGAAGAAGCGATGGCGCCTCAAGAGCCTTTGTTTTTAAACAACTTGACCACCTACCACATCAAAGAGTATTTGATTAACAGCTTGGCTTCTCATGCTACTACTAATAACACTGATGATAAAAATACGGCTGACAATAGCGTTGATAGCAGTGTTAATAACAGTGCCGATAAAAACAGCCAATTATTAATGTACCAAAGTATTATACCGGCAGGTGTGGCGCGTCAAACTACGATTCCCAATCAACAACAAAAACTGCAACAGCAATGCATGGAGTTTAAAGAACAACTGGTTGCTAATGGCTCTGCTGATGTAGCAGATCATACAAATGGTTTGCAGTTACTAACGCCAACCACTGAGCATCCTGTACAGATAGAGCTGGCGGCTGTACTAAACCATACTGACATTAATGCCGACAGCGCGTCACTGCTCAAGCGGTTACCGACATTGGTTAAGATAAAAGGCTTAGTGCCTGTATCGGCATCGGCAGAAATGTTAGCAGGCAAGGCATATGCCGAGCAGTCCCCTAAGCAGTGGTTAAATATATTACCCAACTCAGCCAGCTCCAAACATTTACTCAAGTTTTGGCTGTCGCATTTGTATTGGCAAATAGCTCGCCGCACCACTGCTGATCAAGTGGCATTAAATGATGGCGTGAGTATCTGGCGCTTTAATAAGCCCAGCTCACAGATCAAAGAATATGACAAAGTAATTGCATTTAAACTAAATCCAATTGTGTATGAAGACGCGATTGTTGAGATGATAAAGTGGGCTATTTTTTCTAATTTATCGGGTCAAGTACCCATTACGTTATTACCCGGATATGCGCTTAGCTATCTTGGTAAGTGCTCAAAAATGGAAGAAGGTGTTATCTATTGGCCAAAACGAGCTGACTTTTCAGATTGGCTGCGACCTGGATTTCACGTAGAGTCGGTATATGATACTTGCTCGCAGCATGCTATTTGGCAGTATGTATTACGTGATCAAGATGCCTTTAAGGCCTTATCTACTGCATTGACTAGCTTGGCAAAACCACTATACGCGCCAATGTTTGCCGCATTAGAGAGTTTGGACGGCTAGCTAGCAGACCGTTTTTTAGCCTGTTGATTTAATAGATAATAATTGAAAGTATATGACCATATGACAGACTTTACCGACTCCAACAGTATAGATGCTGCTAAATTGCCGTATTTATCAGATGAACACACACATTTACAGCGCCCAAGTGAATCAGATGATTTGTTTGGTGCGTCTGTTCATCCTTCTGAAAATATAGATGTGAGTGTCGCTATGGCTGAGAGTGAAACTGAGACTGAGTCTAAAGCTGTTGTACCAGCGGTTGATGTTGATTTGATGGGACGGCATTTGATTGAGGCGTCAGCTGGTACGGGTAAAACATGGACGCTTACGGGTATTGTGCTGCGTTTGCTGATTGAAGCAAAGCGCGCGCCTGAGCAAATCATTGCCACAACTTTTACCCGCGCTGCTGCTGCCGAGATGCGTCAGCGTATCCACGATCGTTTGGTAGAGTTTTATCAGATCATACAATGGGTCAATAGTTTGAGCGCCGACCTTGATAATAAAGAGGCCTTATACCCTGATATATTACAGGTGATGCCTGATACTGGTAAGGCGGAAAAAGACAAACATGGCACCAATAGCAAAGATGAGACGGTTGATACCAATATCAATACGGATTCTGACATTGATGCGGCAATTCAAATAGATACGGATGCAGATACGAGCGAGCTTAATCAAGACTTGGCTTATGAGTACGAACAAGTAAAACAAATAGCGGCAGAAAAACGCAAGCAGGCAAAAACAGCGCGTGAAGCGTGGTTGATCGAGCAAGCCAAATATGTGCGCTTAGATGGCATCATGCAAGATCCTATTAATCTGCATTTGGTTGGGTATTTGCTAGATCATGTATACAGCTATCCAATGTCGGATGCTATTCGTCGTACCGCACTGGTGTTAACCACGCTAGATAAACTGTTTGTGGGCACGCTCGATAGCTTGGCTCAAAAGTGGTTGATGGAATACAGTAGCGAAACTGGTCATCAGCAAGGCATGGATATTATTGAAGACAGCAGCATTGAGCAGGTGACTGACAGTATCGTGCATGATGAGTTGCGTCAATTTCAAAGTAGGCTATATCACGAGCAGCCAAAACTGTATGCGTTGCTAGATCAGCAAGGCAAGCTAACGGCGGTTAGCGATCATAAAAAATATGTGACGCGCTCGCTTAACTTTATCTCTGCACCGATTGATGAGGTAAAATTAGATCAAGGCTTTGATTTTGATGGCTATGAAAAGCTAATCAATGATTTTTCTCAGTTGGATCTAGCGGATATCCAGCCATATTTAAATCTTGATTATAGAAAGTCTCAAGGATTTAACGGAAACTCTAATTTATTGAAACAGTTTGATGCCATTGTTGATGTGCATCAAAAAATAGCCGAACATCAACTGGCATTTACTGGTTATTTAAACGATCGTGAGAAAAAGATTATTACGTCTTTACAAGATGCCAGATACCCAAACGAAGATGGAAAAATTAAGAACTTTAATAAAAATAAAGAGAAAGAGCATCAGGCTCTGTTTGCGTTAGAAACCATTAGTAAGTTAATGACGCTGTTAGATATGGTTGATGGGCTCAATCAGCATATTTTATTAGTGCTGGCCAATCTTAATCGCCACATCGTACTCGCAGTACGCAACCGATTGCCAGTAATTTTAGAAGAGCGCGGCGAGACGACTTTTAGCTTACAGATGGTGCGCTTAAACCAAGCGTTAACAGGCAAGCAAGGCGAAAAGCTGGCACGTTATATCCGTCACCATTACCCAGTGGCGTTAATTGACGAATCACAAGATATTAATGGTGAGCAGGCCATGATGATTGAAAGCATCTATCTGCCGAAGAAAAAGTCCAAAGTTGCTGATAATAATACAAGCTCAGCGACTAAAAAACCCAGCCATGAGTTTTTATTATTGGTTGGTGACCCAAAGCAAGCAATCTATGGGTTTCGTGGTGGTGACGTAGCGAACTATAACTACATGAAAGCCCAGTTTGATAACAGCAGCCTTTGGACGCTAGATATCAACCGTCGTTCAAACGAAAGCTTGATTGAGGCGCTTAATTGCTGGTTTGGAATGCCAACGGCAGCAACGGCCAATAACCATCTGTCGCAACTTGGTACGGGTATTTATTACCAATATATCAAAGCGGCCAAGCCAGACAACCAGCTGTCTTGGTATCATACGCCAAACTTGCTCAGTAGCCCCTTAGTGACCGACGTGCTCTCTGCCCAGCCGGTGAGCGTATTGCATTTGCCATACGATAAAGACAAAACGCTTGAGTATGATGAATTTGAGGTCATAGCACGTCATATTGCGACTGTACTCAATACTGGACAAACCTTAAAAGGCAAACCGATTCAGCCTAGCGATATTGGTGTGCTGGCACGTACCAAAAAAGACTTAAAACGGGTTGAAGATGAATTAGTCAAGCTTAATGTGCCAACCTTGACCACCAGCGATGTCAGTATTTTTGAAACCATCATGGCAGAGGATGTCGCGGCGCTGTTAAGTGCCATGCTGTACCCGTATCGTCACGATATGATTAATCGGGTGCTGACCAGTCATCTGTATGGCCTAAGCATTAAAGACATCAAAGCCATGATGCGCACCCATGAATCGGGTGTGGCACCACATAATGCCCCTAGTGTCGTTAATAAAAAAGCAGTGAATATCAAGGCGGCTAATAGTGAAAAAAGCTATCAAGATTTTATTACCTATCTCAAAGAAGCCGCACAGCGCTGGCAACACTTTGGTGTTTTGTCAGCATTACATTATCTGTTAGATGAAAGCCCTGTACAGCCACAAGGTGTATGGCAAGCACTAGCGGCGCATCCAGAAGGCGACCGCCATATCATGGATTTGCGCCACATTATGGATGTGTTGGCACAATACGGCATGGGAATGGGCGAGCATGAACTGTTGGCGTGGTTTAGGCAACATATAGACGCCGCACCCAATAGTGACTGGGCCAAACAATATCCCTTGCCGACAGAGTCTGGCGTACAGCTGATGACCATTCACAAATCAAAAGGGCTTGAGTTTCCGATTGTCTATGTATTAGGGATGGGCGATGCCAGTAGAAAATCGGGCAATAATGAGAAGTATGGCTTGTACCTATATAACGCGCAACAAGCGCCCTCAGCGTTAGCTCAGCAATCGATAGAAAATCAATCAACGGGTAATCAACGCCGTTTCTCACCTGTGCAAGGCTCTGCGACTACAGAGGACTACTACACCGAGATAGAGACAAAAGAAGGATTTGATGAGTTACGTCGCCTTGGCTACGTGGCCTTTACACGTGCCAGTGAGCAGTTATATATAGTATTGCGAGACCCTAACAACATAAAAGATATGAAGCGTAAACCGGTGTTTTATTGGTTTAACTCACCAGAACCAAAGTTTGAATTACCCGATAGACTCAAAGGCACTATTGGCATGATACGCGCGCATAATGTGGATGCGTTTTATCATAAAAACCCCAATCATGATGCGAGTGCGGTCGGCTTAACAGGCAATACTAATACCGCGCATACCACTGCTGCCTTAACTGCCAATCAACCCACAACCGAGATGATTGAGTACGCTGCGTTTTCGGACATTATGAAAATCAATTACTTTTATGGTTGGGCCAAAACCAGTTTTACCGCTTTAGCTCGTCAGCTTGACGACTCTATGCAAGCCATGGCAGTGATAGATGAGCGTATTGATGACGCTATCGACATTGATATAACAGACCCCTCAGCGTTACCAATCTTATCAGCCGGTGAGATGAGCGTTAAAACCGCAGAGGATATTCGTTTTACCTTTGTAAAAGGGGCCAATGCCGGTACGTTTTTGCACGAGATATTTGAAAAAATTGATTTTAATCAAAAATCACAGTGGTCTCAGGTGATTGATAGGGCTATCAGCAGCTATCAGTTGCCACTGGCTTATAGTAGTTTTGATCAGCAAAGCCGCATATTACAAGCCAAAAATAAGGCAGGTGGCCGGCCTATAAACACAGATTCTATTGATGCAAGTAAGCACGAGGCATTAATTGGCTGGATTGAAGAGGTGTTACATGCGCCGCTATTGGCATCAAATCAGCCTTTATATACTATTGATGCCACACGGCGGTTTGCTGAGCTAGAGTTTAATATGGGGTTGTCAGAAACTTTTAGAGCGCAAGATATTAACAAGCTCTTTGAGCAGTATTTACCTGATGATAAAGACAAACACATTAGCCTGATCGCACAAAACAAAAACCATCTGTATCGCTATTTACGCGGTGAGATTGATTTGGTATATGAGTATGCGGGCAAGTATTACGTGGTTGATTATAAAAGTAACTTTTTAGGAAATAGCCTAAGCAATTATAGTGAAAAAAATCTTAAACAAACAATGTCAAAAGCGGGGTATTGGCTACAAGCCGCGATTTATCAAGTGGCATTGCATCGGTTTCTTGCCATAAGAATAAGCGACTATGTAGGCAATGAACATAAATACCTTGGAGCTGTAGAATATGTGTTTTTACGGGGTGTGTATGATGCAAACGCAAACAGGGATAACGTAAGTGACGATATGAACACTACTACCAATAAGACTAACACTGACAGCAGCTTGATAGGTGAGGGCAGCCATAACCGTTATGGTCTAGTGACGTGGGACATTCCAATAGATTTTATTAAAGGGTTAGATGCGCTGTTTGGCTTGCCAGATTAGTCAGCTTGATCGCATGAATTGGATATCAAATAAGTCGCATTAAGCCATAAAACAGAGACAAACGCACATGAATAATAATAACCATAAAAGCAACGCTGCCATCGGCTCACAAGAAAGCTGGGCCAGTAATATTAGCGATTATATATTGCTACGCCGTCAGCAAACGCATGCGGCATATAGCACGGCCAACTTTTATGGCAATACTGCTATCAATACTGATAGCAACGCAAAACCAGTCGATTCAACCAACGACAGCGCCTTATTTGCTGCTTTGTTTGTCATGCTAGCCGCCCACTTAGAAGAAGGGCACACCGTATTAACGGTTAGCGTAGCTGAGCATGAACAGCCACAACAAGGGCGGGTGAGTGGTGAGTTGGTCACGTTATATGCGTGGCAGCAGCAGCTGTTAGAGATGCTGGCCATGCCTGTTTTAGCATTGATTGATACCCAAACGGTGACTCACCTAAATATGAACGCAGTAGATACGCAAGCCACAACGACAGCCACAGACGAACAGATAGTGGCAGCGTTGATAGAAGAGCCATCCCTGTTTGATTTGCTAGACACTTTATTTGCCAAACGCGCCCAGTTATGGACGCAACTAGCACTCACCAATCACGAAAAGGAGATACTAGCCAAGCGCTTTGATATGATAGCCGCGCTTTATCAACGTTTAAAAAATACAGATTTGGCTACTTTTATTGGCTTAATTAAAGCACATTCGCTGTTTGCCACCGTTAATACAGAGATAAGTACTAACAATATAAATGATAACAGTCAAAATAGCCTAAGCAAAAATAATCAACCTATTATTTATCAGATTATCCACGAACAAAATAACGCAGCTAAATCAATAATCTTTTGGCTACACCGCGCATGGCAAGCAGAGTTTAATTTAGCGAAACACATTCATACTATTTTGAATCAACCGATAACCCCATTAGCCATCACCATGCCAGATAACCTTAATCCTCAGCAAGTGATGGCTATTAATGTAGCCAATCACCATGCCTTTAGTATTATTACTGGTGGCCCAGGTACAGGTAAAACCTATACAGTGGCGCAGTTAGTCATAGCCTTGCAACAAGCAGCAGACAGCGGGGTAGGTGAGCATGAGCCTATTAAGTTTAGTACAGACAGCGCAAGCTTAGCGTTAGCTGCCCCAACTGGAAAGGCCGCTCAACGTATGCAAGAGTCTTTACAGGCAGCTTTGGATGCGGCAAATGTAACATTACAGCTACAAGAAGCAAAAACCATTCATCGCTTGCTTGGTATTGGGCGTACGGGTAGTCCTCGTTATCATGCCAACAACCCGCTTGGCGAAGATATTATTATTGTAGATGAAGCCTCTATGTTAGGGGTAGAGCTAGCAAACTACCTTGTGAGTGCGGTGAAACCAGGTGCTAGACTGATATTATTAGGTGACGCAAACCAGTTAGCAGCAGTAGATGCAGGCGCAGTATTGGCTGATCTATGCCATATTCCGTTATTGCAATCTATTCATGCACAGCTGACTGAAAGCCGCCGTTTTAGTGCCGACTCTGGCATTGGTAAGCTTGCGTATCAAATAAACCAGTCAACTGTAGACACTAAAGTCATTTGGCAGTTGTTAAAAAATGATGATGCGTTAAGGTTTCAATACGTTAATACTCAGCAAGCATTATCAGATAATACAACAAAAAATAGCCTAAGCAATGAAAAAATTATTAAAAAAATAGCTCTGAATTACCAAAAATATATAAGTAAAATTAAAAATCTTCTAGAAATACCAATAGAAAAATCTGTACCAGAAAAAGTAAAAAATACAATTGCATCATTAATGAACACTTTTAATCAATTTAGAATTTTAAGTGCTGGCCACAACGGAGAGTGGGGTGATCACTATATCAATAATTACCTAACTCAATGGCATTTAGCTGAGTTAAAACTACCTTTAGGGCAAAACATATGGTTCCATGGTAGGCCAGTTATGGTGTTACAAAACAATTATGAGCTTGGGTTGTTTAATGGTGATATTGGTTTTTGTTTGCAAACTCAAGATAATATGAACAAATTAGAAGTGTTTTTTGAAAATAGAACACAGGGCATCGCTGTCAATTTGCTAAATGAAGAACTGGTTGCGACTGCATATGCAATGACCATTCATAAATCGCAAGGGTCAGAATTTGACCATGTAGCGATCACGTTTGATAATAGTCATACAAGGTTGTTAAGCAAAGAGCTAATTTATACAGCAGTCACACGAGCGAAAAGACAGGTGACAATATATAGCACCAAGCATGCGTTAGAAAAAGCGGTACAAACACCCACTGAACGCCATACTGGATTAGCATTACAGTTTGCTAAACTTGACTAAATTGTATTTTGATATACATGATAGGTATAGTTGATTCACTATAAAATAAATACAGCGATACGGGTTACATTTTGCGCCGCCTCTGTCTGAGCAGGCACAGCAAGCAAGAAAAACGTAACCCATATCGCGTAGTTGTACCTCTTTTATTTAGGACTGACTATAACTGTCTGAAAAATAGGATTACAATTGTCTTAATTTTATACCATGCTAAAAAATCGATGAAATAGTTTATACGAATATAAATACTGTATGAGTAATAAAATCAACAAGGCATAACTCTCAAGTAATAAAAAAGCATCCAATTTGGATGCTTTTTTAGGACCTAAATGCTCTTAAGTCAATAAGTATAAGTCATTAAGTATGGGACTTAAACTTTATCTTCTTTGATAGCATAAATACCTGGCAAGTGGCGTAAGTAACCATGGAAGTCCATGCCACAACCATAGACATAACGGTCTGCGACATTGATACCGACAAAATCAACATCAAAACCTTTAACTTTACGATCATGTTCTTTATTCAGCAAAACACAACATTCAAGCGATAATGGTTTTTCTTTTCCTAATTCTTCAACGACTGTTTTTAGGGTAATGCCTTCATCAAAAATATCATCAATCAGCAATACATGCTCACCCGTGATATCAACATCTGGCTTAAACTTCCAGTCTAGCTCGTTTGTACCTTCGTTATCACGATAACGTGTCGCATGGATGTAATGCATGCGATGATAGAAAGTCAAATGCGTCAGTAATTGACCTGCTGGAATGAGTCCGCCATTCATCACAACCATGACGATAGGGTTTAAACCAGCATAATGTAGATTAAGTTGTGCGGCAAGACGTTCGTAAGCAGCAGCAACTTCGATACTACTTATAAGGCAATCTGAGTTACGTAATGTTTTTTCTATTTCTTGGTTACTGATTTGGGTCATCGGATGCGCCTTCGGTAAAAAGTGCCGCTTATTTTAGCAAATTTAAAAAAAATTTCCCAATAGCATGTGACTGTTGAGACAAAATTAATTAAATTTTAATGCTCATTCTGGCTTTTCTACGATGAAAGGGCGGTAGTAGTTCGCCAAACGATTTAATGAGCTGTCAGGCAGATCTGGTAGTAGCTTATGAAGTGCAATCCTCATACCTTTGTCAATCGCAGCCTTGGCGACTGGTACTGATTTGCGTTTAATGATACCTAGCTTCAAGGTTTCAGCGTAGTTGCTGATAAAGTGCGTCAGGGTTTGGTCATTCATTGTTTCAAGTGCTGCTCGAAACAAAGGCATGTCTACATGCTCAGGAGTGATAGCAGAAAAACCTTTAGTGATGGTTTCGGCATCTGTTTCGGACAGTTTAAAGCCTACCCGCATAACGCCTTCATTATCAATAAATGTGGCTCGCTCTCTCAAAAAATGAAAACTAGGAAGCACTTCTTCGTTATTTTCTTTACCAAGCAACACATTAAGTAGTGTATCTGCTGTTTTTTCAACAGTAGCAACTATTTTTTGCATAGAAGCTTTGCGTTCAGGGTTTGGCGTAATTTCAACCAACCCGACCAATAAACTATCAATCAAATCTCGTGCGGTCTGATGGGTAAGTGCATCACGGTAAGGGTAATAAGCGACTGTCTCATTTGATGCAATCACTTGTTCAGCCTCAGCAATGGCTGCTTTTAATTTATCTGAAGGTATGAATCCAAAATAATGCGCCATTATGCTTCCTTTATTTGTGTTGTCGATTCCTGATCGACGGTATCGCTTTCATTAAGCACGTCATTCTATTGAAGAATAACTATCTTTGAAAAAATCTATAACAGCCCCTAATCCAAGGTTTAATAGGTTGTATATAAATGAGTAACTTTCTCTAATTGTAAAATATAGGTTTTGTAGGTAGCAATCACATTAAAATATCGCTATTATCTGCCTGCTAATGGGTCGGCCGATTTACTCGCTGCACCCTAATCTATTATATTTTATATATTTTGATTTAAAAAGCTTGAACTCATAAGGTGATTTTCTACTTGTCTAAGGAGAGATAAGATGAATAGTGCTATTGTACTACTATTTGGCGTTGCCGCTATGCTCTGCGGTTACGTATTTTATTCAAAATTTATTGCCACAAAAATTTTAGCATTGGACAGCAGTCGTCCTACGCCAGCTCATACCATGAAAGACGGTATAGATTATGTCCCTACTAATAAATATGTATTATGGGGACACCATTTCACTTCAGTAGCAGGAGCTGCACCAATTATTGGTCCTGCCATTGCGGTTATCTGGGGTTGGGTACCTGCCGTCCTTTGGGTGGTGTTCGGTACTATTTTTATGGCTGGTGTACACGATATGTCAGCTATTTGGGCAAGTATGCGCAACAGAGGTCAGTCGATTGGCTCTATTGCAGGTACTGTCATGGGCACCCGTGTCCGCAGTTTGATGATGGTTGTCATCTTCTTATTACTACTAATGGTCAATGCTGTATTTGGCGTGGCTATTGCTAATATGATGATTAAAACACCATCTGCTGTATTGCCAGTTTGGGGAGCCTTAGTGGTTGCCTTTATCATTGGTCAGTGTATTTATCGCTACAAAATGAATTTGGTCTGGGTATCAATTATTGGGGTAACTGCTTTATACAGCCTTATCTATCTTGGTACTATATTTCCTATTGCGCTACCTGAAACTATTTTTGGGTTACCTGATAACGCCGTATGGATTCTTATCTTGTTTAGCTATGCCGCGATAGCGTCATTATTACCAGTATGGATGCTGCTGCAACCTCGCGATTATATTAATGGTTTACAGTTATTTGTTGGTTTAATTCTATTGTATGCTGCTATCTTTATTGGTACTCCTGATATTGTAGCACCAGCGATCAATACCTCATTACCAATGGATACACCTTCACTACTACCATTGTTGTTTGTGACGATTGCTTGTGGTGCCATATCTGGTTTCCATGGTTTGGTGGCAACAGGAACGACCTCTAAACAGATTGACAAAGAAGAAGACGTTCGTTTCGTTGGTTATTTCGGTGCACTTGGCGAAGGTATGCTAGCACTTGGGGCAATCCTTGCGGCTACTGCTGGCTTTGCTACCCTTGGTGATTGGCAAGCGGTCTATCAAAAGTTTGGTGATGGCTCTATCGGCGCCTTTATCGATGGCGGTGCAACGATTCTGAGTGCTGGCGTAGGTATTGATATGGTGCTATCACAGACCATGCTGACAGTCATGGCAGCGTTGTTTGCTGGTACTACGATGGATACTGGTGTACGTTTACAACGTTATATCTTCCAAGAATTTGGTGAGATTTACAAATTACCTGCATTAAGTAAAGGTATCGTCGCAACATTACTAGCAGTGGGCAGCTGTTTATTACTAGCATTTGGTGCTGGTGGTATCGATGGTGCTGGTGGTATGATTATTTGGCCACTATTTGGTACGACCAATCAGCTAATGGCTGCGTTAACCTTAATGATTGTAACGGTTATCTTGTTACGTAAAGGCAAGCCTGTCTGGTTTACATTAGCGCCGTTGTCGTTCCTATTAGTGATGACCGTATTTGCACTACTGATTCAGCTCAAAACCTTCTTTACCGATGGAAATTGGCTACTTATTATTATGGATATTATTATCTTAGTCGCTACTATTTTAGTGACTTTTGAGAGTTTGTCTGTACTACGTAAAGAATGGTCGTTACATAAAGGTGAAGGCGGTGACGTTTAAACATTAAATCATATTAAATGTCTGTTCAATAAAAAACGCTAGCAGCCATTGCTGGCGTTTTTTGTTTCAAATAGGCATTATAGATAATAAGAGCTAAGTAAAATACGAGCATATTATGGAAAATGACAATATATCAAATGGGATAGAAAGCATTCAACCGTTAGAGAGCAACCAACCATGGTGGCAGCGATTTAAGCATGGGCTAAATGAGTTTTATCATGCGCCATACCGCCAGACGATGGCACGTGCGGCACGTGATGAAGAAGATTTTTTTATGTTGCTCATGTTTGCTGAAAGCTTAGGTATCGATAACCCTGCCAGCTTTTATACACTAGAGCTACAGCCGCTATTTTTAGAAAATTTTCACGAATGGCATACTAGAATGGGTATGGATAGATGTCCCTTTGACCACGTTGGTTGCTGCTAATAACTTATTGGGCACAAAGAAATAAGAATTAATTGAAAAATGAGATAAAGCTATGGCGTTACACCCTTTACATGGATTGGTAGAGCAGTTAGAGACACAACCGATTATATTTATCGGTGGAAAAGGCGGCGTAGGGAAGACCACGACTGCCGCCGCACTGGCTAGCTACTATGCTAGCCAGCAGCAAAAGACCTTAATTGTCTCGACTGATCCAGCACATAGTTTGGGCGATGTTTTGAATGTTCGCCTAAGCAACGAAAAAACAGTGATGTCACCTTATTTAGATGCCATCGAGCTAAATCCAGACATCATCGTTGATGCGCATTTTGCACAGGTTGAGCGCACTATTACAGCCTATGCCAATCCAGATATGATGCCCAAGATTCGAGAGCATTTGCAGCTATCAAAATCAGCTCCAGGTGCCCAGGAAGCTGCGATGCTTGAATCTATGTGTCAGCACTTAGTCAGCGCCGCAGATGCAGATTATGATCATATTATTTTTGATACGGCACCAACAGGGCATACTCTACGGTTATTGGTACTACCAGAGATGATGGGTGCGTGGACAGATGGACTGCTTGCACAGCAGCGACGACAGTCTAAGTTACGCTCGGTGGCAAACCATTTAGACAGTCACAATCAAAAAAACGATAAGAACGATGTGGCAAATCCGTTTGCAGCAAAAAAATCAGACCGCTGGGAACAAGCCGTATCTGTATTAGAAAAACGCAAACAGCTGTTTCGTCAAGCAGGAGCATTACTTCACGACCGTGCTCAAACAGCTATTGTGTTGGTTATGACTGCAGATGTATTGCCATTGGCTGAGACCAGACGTGCGATCAAGCAGTTAGAATACAGCAAACTCACGCCAGCAGCGATCGTCATCAATCAGCTGATAACACCTACTCAGTCTGATAACTTTTGGCAGCTGCGTGCCGATAGACAACAGCAAATTATGCAAGATATAGAGACAAGCTTTACTAAGTATCCGCTATATCCAATCTATCTACAGCAGACAGATGTACGTGGTACTGATGCATTGAGTGCTTTACTGAAACCAGTACTCTAGGTTTTGAATAATAACGTATGTACTTATTATCAATTATGCTTAATTTGGCGAGTCATGATTGTACGACTGTAATTTGGCCGAGAGCGACCACGCCATATCTGCTCGTAATAGCTGCGCTTGCTCAGACTTGCCACTACTAAGTGACGACCATTGCGGCTTACCACGGGCTTTTTTTAACTCGCTTGGTAGTTTGTTGGTTGGCCATGGCGTCACTAGATTATCGTCTTCATTCTCGCTTGATTCATCATCATGTTTTGCGCCGTTATATATCAATTGGGTCGCATCTGTCGCTGCATGACCACGATGACGCAACGCGGTCAGTAAATCAATCGCTCGAGTAGCCAGTAGTGTCAACGTAGCAGGGTCGATATATAAGCGCTTCACCCCTGTAATCCTATCAGCAATACTACTGGTATTAGACAACAACCCTCCGGCAATACCACCAATTGCTGTACCCAAGCCTAGCGTCATACCCAATGCGGCTGCATCAACACCTAAGCCCAACAGTGCACCAGCGGCCGCGCCCGAAGTCGTACGAATACCATAGCTTTTGAGAAGTTCAGGGTCAAATGGGTCTTGTTGATAGGCTTGTAGCTCCAGTGGGGTTGCAGCGACAGCATTGTCATAGAACTTATATAAGTTGAGCAAGTTATGCTGCATGGTACGTTCGCTCTGTCGAACGGCTTCCTGCATTTGTGTCAGTACTGGCATGGGATCGTCGCTGTCATTAATCTCACGCACAAAAGCTGCGACATTGATCAAAAAGTCAGCAATAACGATATTTGCCTCGTCACTCAGCCGTGCCCAGTTTTCGGTCCGACGTTGCATCAATTGCTCAAGCATCTCAGAATGGGTGAGCATGGTGGCTAAGTTTTGCCATAGGCGCATCTCATCTTCGAATTCAAAAGCAACTGAATCAAAACGCGTCGATATATGCAAATTTCGTCTTGCCAGCATCGTCTGCCATTCATCGATATTGGCATTCTGACTGTCGGTGAAATTAAAGACAGGCATGACAGGAATGGCTGCCCAAGACAAGATAGCCAGCTCGTCTTTATATTTGCCCAGCACTGGCTCGCGCGCATCGACGACATAGATAGCCATATCACTTGCTAGTAGCTGACGAATCACTTTGGCTTCTTGGCTATAGTCATAGCTTTGTGCATGATAGCTATCTGCATGATTCTCTAAAGGGTTATCTAAATGGCTGTCTGAAGCACCACCATTTGTCCCTTGAGCAATATCCGCAGCCAAAAACTGCTGCAAACGCTCAATCCCATCACGGCGACTGGCGGTATTATCCTCTAACCAATCCATCAACCCTGAGGCATCTTCTAGACCAGGCGTATCATATAGTGCGACTAGTACTTCGCCAGTTTGGCTATCTGTTAACTGAGCCTGTTCGACATGTCGTGTGGTGGCGGCCTCGTTTTTTACTTCACCAAAATACACGTCGCGTAATAAGGTGCGCAGGATAGAGGTCTTACCTGTATTGGTGTGACCGACAACGGCTAGTTTGAGTGGCTCACCACTAGCGATGGTTTTTTTAGCGGCTTGCTGTTCCTTATCTAATGTCGGTTGCTCTGCTATATGTGACTGTGATTGTGTATCAGATACAGATAGTGGTGCAGTTTTTGAGTGAGGTGTTGAGTCATTTGAATCAGGTGTCACCTTATACGCTTTATCTGCAAAAAGACCAACCGGTTTATCATTGTTTTTATTGCTTTCATGAGTGTTATTGTCATTATTCATAATAAAATCTTATATTAATTATCGATATGCTTAAGCGTTAAGCCGCACTAGTAGGTGGTAGGTAGATGATAGGTGAATTGCTCTACGCATCTGTATCGACCAAACCAATTTCTCGTGCAGATAACGCAGTCTGCCACTGCTGATAGCGAAGGCCTTGGTTTTCTACTTGCTGTGATTCTGACGTATGCAAATCTGAAGCATCAACAGTCAGACCCGTGTCGTTCAGTAGTTTTACAATCAGTCCCTCTTTTGCATGACTGGCAATCTGATCAAGTTTGCGTAATGTGCCACGGTCAGGCAATGCTCTATTATGAATACCGAGTAACACTTGTACTGGATGATTGTCTAGATACGTTTTTAACCGTGCCATATCATCACGATCATCTAATATGCCAAAATTCTCCACATCGCCCTCAAGTGTGTTATCAAAACCTGATTGCCACCAGCTATCTTGCTCGGTTGGGTATTCAAGCAGTGCAACCAGTTTCTTGCCAGCGCTCACGGTGGCTTTCGGTGCGATAGGAGTAGGTGCCTCATTAAAGTCATCGGCGTCAACCACTTGGCGTTGCCAAAAACTCAAAATCTTCTGATAATAAGGCAGTTTAAGATCTAAACGCATTTTTTTTCGGCGAAACATTAAGGCGCACCCCCCCCAAGCAAGCGCTCGTGGTACGATGCCATACATCAGCAAGCTACCGATTAGTAGTCCGGCCCATTGCCGCGCAACAGATAGCGGCATAGCATCTGTCACCAATCGACTCTGTGCGATAGCCGCACTGTCCGGCACCCCAAATCCCACCATGCTAGGTAGCCAGCCTAATATCTGAGTCAAAGTAATAAGCGCCTGATCAGATAATAGTGTCGACTCCCAACTAAAGCTGTACTGACGCACAATCAACAAAAACACAATTGCCAATAACATACCTGTCAATGTCGCAAGCCACAATTGATGGCTGAACCTGCCAAGATACCAGCGCATACCGCTATGATGTAATTGACGTTCGTACAAATTCACAGCCGCCTTGGTCACATCATCCTTACCACGTATCAGATAACTGGGACTGACAAAACTGGCGAACCAATTGGATGATTGCTTACCTTGATTAACCAAAGTCATGGCAAGCCAGCCTAAGAGCATAATAGTATGAAACCCTAATAAGCAAACCAACACATAAAAGAAATTCACCACATTGGCCTGTAGTAGCGTAAATAAGCCCAAAAATCCTGAGATGCACCACACCACACTCATTACGACCATGATGCCTTTGATACGGCCATCAATCTTACCCAATACTCGTGTCAGTGCACCATTACTGTCAATACGTGAAGCGCGGCGATGCAGCTTTTGTATCGGTTTGCCATCTTCATTTTGCAGCTTTTCCGTGATGAGTAGCGGGTCAGTGGCAAATACATGCTGCTGTGTCTCAAGCGTGCGTACCAACTCAGTTAATTGGTCTTGGGGTGATAGCATAATGCGATAACATCCGTATAAAAGCGTTAAGGTAAAATAGCAATAATTGGTTATTGTAGCCTATATATAGGGTCTATTGAACATTCAAACATCAGGGCTATTAATCGCTAAGATTACACTAGACTAGGCATAAGCTGATGATTTTGCCAATAAACGAATAGGAATGATTCATAAGTGCCCATCTTTTAAACATTTTCATTACGGTAAAAACCCTAAGCGTACGCCAAAATAAGCTATGTTCAGTACTATAAAACTAATAAAAACTCAAATAATAAGAGCAGGAAAATCATCATGAATAATAAAACCTATCTAATCATTGGTGGTACAGGTGGCATTGGTAAGGCGATGATAGAGCAGCTAACCGCCAACACAGCACATGACACGTTTGTCTTTGCTACTCATAATAAGAACCTACCTGATTTTGAAGCAGCCAATCTACACTGGATATCGATGGATGTCTGTGATGAGAGCAGTATCGAACAAGCGGCTGACATCATCAAACAGCACACGGATCATATCGACTGGGTCATTAACTGTGCGGGATTATTGCATACTGAAACGCAGCAACCGGAGAAAGCCCTGCGCCAGATGGAGACGGATTTCTTTTTACAGAATATGCAAGTAAACGCTCTAGCCAGTTTGCTGATTGCTAAGCATATGAAATCATTGCTGGTAAAAGCTAAGCGCAGCAACAAGGTACCCGCTGTTTTTGCGACGATATCAGCGCGAGTGGGTAGTATCAGTGACAATCAATTGGGCGGTTGGTATAGCTACCGGATGAGTAAAGCTGCACTCAATATGGGAATGAAAAACCTAAGCATCGAATGGGGTAGGTCGTTCAAGGACGTATGCGTGGTAGTCATGCAGCCAGGAACGGTTAACACGCAACTATCAGCGCCGTTTCAAGGCAATGTGGCTGACGGACATTTATTCTCGCCAGCCTATAGTGCTGAATGCTTGTTAGAAGTACTGAGTGGTATGACGGCAGCACAATCAGGCAGTTTTGTAGATTGGGCTGGAGAGTCTATTTCTTGGTGATAGCGGTATAGCGGTGAGAAATGAGCGAGTCGTTGCTTTAGGTCATCAAGTACAGTAAACCTAAAACGAATAACGCTGACATGATTAATAGTAAAAAGCTGAGAATCTTACTCGTGGTAGAAGTAGAGCTTGTGCTTTCTTTTTTTACTTTCACTTTTTTGACCACATGTAGCACCATTTTTACATGCTCAATATTGTCTTCGAGGTAGTGTTCGCCTTCGGGTACAAACCCTAAAGACTGATAAAAATCTAGCAAGTAGGCTTGTGCAGAGATAATGATAGGGCGTTTTTTGCCATATTTTTTACGACAATGTGCAATAGCATGGTTCATCATATCCCGTGCTAAGCCGCCACCTCGATGCTCTGCTAATACCAGCACGCGACCAATCGCAGACATAGAGGTATCACTCGGTGCGGCGTCGGCTACCGACAGGTTAGATTTTAACTTATTAAATTCAGGCGGAATGATTCGGCAATATGCGATCAGGGTCTCATTTTGATGGGCGATCAGATGCAGACAGTCAAAATCCAGCTCATCCATATCTTGATAAGCGCAGTTTTGTTCGACCACAAACACTTGCGAGCGCGCTTTTAAAATATGATAAAGATCAACCGAGGTAAGTTCATCGAACGTTTTAACAGAAAAATTACAGGTCATAATGAAGCAGCTTTTAGCGGATTGATTTGGATTTGGCTATAGCGACTTTTAACTATAGTAACGATTAGGGTCTATTAAACATTCAAACATTAGTACGGCTAATCGCTATTTGACTGTTCAATAGACCCTAGAATTTTTTAAGTAAGGATCATTATAACGATTTAAGCACGTATTAACCATTGCTAACCATGTAGCGTTTGACTGATCTTATCCAAATTCAAGCTGTCAGACATGGCGCTAAAAATCTCAAAGTACTTGCCACGTTGTTTATACAGTTCCTCATGCGTGCCTGTCTCGACTACTTGGCCATTTTCTATCACTACCAAATCATCAGCATCAATAATCTGCGCAATATTGTGCGACACAATAATTACGGTTCTATCTTTTTTGATCAAATCCAAGCTTTTTTTGACTTGCTGACTGGCAATGGCATCAAGACTGGCGGTTGGTTCATCCAAAAATACGATAGGCGGATCCTTCAAAAACATCCTAGCCAGTGCAATGCGCTGCTGCTGACCACCAGACAGCGATTTGGCTTCGCTGTCATAGCCACTTGGTAGGGCAATGACTTGCTGATGTATTGACGCTTTTTTAGCAGCGGCAATGATATCTTCGTCCGTTGCACTCATGTCTCCATAACGAATGTTTTCACCAATCGTACCCGAAAAAATATGGTTGCTTTGTAGCACAAGGCCAATTTTCTGTCGTAAAGCTTGCGTATCATAGTCGTCTAAATCATGACCATCTAAGCAAATACTACCGGCTTCTGGCTCATAAAATTTAACCAACAGATTGATGATGGTGCTCTTGCCAGCACCGCTTAAACCCACTAGCGCGGTAATACGATTGGGTTTAATGGTAAAGCTGACATCGTTTAAGGCTTTGGTACCATTAGGATAAGTAAAATCGACGTTTTTTAGCTCAATGTGGCCTTGCAACTGCTGACTTGGTAAGCCACCAATCGTCTCGACTTGCTTGTCGTCTTCTAAAATATCAAAAAATCCTTCGGCATAGGTTAGTGCATTGTTGATCTGATCGTAAATGCGATGCAACTGACGAATGGGCGCGGCGACATTTTGAAACAGCATGACATGAAACAAAATCATACCAATGGTCATCTCGCCTTTTAGCACAAAATAGGCCGTGAGTAAGATAATCATCACCACGCCAATCTGTTCGATAAAGGTTTTGACGCCATCATAAATAAAAGCAATGCTACGAATACGTAGCTGATTGTCAGTCATGTCTTTTTGAATCGCCAAGTGCTTTTGGGCTTCAATGGGTTCGCGTACAAAAGACTTGACCACGCTGATGGCGTTAATTAAGGAGATAACCAGCCCGCTTTTTGTTTCGCGGTAACCACGCATTTGCCGCCGAAATCCTTGCAGGCGGTTGGCTTGTTTTTGACTGATAAAGAAATAAATGGGCACAATGATAAGACCAACCATGCCTACCCAAAAATTGGTAGAAAACATGATGACGAGTGACACAATGGCACTGGCAAATAACGGCAGCATGTCAATAAAAAAGTTCTGTACCAAGCTGGTGAGGCTACTGACACCTAAGTCAATACGGGTTTGTAGTTTGCCGCTGTCGTTATTGCTACTGGTATAAAATGCCATGCGATAGGTGAGAATACGCTCAACCACCTTTTGAGATAAATCTCTTGAGAGATTGATGCGGATTCTTTCGCCAAAGTAGCGTTGCCCAAATGAGATAAAAATAGACAATACTTCTTTGATGAGTAGCACCGCACTAATAATACCTAGCATACGTCCACCCGCCGCCCAAGGGTCGGTGAGGGTAGCGATGTCGGTTAAGGTGTCTACGGTGTAGCGCAATACAAAAGCGTTGACCTGCGCGGTAAACGAGCCGAGTACCGTTAATATCAACGTGAGTAAAATTAACGCTTTGTAAGGCGCGGCAAACACGGCTAGCTTTTTGAGGATAGACCACAGTAAAGCGCCCCGTTCTGCTTTATTGGTGGGCGGCTTGATATTAAGTGGAACGCGGCGCGGTGGGGTTGGCATATCGAAAATAACCGTAGCGATTACCGTTAGTTAATCTAGTTCAGCACGTGAAAATAAATCTACTATCAAATTGTGGTCATCGCATGCTTGCTTAAAGGCCACAGTAAAAGTACTCAGGGCATTTTTATCTGATGAATACGCCACAAACATACTGCCTTCTGGATCGAATTTGATCACATTTTGCCATTCTGGATATTTTTCTTGCAAGAATACAGTGGCTAAACTTCCCCAATCATAACCATTGCCTTCAAACCCTTCGTTGGCACGTGTGGCAAAAACTTCAGCTTTATAAGAACCCACATCGCTCAAACATACAGAAACGCTATCTTCGTGCTCGACCCAGAAGAAAGGGCTGATGACTTGCTCAAAATCTTGCCTACTCATTGTGTTATACCTAATATTTGAATATCAAACAGATCTTAATACTAACACTTAGGAGTTATCAATTTGTTAGTTTTTACTTATGAGGCGTACTAAAAAGCATCTGCTGGCACAAAAACCTCACCAACCATGATACGCCTTGCTGAACGGCTCATCGAGACTTTTTTGGCTTGCCAGCGGTCATCGACTTGTTCTGTTTTGCCGCCTACTAGTAGAGTACCTGATGGGTGACCAAAACGTACTTCATCGAACTTCTGACCACCAGCGGCCTCATTTACTAAGGTTCCTTGTGTGGTTGCTGCTGCAGCAATGGCGACAGCTGCTGTACCCATCATGGCGTGATGCAATTGCCCCATACTCATGGCACGTACCACTAAATCAATTTCGCCAGCATCGACCGACTTACCACTAGAGGCGGTATAGCTCTGTGCTGCGCCCACCCAAGCGATTTTAGGAATGTGTTGACTGGTCTGTGCCTCGCTCACATCTTTAAATAATCCCATCGCCACACCGCCTTTGGCGCGGATAGTCTCAAGCTTAGCAAGTAGCTCGCTGTCGCTATTGATATCACCTTGCAATTCAGTACCCATAAACCCCAAATCTTCTGCTTTCATAAAGATGGTCGGGATACCAGCGCTAATAAAGGTAGCTTTGACGCTATCGGTATTTAAACCGCAACCCGTTACATCGAAGTCATCGACCAAGTTGCCAGTAGGGAACATGTCGCTGGTGGCATCGACTGGATCGATAAACTCAATTTTGACTTCAGCGGCGGGAAAGGTGACGCCGTCTAATTCAAAGTCGCCTGTTTCTTGAACCTGGACTTTTTTATCTGCGTCTTGATAGACGGGAACATGGGCAATGATAGTTTTGCCGATGTTTTCTTGCCAAATGCGTACTTCACAAATGCCGCTTTTAGTATTGTCATCGATGCTATTAGCAATCTTGTCGGCAGCAACTAGCCCCATGTTAATGGCGCAAGCACCAACAGCTGCGGTTAAGTTGCCGCAGTTACCCGCCCAGTCAATCATGGGTTTGGCGATATTGACTTGTCCAAATAGATAATTGACATCGTGGCTGTCATCATTTGCTGGAGATAAAATAACCGTTTTTGAGGTGCTAGAGCTGCCATTACCCAAGCCATCGATTTGCTTACCATAAGGGTCTGGGCTACCAATCACACGTAGCAAAAACTTATCACGTGACTCGCCAGCGACTTGGCAACGCTCAGGTAAATCAGACAGTTTAAAGAAAGTGCCTTTTGAGGTACCACCGCGCATATAGGTGGCGGGGACTGATATTTGCGGAGCGAAAGAAGGTTTGGATTTAGGATTGGTTTGAGCCACTGTATTAAGTCCTTTTTATATTGTTGTAAGATTAGGATGGTGCCATCAGCAAGTAAACATGAATGACTAAAAGTGCTTATTAATAATGATAGCGACAAGAGATAATCGTCAGATAGTTATCATCGACGGCATATACCAACCGATTGGCATCATCGATGCGTCTTGACCAAAATCCAGATAGGTTTTCTTTTAGGGGTTCAGGTTTGCCAATGCCTTCAAACGGATTACGCTTACATTCGGTGATAAGTTTGTTAATACGTTTGAGTGTTTTTTTATCTTGCGTTTGCCAGTACAGGTAGTCTTTCCACGCAGCATCTGTCCATGCTAGTTGTTCACTCATTGTCAGACCCTTTGCGTTGATTCAAGCCTTTGAGTTTAAGCACTCTCAATGTCGTTATCCGCATGCTCATTGTCATCACTATCTTCTGCCGTATCAATTAGCTCACGCGTAACGGTCTTGCCAGCTTTATATTGAGCAATAGAATCCGCTAAGTGCGCTGCATTGGCAGGAGACTTTAATAGATAGACAGTTTCCATCAGGCTATTGTAATAATCAAGCGACATCACAACCGCATCATCAGCGTCACGGCGGGTTACGATAGTGGCGTTGGCATCATCGTTTACCGTATCTAGGACGGATTTTAGGTGTTTTCTGGCTTCTGAAAAACTAACGACTCTCATGGCTTACTCCTTTCATGATATTTTGCATAACTTGTACAATATATGGTACATATTACGCCATTGATTAAGTAAACTCAATATTTAGCTACTATCTAATACTTAGGAGTAAGTGACAAAACTCAGTGTATAGAACGCAAAAGCAAATAAAAGCCGATGTCATATAAAAAGGTTATACAACATCGGCTCCTTATATACTCATATCATACTAAAGGTTTAAACAATATCTAACGTACCTTCGATGAACTCTTTGGCAAAGCGTTGTAGCATACCGCCCGCGTTATACATTTTTACTTCATCAGCTGTATCTAAGCGGCAAATAATAGGCGCTTCTGTGATACTGCCGTCGGTACGATGAATCACCAACATCATCAATCCGCCAGCAGAGACTTCACCTGTGACATCAAAGGTTTCTGTACCATCGATATTTAACGTGTTGCGAGTCGTGCCTTCTTCGAACTGCAGAGGTAGGGCACCCATACCAACTAAGTTTTGACGATGAATACGCTCAAAGTCCTCAGCAACGACGGCTTCTACACCAGCGAGACGCACGCCTTTGGCAGCCCAGTCACGGCTAGAGCCTTGACCATAGCCATCACCTGCGATGATGATAAGCGGTTGCTCACGGTTCATGTAGGTTTCAATCGCTTCCCACATACGCATCACTTGACCTTCTGGCTCGACGCGGGCCAATGAGCCTTGGATAATTTCACCTTCCTCATCGCGTACCATCTCGTTCAATAACTTAGGATTGGCAAAGGTGGCACGTTGCGCGGTTAAATGGTCACCGCGGTGAGTAGCGTATGAGTTATAGTCCTCAGCAGGCAAACCCATAGTATCTAGATACTCGCCAGCTGCTGATGAGCCAAGAATAGCATTTGATGGCGACATATGGTCGGTTGTGATGTTGTCACCAAGTACGGCAAGCGGACGCAGACCTGTTAGGGTATTTTTCTTCGCCATTTTTCCTTCCCAATACGGTGGACGGCGGATATAGGTGGTCATCTCACGCCAGTCATATAAAGGGCTTAGCGTTTTACCCATGTCTTTTTTGGTTTCATCAAACATAGGAATATAAACGGCATCGAACTGTTCAGGTTTAACGGCAGCGGCAACGATAGCATCGACTTCTTCGTCATCAAACCAAATGTCTTTTAGATAAACATCATTGCCATCTTGGTCTTTGCCCAATGAGTCTTTTTCGATATCAAAACGGATGTTGCCAGCGATGGCATACGCAATAACCAATGGCGGCGATGCTAAGAATGCTTGCTTGGCATAAGGGTGGATACGTCCATCAAAGTTACGGTTACCTGAGAGTACTGCCGTGGTAAATAAATCATTGTCGATGATTTCTTTTTCGATATCAGGGTCTAGCGCACCACTCATGCCGTTACAGGTCGTACAGGCAAAACCAACCACGTCAAAACCGATTTCTTGTAGCTCAGGCATCAGACCTGCTTCTTCTAGGTACATTTTGACCGTTTTTGAGCCAGGTGCTAAGGATGATTTGACCCAAGGTTTCCGTAATAATCCTTTGGCATTAGCATTACGAGCCACCAGGCCTGCTGCTACCATATTGCGCGGGTTTGAGGTGTTGGTACAGCTGGTGATAGCCGCGATAATCACTGCGCCATCTGGCATCAAACCGTCCTTTGATTCAGGTAGTTTCTCATCAGGAGCGTGAGCGATGCCTTTGGCAACCAAATCATCGGTCGATACGCGGGCATGTGGACGCGAAGGCCCTGCCAAATTGCGGCCTACTGATGACAGATCAAACTCAAGCACGCGTGCGTATTCGGCTTTTTTCATACCGTCAGCCCATAGGCCAGTTTGTTTGGCATACTGCTCAACCAGTTTGATTTGTTCTTCACTACGACCAGTCAGACGCAGATAGTCGATGGTTTGCTCATCGATATAGAACATCGCAGCAGTTGCGCCATACTCAGGCGTCATGTTGGAGATAGAGGCGCGGTCACCGACAGTCAGCTGGCGTGCGCCATCACCGAAGAATTCTATATAGGTAGAAACCACACCGGCATCACGCAAAAACTCAGTCATGGCCAGTACCAAATCCGTGCCAGTAATGCCTTTTTGCAATTTACCTGTAAGTTTGACACCCACGTAATCAGGCAGGCGCATATACGATGGATTGCCGAGCATCACGCTTTCAGCTTCTAATCCGCCCACACCGATTGAGATAACACCGAGCGCATCGACCATTGGTGTGTGGCTATCTGTACCCACTAACGTATCGGCAAAAGCGACTTTTTCGCCTGCTTTGTTTTGTACCACTTGTACTACAGGTGACATTTTTTCTAGGTTGATTTGGTGCATAATGCCATTACCTGGTGGCACCACGTTTACGTTATCAAAGGCGTATTCGCACCAGTTGATAAAGTGAAAACGGTCATCATTACGGCGCTCTTCAATGGCACGGTTTTTCTCAAACGCATTGTCTTCAAAGCCTGCATGCTCAACAGCTAATGAATGGTCAACGATAAGCTGAGTTGGCACGATAGGGTTTACTTTAGCAGGGTCGCCACCTTGCTCAGCGATAGCATCACGTAGGCCAGCCAAATCAACAAAAGCCGTCTGACCCAAAATATCATGACAAACGACACGGGCAGGGTACCAAGGAAAGTCAAGGTCTTGCTTGCGGTCGATATGCTGCTTAAGTGCATTGGTTAGCTCTTCTGGTGGACAACGGCGTACTAGGTTTTCGCACAATACTTTTGAACAGAAAGGTAGTTTGTCATACGCGCCAGCTTCGATGCTCTCGACAGCTTCTCGGGTGTCAAAGTAGTAAAGGTCAGTATCAGGAAGTGGTTTTTTAAAGGGTTCGTTCATTGGTTGTACTAGTGCATTGTCCATAAGTCACCTTTGGCGGTTAGCTGGTTTAGATTAAAATTAATAAAAGATATTCTCTTAGCAAAATCGTTGGTTTTCTCGTTTTTAGCGATAAAAAGCGATAAAAAAGACTTTGCTAAAAAAATGATATTGAACGTTTAAACATAAGATCCTAAAGCCAGTATATGACCGACTCCTAATGTCGTAGTGAATATAAAAAACCAATTGGTATGCGAGGACGGAGCATTTTGGCGAAATAATTTAGCCCAAGCCATTATCATGCATACTATATTGATGACAAACAAAGAACCCCATAAGTTGAGCAAAAAATCTAACCACTCTCGACTTAAACTATTCTGAGAAAAATCCATCGTAAACTTGATACTGGTATAACTAAAACTGAGTAGAGTGATTGCTGATATTATGAAAATAAATATATCTACTTTTGACGTCTTTTGGTTTTGGTGAGGATAGACGATAGGTTTGATTAGTAATACCACTAACCATAAGAAGCTTGCCACCCAAACGACATATGATGGCCATACTGTCATCATACTTCTCCAAACGTAAACATAGATATCAAAAGTTAAGTATAGAGTGTGCCATGCGCGCCAGTTAAAGGTTGTCTAACTCTCAGCACGCAAAGCACATCTTAAAAAAATTATCCTACTTTAAATAATTAACGCGCACTCATATCTGGTACTGGACGCAGCTCTTCACCCGTATATTCTGCACTTGGACGGATGATACGGTTGTTAGCACGTTGCTCAAATACATGAGATGCCCAACCTGTTAAGCGTGAGCACACAAAGATTGGAGTGAACAGTTTGGTTGGAATACCCATAAAGTGATAAGCAGACGCATGGAAAAAGTCAGCATTACAGAACAGTTTTTTCTCGCGCCACATGACCTCTTCACAGCGTACTGATACGGGGTATAGCACCTCATCACCAACGTCAGCGGCTAGCTTCTCAGCCCAACCTTTAATTACGACGTTACGAGGATCTGATTCGCTATAGATGGCATGACCAAAGCCCATGATTTTATCTTTACGTGCCAGCATAGCTAACATCTCGGTTTCGGCTTCATCGGCTGAACCAAAACCTTCAATCATATCCATCGCAGCTTCGTTCGCACCGCCATGCAAGTGACCACGCAATGAGCCAATTGCACCTGTGATACAAGAATGAATGTCAGATAAGGTAGACGCACACACACGAGCGGTAAAGGTTGAAGCATTGAACTCATGCTCAGCATACAAAATAAGTGAGATATTCATCACTTTTGTGTGTAGCTCGTTTGGTTTTTCGCCTTTTAACAGATGTAAGAAATGGCCACCGATGGTTTCATCATCCGTTTCGGTTTCGATACGCACGTTGTCATGCGTGAAGCGATACCAGTAGTTAATGATTGATGGGAAAACCGCCAACATGCGGTCTGTTTTGTCTTTTTCTTCGGCAAAGTCAGTCTCAGTTTCAAGGTTACCCAGCATAGAGCAACCGGTACGTAGTACATCCATTGGGTGCGAATCGCTTGGGATGCGTTCAAGTACGTCTTTTAGCGCTTGTGGTAGACCACGTAATGTTTTGAGCTTGGCTTGATAAGCATCAAGTTGGCTTTGGTTTGGCAAGTTGCCATAAAGTAGCAAGTAGGCCACCTCTTCAAAGATGCATTTGTCTGCGAGTTCTGATACGTCATAACCGCGATACGTCAGACCTGAGCCTGATTTACCAACGGTTGATAGTGCCGTCTTGCCAGCGACCTGACCTCGTAGACCTGCGCCTGAAAGTTGTTTTTGTGCTGCCATGATTGAATTCCTTTTGTTGGTAGCTTTTTGGGTGAAAAGTAAAAAAAGGTGTTTCTTATAATGTGACTTCTTGCATCAGTCATTGCTAGCTTTTATGGTTTCGTTATTAGAAACCAGTTAACTGACACTTTCGCAAGAAGTCTATGGGCGTGTCCCCAATCTGAACAATCAGTATTAAATGGGCTAAAAATGGCTAAGTATTTGCCAAACTGCGTTAAGTAGCTTGCTAATATCTCGATATTATCTGCACTATTTTTCTTAGTTTGACTGCTATTTATCTCATTTTTATCTCTATGTTCAACATGGGGACACACCCTAAGCAGTTTCTTTGCTTATTGTTGACTGACTATAGCGCTGGTTGTGTGCAACTAAGACTGTGGTTGTGGTGCATCTAAATCAACAGTAATATTACAACGATCGAACTCAGCCTGAATCGGTGCACTCATTGCTTGCATTACACTGCCTTCACCTTGAGCCTTGTTTAGCTGCATGTACTTAGCGCCAACTGGTGATTGCATAAAGGTTTGTATTTCTGCCATTTCTTCTTTGGTAGGTTGTTCCATCGGTGTTTCGACTTCTTCGCCACTCATAATGCGTATTTGTTCGTTACCAAAGGCGATCAGTTTTTTCCCTAGATCTGAGTTATAAAACGCCTCTAACTCTTGTAACTCTGCATCGGTAAACTCTGTGTTATAGAAGTTATTAATTTCTTCTCTACCCAAGTCTTTGTCGCGCGATTCAAGGCAGCTTACTTGCTCTGCATTGAGCGATCCACTACTAATAAGCGGAGTAAATACGAAATTGTTAACAGTATCTAATGTCATTTCTGTCATCAGCAAGTTATCTTGAGTAGTAGCTGGTGACGTTTCGGCAGCAGTAGAGGCGCTCATCTCACTCGCCTCACTAGTGGTTTCGTCAACGGTTTCTGGTGTTTTATCACAGCCTGTTGTCAGCAACAGAGCGGCAAGCGTGCAGCTAAGCATTGAAGATTTAGCGATGGTATTAGCAGTAAAAAATGACATAAATAACCTAAAAGTAGGGGAGGGTTGATTTTTTAAAATAAAAGTAATAAAAAACGGTTTAGTTTTTGGTATTACTTATTATCGGCAAACAATTTGTCTAGTGTTTGCTCAAACTCATGATAGTTTAAAAAATCATACAGTTCCATACGAGTCTGCATAGTATCAACGACCTTTTCTTGTGTGCCATCGTTCAACAGGTGTTGATAAACGTTTAGTGCTGCTTTGTTCATCGCACGAAATGCGGATAGTGGATACAACACCATCTCGACACCCACACTGTATAGCTGGTCAGTGGTATATAAATCAGTCTGACCAAATTCTGTCATGTTGGCCAGTACAGGAATGTCTAGGACATCCGTAAACTTGCGATACATTTTGATATCGGTTAATGCTTCTGCAAAAATCATATCAGCACCAGCTTCTTGAAAGGCAACGGCGCGTTCAACAGCTGCATCTAAACCTTCTACAGACAATGCATCAGTACGTGCCATCACCACAAAGTCAGGATCGGTTTTGGCATCTAGTGCTGCTTTTAGGCGATCTACCATCTCTACAATACTAACGATTTCTTTATTTGGTCGGTGACCACAGCGCTTTTGAGCCACTTGGTCTTCGATATGTACTGCTGCCACGCCTGCCTTTTCCATTTTTCTGATAGTTTGAGCAATGTTGAACGCACCACCAAAACCAGTATCGACATCTACCAATAGTGGTGTATCAACCGCATCGGTGATACGGCGAGCATCTTCTAAGACATTATCTAAACTCGTCATACCCAGATCAGGTAGGCCAAATGAAGCATTTGCCACGCCCGCACCAGACAAGTACAACGCTTGGTGACCAACTTGAGTCGCCATCATCGCGGTATAAGCATTAATCGCGCCAGCAATCTGTAAGGGTTGGTTGTTATCATTTTTTTGTTTCATAGCACTGCGAAAGCGCGTGCCAGCCGATGGTAAAGTCATGTCTTAATCCTTACTTAGAGGGGTGATATTATCTTTGTTGCCATCGATTATACTCAATTATTGCTCGCTGAAAAGTATATTTTTATCCCTAGTAATTATTATATTTAAATAGTATATTAATTAATATTAATAATATTCAATTATTAAATAGCATTATCCAAAAAATAGCATTCCATATAAATTACTATTCATTTTAGTAAAACTATTCAGGCAAGCCGTTTTGAGTATTTACATTTATTTACAAAGATAATAGGAAGACTTGTCAGATATTGATAAATATCAAACAAGAAAAACCCCTTATTAGCCTAGCTAAAAGGGGTTTTATGTTTTTTGCATGTACTGCATTTTTGGACGCAACGTTTTTAGATACGTTGTAATAAACTCACTTAACCAAAGAGACCTGCAAGGTTGGCTAAGAATAACAAGGCAACACCACCTAGGAATAATAAGCTCACAATCGAGTAAATATTCATGCCTGCTGATAGTTTTTGCTGATTTTTAACCAGTGAGTAGTTCAACCAACCAAAGATAGGCGCAGAGACAAATGCTGATATCATGGCAAACTTGAGCATAGTACCTAGCTGTCCTGCAAAGAAGGTAATAATAACCAAACCACCACCGATAGCGTAAGTCGTCCAAAATGAGATTTGTTTTTTATTAATCGCTTTTTCACCTTTGAGTAAGCGCCAGCACTCAGCATTGGCTCGGCCGTAGCCATCAGCACAAGTAATCGTTGTGCCGAACATGCACATAAAGGCAATAAAAGCGACCAATAGTCTTGACCATTCACCGATGGTCGCCGTATACATATTGATAAGCTGATCAATATAGGCAATGCCTGCCGTTTGAATCTCTTGACCAGAGCCATATTGAACAAAAACACCTAGTGATAGAAAGAACAACGCTAAAATAGCAGATACCAAAAACCCGACATTGAAATCAAGCAAACCTTGTTTGTGAGTGGTATGGTCTGTTTTACGTTTTGCAGAGGTCCACATGGATGTAATGGCAGCAAACTCAAGCGGCGCTGGCATCCAACCCATGAGGGCCACGATAAAACCTAATGTGGCCAAATTCCAAGGCGTGACTGCAACGAAGTCAACGGCCATAACGGTCGGTCTGCCAGCAGCGATGACAACTGCGGCTACAGTAGCAATCGTTAGCGCAATCATAATCCATTTGGTTACACCATCGAGCAGCTTGTAGTGACCGGCAATCAAAAATACCCAGCATACAATTGTCACTATCCATGCCAATGTAATGGTAGACAGCTCAATAGAGGCGGGCAGCATAAAACCAAGAATAACGGCTGCGATTAATGACACTGCGCCAGTGCTAATAATCGCTGATAATATAGAGAGAATAAAATATACCCATAGATATGTCTTAGAGCGTTTGGCATAGCCTGCAATCAGACTTTCACCAGTATCGTAGACATAATCTGTACCAAAACGGAAAAATGGGTATTTAAAAACATTGGCTAATACAATAATAATGGCCAGCTGCCAGCCATAAAGTGCGCCAGCCTGTGTCGATGAAATGAGGTGTGAGCCACCAATGGCAGCGGTCGCCATCAAAATCCCAGGACCAAAGATACGCCAACTAAAGCCTTCCTGGTTAGTAGCGCTATCAAGCGTGTTTGTTTGTTGTGCGGTCATACATACCTCAAATTATATCTCTAGAGACACCCTAACACTGACCTGTGACAGAGTGCCTGCAACTAATAAGTAATGTTTATAAATGAAATGGTAAAGACTAAAAGGATAAAAACAGTGATAGTTAAATATTTATAGGCGACTTTAGCATATCTATAATGATACGAGATAATGATTATTTTCATCACCTAAGCTAACGAATGGTTAATAATCAGTTTTTTAGGTAAATTTCTGATGTCGATAAGTAATACCACGTTGTTCATAAACATGATAAATAGCAGTCAGTAAATCAGGAATACTAGGATGAACGAAGTCTTTGAGCGTGTGTAGATAGATAGGGGAGGTAACGTTTTCATGCACCAAGCGTTGATAGCTGATTTGTTCGGTACGTACCGTTTGTAGGCTGGCAGGTACGAGCGTAATACCTTCACCTGCTGCTACTAGACCCAGTGCGATCTGTAAATCACTCACCGTTGTTGTCATAAAAGGAGAAATACCGTATTGTGCAAATAAATGCAGCAAAGGCTCAGTAATGGGCGTATCGTTGGTTGCCGATTCTTTATTCGTATGAAGCGTTTTGGTATGAGCGTTTGGCGTGGCCATCGGCAAACGCGTTTGATGATATAGAATCAATCGGTTGTTTGCCAAGTCTATCAGCCTCTGCTCACGTACATGTGCTAAAGCATGCGCTTTAGGTAAGGCAACGACATAGCGTTCATGGCGCAGTAATATTTGCTGAACCCATGGGTCTTGATGCGCAAAACGACCAAAGCCAATGTCGATATCACCAGATTTTAGAGCATCCATTTGCTGATAGGAGCTGATATCTTTGAGATTGACTTCAATATCAGGACTGGACTGCTTGAGCCTAGCAATGATTTCTGGGAGCAACCCATAGAGCACGGAAGGAACAAAACCAATATTAAGAATACTACTTGGTGCGGATAACCGCTGCGTCATACTGGTCACTGTATCAATCTCTGTTAGAATGGCACTGATTTTATCGTAAAAAAATGCACCAGCCTCAGTCAAATCGAGCGGCCTATGATAACGATCAACCAGCTCCACACCCATATCGGTTTCGAGCTGTTTGAGTAAGCGGCTCAGAGTAGGCTGTGACAACCCTGTCTTGGTTGCCGCCGCGCTAAAGCTACGCAACTCTGCGATAGATATAAAGGCATTCAGTTGTTTTAAGTCCATACCGTTAAACCTGTGTTGATATAGTCGGTTCAATATAACTTGGATACAAGGAAACCAAGTGAAAGTGCTGTAAATAGTAAGCTAAGCGAGACTGACGCCGTATTCAGTAGATAGAGGAGTGACTATAGCCACTCTATGGCTTATCAGTATAGTGCATACCTCTATCCATATAACCACCTATTCACCGACTAATATTAGAGTCTATTAAACATAGGGCTAGTTGAGCTATTAACTCAAAGCCAACCAGGCGTTGTTTGTATTGCTCATTTCTATTTTCCATTGGTTATTATATTCAGGTATTAAAAAAGCTTTGTCATAGCCAAAGTAGCGACATACTCGTACAGTTAGCAAGGATTGCAACATATCGAATTTATATAAATTTAACTATAAGTTAGAAAATATGCAGAATAGTAACGATATTTACAATATACTTTCACTATAAAATATTTTGTACTTGAAGATAATAAGATGAACAATTATATTATTTGATAACGATATAGTTACACTGTAGTAATAAACTGGTTTGGTATTATTTTATGAGCGACAAAAAAACAGATATTGGTACAGATTTTGAAGAAAAGTTGGCGGAAATCACCACTAGAAATCCACGTGCTCGCACCAATAATAATATCTATGATCGGTTCGTCAGTCGTGTAGAAAACACTAATAGTGAAGACTTAACACAATCTGAAAATATTAAGTTAGCACCTAAATATCAGTCTTCTGGAAAAACAGAGCTTGAGCTGCGTACCGATTCAGATAATGATACTCATCTGTTAAATAACACATTGAGTATAGATCAGGCTGAAACAGATACCGTGTTTGATTTTTCAGATCAAGTACTGTCTATTGATACAGATGAATTCCTAGAAATTGATTTTGATGATACTCATGCGGAGAGCAACAACGAAATTGTTGAGTCAGAGTCAGATTTTTCAGATCAAGTACTGTCTATTGATACAGATGATTCCTTAGAGATTGATTTTGATGATACTCATGTAGAAAGTAACAACGAGGTTGTTGAGTCAGATTTCTCAGATCAAGTACTGTCTATTGATACAGATGAATTCCTAGAAATTGATTCTGATGATACTCATGTGGAGAGCAACAATGAAATTATTGAGTCAGAGTCTGACCAGCTCTGCAATACGGATGAGACGACCTCTATAGCTAATGATGACGAAGCTACACAAGAAACGCAGAAACAGCAGGCTGTCAATATACCAGCTGCTACAGAAGCAAAAAACAAGCCAGCAAATAATAAAAAAACGCTCGTTATTGGTCTGATTTTGGGTTTAGTATTGATTGCTATTGTTATAGCAACACTTGTTTTTATGGGCGTTTTTCCAACAGACACAGCTACCGCTGATAATACTGAATCAAATATTAATAGTAATGTCGATACGGTGCCAACGGATAGTGCGCCTAGTTCTGACGAGGAACAAGTAGCCAACAGTAATGCCCAAACCGATACTGATACTGATACTGATACTGATACTGAGCTCAGCGTTACAGAGACACCAGCAGCCTCACAACAGGATGAGCTAACTGGTGAGAATCAGAGCGCCAATAACGATATTGTCGATAGCAATAGCAATGCGGCTATCGATGAGAAAAAGACCACAGATACCACCTCAGATGACGCAGTATCTAGTGAGGCGCAAGCTGAACCAGCCATTAGTTACGAAGATTTTAGACAGGAGTCACAAAATACATTGTATCGTGAGACCACTGATTAGGTTCGCTTTACTATATATACAGCTAGTTGCTCTTATATTTTCTATATTATTGATAAAACGGATGAAATCAATATCAAAACGCATGAGTTACGCCAACAAAAAAGTCAAAGAAAGCCTTCTAGTAACATAAAAATAATCATCACAATCGGTATGTTGTTGGTGATTACTATTGTTATGTCTAACTATTTTTTTTCAACCATTTCTCAAAACTCGAATATCACCACAATATTTCCAACAACTGATAGTGTCTCTCTTAGCCATCACCAGCTAGTCAGTAACTCGCAGTTATTAAACATGCAAAACAATATATCAGACCTCAATCGTGTTCCTGATAGCCCCATAGTTGATGCTATCATTAGTTATGATGATTTTAGACAAGAGTCGCAGAATACCTTGTATAGAGAGACTGACAGCTCTGTAGTACGTGAAACAGATAATGTAGTGAATAGGGAGCCAGTTTTGAGTCAGGAAATGTTTAGAATGGAAGCGAAGAGAGTCTTATATCGTGAGGCAGAATGAGGTCGCAGTAAGCATTGCAGCCCAGGTCACTGGTGTAGTCAGCGAACTACTAAGGCGTTCTCTCAATCTTAGACGTTTTGACTAGTTTGGGGACTTAAACCAAATTAGGGCCTGTTGACTATGCAACATGCCCTAATAATAAAGCATTATGGATTTATAACATTAATCAGATTTCTCAGCCAGTTTATAGCTTTGATACTGTCTTTGTATGTCAATATATTCGGCAATACGTTTGGCATCATGCCATACGCCCCAAATAAAGCTAGAGCCTTTACTAGACAGGTACGGCAAACCAACAAAGTAAATGCCTGGCTCGCTGGTGATGCCTCTATTGTGTATCGGCGCACCATTTTCTTGAAAAATATCGAACGGTAGCCAGTTGTAATCATAGCCAAAACCGGATGCCCAAATAATACTGGTGATATTGTCTTTTTCAAAATCCAATTCATGGATGGGGTTTTTCATAGAGTCAGGCATATCCATGATAATTTTTGCTTCAGGTTCTTCAGGCAAATCTAGACCATTCGCTTCAATGTAGTCATCCATCTCTTCAAGATTATCTAAGTAGTTTTTCTCAGCACTGACAATGTTGTCAACCAAATCGTCATTAAAAGAGACAGTATTGTCTTCAAAGGCTTTGGTCATTCCTACAAGAGTGATGCCATCATGACCCATTTTTCTAAAATCGACAGTTTGACCACCATTCATTCCGCTTACCGCAAACCCTTTAATAGGTCTTTGTGGTGGCTTTGTTTCGTGCCATGTGCCTAATACACCTAACCACCAAACATTGTCTCTTTCTCTATATTTACGTGGTGGTCGCTCGTGCGGGCCCACAGATAAATACACCTTTTTGCCAGCACTATTGAGTTCTGATGCAATTTGTACACCTGAAGATCCTGCACCAACAACCAATACCGCACCATCAGGGAGCTGATCGGGGTTTTTGTATTGATCAGAATGTATTTGATATAAGTCTGTTTTTTGAGGAGCAATAGCAGGAATAACGGGTTTTTGGAAAGGCCCTGTTGCGACCACAATATTATTGGCAACAACGTCTCCTTGATTAGTTTTGACGGTAAAACCTATCATATTCTTGTTTTTTACAATATTTTGTACTTCTACGCCAGTTTCTACTGGCGCATCAATCATGTGGGCATATTGTTCAAAATATTCAGCCACTTCATTGTGTGGTACAAAACTCTCTGGGTCATGAGGAAAGTCCATATTTGGAAACTTGTCATGCCAGCAAGGACCGTTGGCCACTAGTGAGTCCCATCTACGGGTCCTCCATGCTTCAGCAATTCGGTTTTTTTCTAATACCAAGTGATTGATACCTAGATTGCTTAAATGCTCACTCATGGCAATACCAGCTTGACCTGAACCAACGATGAGCGTATCTATATTTTTGTTGTTGATTGACATATGGCTATTCTCTCTATTAAACAAATATGAATGTTTGGCATAACAACTCTATTAAGGTCAAATCCTCTCAATAAATCATATCCACTGACCTCATCATAATTTTTATATATTACAAATGACAATCATATGTCCTGAATTTATACCTCAAAAAAACCGAATCAATTTGATATGGCTGAACCTAATCATTGGAAAGGAAATCTTAATTTGCCTTGAAATTGATTTGCGACATACTGTTTATAAGGCCTAACAGAAGCTTTAGACAGCACTTATTTTATTTAAACATGACATGAGGCAGCCAATGAAACACACACGTATCAGACCCTTTAATACCAAAGACACCTATCCTGAGCAAAATATTGATAATGACTTGTGCCAAGCAGTGGTGGCAAAAGGCAGCACTGTGTTTTTACGAGGTCAAATTGGCCAAAATCTAGAAACTAATGAAAGCGTTTGTATTGGCGATGTCAAAGGTCAAACAGAACAAGCAATGTACAACATTGATATGTTGTTAAAAGAGGCTGGCGGAGAGCTAGAGGATATCTGCAAAATCACCATTTACATCATAGATCCTAGATACCGCGAAGATGTTTATCGTGTGGTTGGTCGTTGGCTAAAAGGCGTACATCCTGTATCCACTGGTATTGTGGTCTCTGCATTGGCACGTCCTGAATGGTTGGTAGAAGTAGATGCCACCGCTGTGATCTAAAACTATAATTTATATTAAGGATGTACGATGACTTTTTCTATTATTGCACGCTGCACAAAAACAGGACAGTTAGGAGCGGCGGTTAGCTCATCATCACCAGCAGTGGCATCTAGGTGTATTCGTGCTAAAGCTGGTGTTGGTGTGGTTACCAGTCAAAATATAACTGACCCTAACTTGTCTCAAGTATTGCTTGAGATGATGCAATACAATTTAACGCCCACTGATGCTGGCCTAGAGCTAATTAAAAGTACAGAGTTTATCCAATATCGCCAATTAATGGCGTTAGATACAACAGGGGCACCTTTTGTATTTAGCGGTGAGCACACCCTCGGCACATTTTCTACGGTTGTTGGAAAAAATGCTTCTTGCGCCGGAAATATGCTATCTAACACGGCTGTGCCAGAAGCTATGCTAAATACTTTTGAAAAAAGCGAAGGCGCGCTTGCCAGCAGACTACTTGAAAGCTTAGTATCAGGGTATAACGCAGGTGGAGAAGAAGGGGAAGTGCACTCTGCAGGGCTGCTAGTAGTAGATAAAGCCACGTGGCCGATTGTAGATCTTCGAGTTGATTGGTCAGACACTCCAATAGAGGATTTACAGCAATTGTGGGGAATTTACGAACCTCAATTAGACGATTATGTTGTAAGAGCTTTTAACCCAACGATTTCACCAAGTTATGGAGTACCTGGAGACTTATAAATATTATTTAATCAAAAGGATTTATCGTGTTAAGTCGCATCACTCTACGCCAAATGGAATACTTTGTTACCACCGCTGAAAGTGGCAGTATTATCATCGCTTCTGAAAAGATCCATATCTCATCTCCGTCGATATCAGCGGCAATAGCGCATATGGAATCTGAGCTCCATGCGCAGTTATTTATTCGCCAACATGCTAAGGGGCTGTTATTAACAGAAATTGGTGAGCAAGTAAAAAATGCTTGCAAAGTGATTCTCGCGCAATCTTCTGATCTTTATTCTATGTCAGCTGACTTCACAGGTGTCATGCGCGGCAAAATTAAAGTAGGGTGTTTTTCATCCTTTGCGCCTTTTATTTATGCTGAAATCATACATGGGTTTTCTCATTTATATAGTCAGGTAGATTTAGAAGCAGTGATAGATGATCACCATAACTTGCTGCAAGAATTGAATCAAAACACGATAGATCTCGCATTATTATATGACTTGCATATTGATGAAAATCTAATCAATTTTACGCCATTAGCAGACCTACCACCGTATGTGCTTTTGGCAAAATCTCATCCATTGGCTAAAAACACAGCCGTTACGTTGGAAGAGCTGACTGAGTATCCGATGATACTACTAGATATGCCTTACAGTAACGATTATTTTCTTTCGCTTTTTCGTACCAAGCGTTTAAAACCCAACATTAAAGAAACTTGTAAATACGTTGATGTCATTCGTTCGATGGTTGGCAACAATATTGGTTACACCATTTTAAATGTTCGACCAAAAACTGACTTTTCATACGACGGTAAAGAGTTGGTCATGGTTAGGATATCTGGTGATGTGCGTCCTATGAAAATTGGTATTGCCACACCTAAAAATGCAAGTCTTACCAACGTTCAACAAGCTTTTGCTAGCCGTTGCCAAGCCTTTATTTCAAACCAATATATACCAGGCATGAGTGTTTCTTATTTTTCGGAAGCTCATATCAGAAATGAAAAAGAATGAGAAAATCTCAATTCAACAGCACTAGAATCGCATTCAGTACGAAAGATGATCTATTTCAATAGCATTTCGACTCTCTGGTTTTAGTTTGTAGACAAGGCTCAATCGAGGTTAAACACTAACCCAATGAACACCTTGCTACTGATTGATTAAAAGCTCGTAGCAGCCTTCTAAGCAGGCATATCGAAACATTGTCATAACTCAGTTATTAACTAATTTTAGAGGATAGAACATGCAATTTGATTGGGTATACACGTTTAGTTTGTTAAAAAATACAAACTTTTGGTACGCCACCTTAACCGTTATTGAGCTTAGCGTCTTAGTATGGTTTTTAGGCATAGTGTTAGGCTTTATACTGGCATTAGGTAAAAAATCCAAAATCAAACCGGTCTCTTTATTGAGTAGAACTTACATATGGTTGTTCCGTAGCTTGCCTTTATTGGTATTGCTTATCTTTATTTATAGTATGCCGCAGGTGTTTCCAAAAACCAGCTTTCTACTAGCATCCTCATTCATTTCAGGTTTAATAGCACTCACATTATGTGAGTCAGCCTATATTGCTGAGATTCATCGTGGCGGTCTAAATGCGGTGCATCAAGCTCAAGTAGAAGCGGGCAAGGCACTAGGTATAAAACCAATAGGCATTCAAAGACTCATTGTGGTGCCGCAGGCATTAAGAATTGCCTTACCTGCACTGAGTAATGAGTTTGTGGTCATCGTAAAATTAACCTCATTGGTGTCAGTTATCTCTTTAACTGAGATTCTACTGGTTGGCCAACGGTTATATTCTCAAAACTTCTTAGTCCTTGAGACCATGCTAGCCGTTGCTTTTTATTACGTACTTATTGTCACTGTCTTTGGCTTTTTAATTCAAAAGTTTGAAACATTTATAGATATTACGAAAAAAAACCCATCAATATTGAAAGAAGGTGAGCTGGTTAGCAGTATCACTACCAATAAATCTTTAAACAACTACAAAGAAATAAATAACGAAAGAAAAGGCGATTATGCGCTTGAAGCCACTGATATCCATAAATCATATGGCGATCATCATGTATTAAAAGGTATTGACCTAAAAGTAAAATGGGGTGAGGTGGTGTCGGTCATTGGACCATCAGGATCAGGTAAAACCACATTTATTCGCACCTTAAACAGTCTAGAGGCGCTGAATAAAGGTACGGTTGATTTAATGGGCAACCCATTTTTGAAAGATACCGAATTAACCGATAAGTCTAAACCTTTTAAAGAACAAATTGTGCATATCGGTATGGTCTTTCAAAACTTTAACTTGTTTCCACATAAAACAGTTTTAGAAAATATCATGCTAGCACCTCAATATCACAAAATGTATGACAAAGGCGTTAACCAGCTAACAGCGATTGCAATGCTCGATAAAGTAGGTATGAGAGAGCATGCTAAAAAATATCCGCATCAGTTATCTGGTGGTCAAAAACAGCGAGTGGCCATTGCCCGTGCATTAGCGATGGAACCTTCTATCATATTGTTTGATGAGCCAACCTCTGCATTAGATCCAGAATTAGTGAGTGAAGTATTAAAAGTCATGGAACAACTCGCCAAAGAGGGTCTCACCATGATTATTGTGACCCATGAGATGAGCTTTGCCTTTAAGATTTCGGATAGAGTGATATTTATGGAAGGTGGTCATATCATAGAACAAGGGTCACCAGCCGAACTAGAAAACAGTACCAATGAGAGGTTTAATCAATTTATCAAAAACGTCGATCAGTAATTGCAGTTATTATTCAAACCAAAAGTAAACCGATATATGTATGTATATCGGTTTACTTTTTTAGTAGCACGCCAGCGTGTTCATAATCCAGCATTTTCATAACTTAACGTGCTCATAGTATCGTCAGTGAATGACTAGAGCGCTACGACGTAGTCCTCCTTTAAATAAAAGTGCTAATGAGCAAACGTAATAAACGTACAGACCCTCGTACTCATTTAAGAACTCTTTGACTTATAGCATCAGCACAGCGTGGCAATCACGACAACGCAACTGGCAATTATTAATACAACCATTAAGACAATTACTAAGACCATAAAAAACCACCTATTTGCAGGTGGTTTTTTGATGTGCGCCAAGCAATATAAATTATTTAATAAAATCAGGCTCTTGTGCTAACAATAGTCTTTTTATTTCTTCAAGGTGGGCTTCGCTAAAATCCTCAATAGACTCCCAATCTTGAGCGGTTTTCTCTGCGATGTCATCAGGAATGATGTTTAAGGGCTGATTGGTTGCGTAGGCGGTTGCTAAGACCTGACAAGATCTTTCAATCGTATACATATCATCGAACGCCACACCAATACTGTGTGAGCCGATCAATATCCCGTGATTGCCCATCATCAGACGGCTATGGTTGCCTAATAAGCCTGCTAATCTCTTACCTTCTGCATTGGTATCAGCCATACCTTGATAGCATCTATCATAATTCACGCGATTGAAATAACGTGCCGTATTTTGATCAATAGGCTTAATAACAGGGTCTTTTAACGTAGAGATGGTGGTTGTATAAATAGGATGTAAGTGCAGCACACATTTAATATCAGGTCTTGATAGATGGATTTGACCATGTATGGCCCATGCGGTTGGGTCAATTGTTGCCAACAGTTCTTCATCAGGATTATTGGTGTCTAATAATATTAAGTCACTGGCTTTAATGGTTGAAAAATGTTGCCATTTTGGATTGATAAGAAACTTGCTACCATCTTCAGACACGGAAGCACTGAAATGATTGGCAACTGCTTCATGCATATTTAGCCTTGCAAACCAGCGAAAACAAGCGGCTAGGTCAATACGTGCCTGTGCTTCAGATTTCATAGAGTTGCTTATTGAGTTCGTCATAAAATACTCCTATGGGTGTGATTATTACTATACAGAGAGTATTGAAAACAGCACTGTGTTTTTAAATAGGATTTACATTAGTAGTGCGTAGGTTTTTCAAAATTGCTTTTAATAGACGCAATTTAGTATAACTAGGGTATGCCCTGTTAACGTTATCAGCACCGTTGATACTGTTGTTTAAATTCACTAACCCTTTAGGAATGAATACGATGAAACAACTAAAACTTATATTACTCTCTGTCACTGCAGGTTTAGCGCTAACTGCTTGTTCAAATGAAACACCCACTAGCAATACAGAAAATAGTGACGCCACATCTACAAACGCAAGTGTTGATAAGCAAATAATTACGATAGGGTCAGACATGACGTTTCCGCCCTATGAGTATTTAGATGAACAAGGCAACCCAGGCGGTATAGACGTAGAAATCATGGCCAAAGTGGCTGAGCTTAATGGTGCGATCACGCCTAAATGGGAAGATACAAGATGGGCAAACTTAATTCCTGGCTTAAAAGGTGGTAAGTTTGATGTACTGTACTCGTCAATGTATATCACCAAAGAACGTCTAGAACAAATTGATATGATTCCTTATTATAAGACGGACATCTCTTTATTGGTACGTAGTGACTCAGACGTTGAACCTAGAGGCGCAGATGACCTATGTGGCGAAACGGTTGGTACAATGAAAGGCACGGCATTCTCTACTCAATTGGCAGACATCTCGCAAGAATGTGTCACACAAAATAAGCCTGCCATTACCATCAATGAGTATGAAAACTCACCTCAAACCACACAAGCGCTATTGTCTAGAGCGGTTGATATTCAGTATGACGATGCAGCAGTCATGAAGTCTGCCGCTGCTAAGTTAGGTGATCGGGTTAAGGTAAGCTCTACACAAGAGTTCTTTCCCATTGTTGGCGGTATAGCAGTCAAAAAGGGAGATACTGAAACATATAAAATCATTGCAGATGGTATCGAGCAAATGAAGCAGTCAGGTGACCTAGAGAAAATACTAAGCGTCCATGGACTGACGGTTCCAAGTCAAGAAGATATTGATCAAACTATGAATTAATCAATTGTTAATTCGCTTGATAAAAGTAACGGGATAGCGGATTTATTGATGTTTTACTATAAGCAAATAGAAGGAATTTAAGATGTTAACGAGCGAGCAAATCCAACAGTATTATGATGATGGTTATTTGGTTGTAGAAAATGCCATTGAGGCTGCTGAGCTGACAGACCTATTGGGTGAGATAAAATCCTGGATCG
The DNA here is from genome assembly GCF_014861395.1 of Psychrobacter sp. FME13. Lineage (GTDB taxonomy): Bacteria > Pseudomonadota > Gammaproteobacteria > Pseudomonadales > Moraxellaceae > Psychrobacter. The sequence continues at coordinate 1,073 of NZ_RRYV01000010.1, read as the reverse complement.
ATGAAAGTAAGACGCATACCGAAGCGTGGGGAGCGACACTGGATGGTAGAGCAAGGTTTGATATTGATCCAAAGGATCATAGTGCCGATAACCCTTCTTTAAGACGTGTCACATCTCCTACAGAGATATCTGATAAGTTCTCTGATATGGCACTTAAATCTACCATGTCAGAAATGGCAGGCGATTTGATCGGCGGCAACGGCACACGATTTCATCATAGTAAAGTCAATGCTAAACTGCCCAACACCACAACCACTGTTAAATGGCATCAGGACTTTCCATTTACGCCTCACACCAATGATGACATGCTAACCGCACTACTCATGATTGGAGAAGTTACATTAGAAAACGGACCGCTGTTGGTGGTGCCTGGTAGCCATAAAGAAGAGTTGTATTCGCATTGGGAAGACGGCAAGTTTGTGGGCAAAGTGAGTAATGAGGTAGAAAGCGAGAAATGCCAACAGTTTGTACCTTGTATTGGTAAACCTGGTTCGATCTGTTTTATGCATAGCAGATTGCTGCACTCATCTGGCCCTAACAAAAGCGAGTTGCCCAGATACCTGTTTATCTCAGTTTATAACGCAGAAGATGCGCAAGCACTATCGCCAAACCCTTTACCAAGCAAGCATGAAGGTGCGTTGGTAACAGGTATCGCTAGCGGTACAGTCAGATTAACAGAGAACAATATCCAGGGTAATCCCCCCAATAAATAAGAACACTCATAAATAGAGAGTAACTGCTAGAATACATCAGCAGGAGAATCCTATGAAAAAGACACGCTTTAGCGACAACCAAATCGTCAACATCCTAAAACAAGCCGAACAAGGTGTCCCTATTACCGAGCTCTGCCGTGAGCATAACATCAGCCAAAGCACCTTCTACAACTGGCGATCTAAATATGGTGGTATGGACGCCACACTTATCAGCCGTCTTAAAGAGCTTGAAGTTGAAAATGCCCGCTTAAAGAAGATGTACGCTGATGAATGTCTTAAATCCGACATCCTACAGGATGCTATGTCAAAAAAGTGGTAGCGCCCCAAAGGCGCCGGCAGATGGCTTGTCACTATATTGAA
>NZ_RRYV01000109.1 GCF_014861395.1 Psychrobacter sp. FME13 | reverse complement strand
GAAATTCACCTCCACCCTAATGTCGGGTGGAGTCCTCTTTCGCTTTTTTGATAGTATGCTGTACCAAGGTCACTATTTTGCTATGCTAGAAGCTCCCTTGGTTTCGGATATTGCATATGCTAAGTACACCAACCTCTTTGTCATCTCCTACCACACAATGGTCGCACCTCCTCAATTCACAGCGCCTCGGTACTACCAAAAAATTCAACGCCAATAAAAGCACCCGTTCTCAGTTTCATAAAGACTATGATAGGCTTGTTTTTTCGCATTCTTTTCGACAGCTCAATCAAAAAACCCAAGTCCATCCGCTGACCAATCAGCTAGGGATTCATACTCGCCTAACGCACTCGCTTGAAGTGTCGTGTATTGGACGCTCTTTAGCCATGATGGCAGCAGAAAAGCTTCATGATAAATTAGCCAGCGGTTTACCCACAGGTATCTCGCCAGCTGATGTTGGCGTCATTGTACAAGCAGCATGCCTTGCCCATGATATCGGCAACCCACCATTTGGTCATGCAGGTGAGTATGCCATCCGTGACTGGTTCGTAAAACCTGAACATCAAACGATGCTGCAAGATTTCAATACTAATGAAAAACTCGACTTATTAGCATACGAAGGTAATGCTCAAGGGTTTCGGCTGTTGGCCCGCAATGAGCATCATCCAGATAAAGGCGGCATGAGACTGACTTGTGCGACATTAGGTGCTTTTATGAAGTATCCATGGTTAGCGACACATAGCAACCCTGATGTTCAAAAGCTTTCTCAAAGCGCTCTAGCCACTAAGGTGCAAAAGTTTGGCTGTTTTTATAGTGAAGCCTCGCAATTAGAAGAGTTAGCAGCGTGCTTAAATTTACCGCGCTCAGAGCAGCACGATGGCTTTGCGCGGCATCCACTGGCTTATTTACTAGAAGCCGCTGATGATATCTGCTATGCCCTAATTGACTTGGAAGATGGCATTAATCTGAATATACTTACTTACGCTGAAGTGGCTACTATATTTTACGAGCTCATCGGTGAGCGACCTACTAGGATTGACTTACCCACACACCTCTCCATCAGACAAAGTCTAGCGTCATTACGGGCACGAGCGATGATGCGTTTGGTCAATACTGTAACCGATGCTTTCGTCACCAATAGTGACGCCCTACTTGCTGGAAAACTAGACGGCAGCCTATTTGATCACTGTGACACAACAGTACAAAATGGTATTAACCAAGCCAAACAATTGGCACGTGAAAAGATATTCAATCATCCAAGCAAAGTGCGCATGGAGCTGATGGCCAATCAATGCCTGCATCGTCTATTAGACGCCTTTATGCCGCTCGCTTGGACAGGAAATGATACAACATCTCCATCACAGTTCATGTCTTTTGAGCAGCAGCGCCTACTAAAACTACTGCAGCCACATCTCCATGAGCATCGCCGTGACTTGTCAGACAATGTCTATCACAATATTTTAAATATTTTGGATTTTATTACGGGTATGAACGACCACGAGGCCTATCGACTGGCTCAAGAATTGCAAGGTCATTGGAGTACGATGGTTTGATAGACCAGTGTAGTTTAATAAATTCACGCAAATTGCGTATTTTATTCGTATTTTTATGCTGAAATGAGTATGATAAAACCCTATCGGATAATTTTGAAATATTATGAGTAGTCGCGAACAAAAAAAACTTCAAACTCGGCACGCTTTTTTTAATGCTGTGCTCGATTTATGTATGACAGGACAGTCTTTTAGCTCTATCAGCCTCAGACAAGTCACGCGTGAGGTCGGTGTTGTGCCGACGGCATTTTATCGGCATTTCGATGATATGGAATCACTCGGGCGGGCGTTGGTGGTTGAAGAATTAGGAGGCACGTTAGCCATATTAAGCGACAGCTTACAGATTGGACGTAAACGCAGCTTCGATCGTCAAATTGCCAAGAGTATTCAGTTGTTTTTATACATGGTCAGTGATCAGCCTTATTACTGGCAGTTTTTGATCAGTGAACGTTATGGTGGTTCAGAAGCGGTTCGTAAAGCCATCAACGACCTCATTAAAAAACATGCTCAAGGCCTCGCTGATGACTTAGCACTACAGCCAGCATTTACGCATATTAATGCCTATGATCGGCGTTTATTGGCTGAAGCGGGAGTAAACATGTTCTTTTCTTGGATCATTGATTGGTTAGAGCTGACCTACACAGAAGATCATGATGATGAAATTGATTTGAATGAAATTGAAGAGAATAAGCAGTTGATGCTACATAACTGCACTCGCCAAGCACAGATGCTATTTTATGGTGCTTATAACTGGAAATCTAGCGAAGAGACCTGCTTAAAAGATTAGATTGGTTCGCCATCATGCCTGCTATGGCAAAGGCTCTATAAAAGTCTTATTAGCAAACTAGGAGATGTTGAAGATTCATAAATAGCTGCCTGTTTTCGCTAAGCACGTTTCTAAACAAGGCGTGAAACGACGGTGATGCTCATGCCTTAACTAGGTTTGCAACACAGTTAAGGCATGAGCATCAGCGCCAATATCAATAGAAAGAGACAAGACTACTTTTGCCATTTCATCATTAGGCATAGACGTTTAGAATCACCAAACCTACTATTTTTAACGTCGAGATATCTAAAAAATAGTCCTTAGCAGTGTCATCGTCGAATATCAAACACGCCCGAACAAGCATCGATATTTCGATTAATAGTTGGTATTACGATGCTCTTCTGACTCAGTCTCAATTTGTTCTACCAATTCCTGCATATCTTCATCCATGACTTCATCACTGACAGCAGGATAATGACTGGGCAATTCTAGTATCTGCTGCACAAAGGCATAGCGTAGCGTATCTCGGCGACCCAAATAACGCTGATAAAAGCTCGAATTCAGCAGTCCTGCTCCGCCCTGACCCATGGCCCAGATAGATGACAGATAATCACGCGTACTCAAGCTACTGCGCTCATCCTTTAAGTAAGCACTGATAATATCAATCAAGCGTTTCATGCGCTGACGGCGAATATCATACAGTTCACCAAATAAGCGATTAAGACCCGTCGCCGATGCTGCCAAACGCTCTTCAATCTGATTCAGTAGCATGGCTTTTTGCGGATTAAATAATTGCTGAAAAATCATACGCGCCACGCCTGCCGATGCACAGTCATCAATCCGATTAATATCAAACAAATGCTCTTCATAACGTATAATAATACGTAAATAAAGCTCATCCTTACTGGAGAAATGTTTATATAGCGTACCTTTAGCCAAATCTAGCTGGTCTGCCAAACTGTCTAAAGTGATATCACCATCACCCGACTCAAGTAGCAGTTGCTCTGCCATCGCCAAGATATTCTCTTCTCGTAACTTGAACTGACGTTGACGACTCATAACCTCTCCTAAAACCTAACAACATTTAGCACATAATCATCATTTATATCAGATCAGCGATATGATCAGTATCAAATCATATAAAGCCTTCTAGAAAAAACGATAGAGAACCTGCTTACACTTCCTAATTAATATTTTATAATCATACGCTTATACGAATTAATAGCCTATAACTATAAGCCCGTACAGCAAATGACTGACTGGTCATAGCATAACCATTTTAATGATACTGTGCCAGTAAATTTTCAAAGTTTTTTGCAGTTAATGCGCCTACCTCTTCGCTACTACAACCATACATATCCGCGATGCAACTTGCAACGTAAGGTACATATGCAGGCTCATTGGGTTTACCACGTTTGGGTACAGGCGCTAAGTAAGGACTATCAGTTTCGATAAGCAGTCTGTCTCTAGGCATGTTTTTTGCGGCATCTTTGATTTGTTGGGCACTTTTGAAACTGACGATACCCGAAAATGAGATATAGAATCCTAAATCAAGTGCTTTTTTTGCAGTCTCCCAATCCTCGGTGAAACAGTGAATAATGCCGTGCTCTGCCCCTTCAGCTTTTAAGATATCGATTGTATCTTCTTTAGCATCACGCATATGTATGACCAATGGCTTTTTCAAACGTTGACTGGCATGAATATGACGAGCAAGGCTGTCTTGTTGCGCCTTTTTATTCTCTGTCGACCAGTAGTAATCTAGCCCCGTCTCTCCAATTGCCCATACATGATCTGCAGCAGCGGTTTCTACCAAACGCTCAACAGTGGCTGATTGTAATACGCTAATATCTTCACAAGGATGAATCCCCACACTCATACCAAGATTAAGCGTGTCATCACCATAGGTGCTAACGATATTGGCAATCTCATCATATTCAGCAAAATCACACATAATCGCCATTGCTCGAGTGACATTGGCTGCTTTCATAGCCGCGATTGCGCCCGATAATTGACCATCATATTTGGTCAAATCTAGACGGTTTAGATGGCAGTGTGTATCAGTAAACATAAAAATCTCGTTAATAAAAATAGAAAAATAAAAATGGATAAATAAAAATATTGGCATTCAATATCTGAATAAATAATTCAATAGATGGTTTAGTTATTGTTCTTAAACAGGCTATTTTCAAGTACTGTTTAACGGTACACTATCAGCAGTCCCAATATTTGAACGTGCAACAGATCCCATTATGAACCCTAAAAAAACCATCACCTTATCGCCTATCATAAAAGCTATCGTGCCCAAACAATTGTATAAGCGACGGTTTTTGTTACAGGATAAAGGACACAGCAATCATATTGATATCGCTAGCGATGCGTATATTGTTGGCGACTCAGCTATCACCATTCGTAAAGGTCATGACAATCAAATTACCATCGGCAAACGCGGTAAATTTAATAGGTTAAAAATTGACATCAACGGTAATCACAATCATATAACTATCGCAGAGCAGGTCAAATTCTCTGGGCAGTTATTAATCGTTGGTAACCATCTACACATTCATATCGGTGAACGCACCACCGCGATTGACTGTTATATTTTGGCACGTGACAAAAGCGTGAGCATTGGTAACGCTTGCATGATATCGCGTGGCATTGAGATTCGCGCCACTGACGTGCATAAAGTTTATGATATGAACGCTGACATTAGGATAAACACTGCACATTCAGACGTTGTTTTAGGAGATCATATTTGGATTGCTGCCAATGTGACGATTTCTAAAAACGTTTCTATAGCCAGTGGCTGTATCATTGCAGCTGGCTCTTTTGTCAATAAACCAGTCGTCACCCCTAACTGCATGGTCGCAGGCACGCCAGCAAAGGTTATCCGTCAAAATATACGTTGGGAGCGCTAAAAACTGTTTAATGCTCTAGCATTAATTTAGCGGCACCACTCGCATCACTTCCTCTATAGTCGTCACTCCTTCACTAATGCGCTTGGCACCTGATAACCGAAGTGGTTGCACTCCTTCACGGTATGCTTGCTGCTTCAGTACATCCAGATTTGAGTCAGCCGCGACTAGTTTTTTGAGCTCAGTTGACAATGGCATGATTTCATACAGACCTACACGGCCCTGATAACCAGTATGACGACAGTGCTCACAGCCATTTGCGGTATACAGCTGTGCGGGCACTGGTGCGCGCCAAGGTTGTACTAGCTCTTGCCACTGAATCGCTATTTCACTATCAGGTATGACATCGATCGCTTGTTTGCAATGCGGGCATAAGGTACGTAGCAGACGCTGTGCCATCACCCCCAAGATAGTCGCCGAGGTTAAAAATGGCTGCACACCCAAATCATGCAAACGAGTGATTGAGCTTGGTGCATCGTTGGTGTGCAACGTCGAAAGCACCAAATGCCCTGTTAGCGAGGCTTGCACTGCCATATTGGCTGTTTCGGCATCACGAATCTCACCGACCATGATGATGTCTGGATCTTGGCGCATCAAGGAGCGAATACCATCGGCAAAGTGCAAATCAACGCCTGCATTTACCTGCATTTGGTTAAAGGCTGGCTCGATCATTTCAATCGGATCTTCAATGGTACAGACGTTAACCTGCTCTGTGGCAAGCTGCTTCAATGTACTATACAAGGTGGTTGTTTTACCCGAACCCGTTGGGCCTGTGACCAGAATAATTCCGTTCGGATGCGATGTCATCTCATTCCACATATCAAGCTGCTTACCAGAAAGGCCTAGCTGCGCAAACGAGCGTACCAGCACCTCAGGGTCAAACACACGCATGACCAACTTTTCACCAAAAGCGGTCGGCATGGTAGAGAGACGCAGTTCCGTTTCTAGTCCTTTTGGTGTGCGCGTTTTTAGTCGACCATCTTGCGGTTTCCGCTTTTCTGCGACATTCAGCCGTCCCAGAATTTTAATCCGTGCTGTGACCGCGACGATAATCGCTAAGGGCATCTCATAGACGGTATGCAACACACCATCAATGCGAAAACGCACCTTGCCAGTCTCACGGCGTGGTTCAAGATGAATATCACTCGCCCGCTGCTCAAACGCATATTGCAACAGCCAATCAACGACTTTCACGATATGCTGATCATTGGCATCAGGATTGGTGTTGTCACCCAATTGCAATAACGCTTCAACATTAGTAACATCAGATGCTGCACGCTTATGAACGCTATTTGCACCCGCAATCGCTTGCGTCACTTGATAAAATTCTTGGCGATAACGATTTATTTGCTCAGGATTGATATAAACCGTACGATAGCTTTTGGCTTTGATGAGCTTTTCAATACTCGATTGCCAGTCAGTATAAAATGGCTGATCGGTACCGATGACCACTTCGTCCACCGTGACCTCAACTGGTAATATGTGCTGTGAGCGTGCATATTCAAACGACATCAACTTTGTCACCGCAGGCACATCGACTTTTAGGGGGTCGATACGCACGAGTGGCATACCCGCTTTGGCAGCGAGCCACTGATTCAGCCATGATAACGTTAATTTGTTCTCAGCACTGTTATCGACCGCATGACCATTTGGCAAACCAAAATCACGAATGGTCAACAGTGGGTGCTGCGTCTTATCACGTCGGCTGGTAATGACCAGATTATAACCACGCTGATCGATTACCTTATCTGCCAACAGCTCATCCAGGCACCAACGCAAATCAATCACTATCGAATATTTTTGCTCAGACATATTTTTCTTCTTTTATCGTTTTAGAATATATGGTTAAAAATGATATCAATTTACATCACTTCTACAACGGCTGTTATTTGTAGTTCATCTACTGCTATCAACTGAAAGCTCACATCAACAGATTTATAGCGCATAGTAAACGGCATATTTATTTGAGTACGACGATAGGCAGGACGCGGATCTTGCGCAACGAGTGCTTTAATAACATCTATATCAGACAATACTAACTGACTCTGTATCTGACCTATAAATGCCGCAACCGTATCCTGTTTTATATTAACTGCTTGGTCATTCTCAAAAGTCTGCTCGGTATCAGCTAATGCTAAAAACTGCTCGTAGGCAGACTCCGTTATCGTCACCTCCAACCGCTCAGGAGCAGAAGGAGCAAACCCGCTTGCGGCCTCTATCAGTGCATCACTGTAAGCCACATACGGCTTTATATCAACAATAGGCGTGCCATCTATCATGTCCGCACCGCTAATGACGAGCAATGCTTTCCCTTGTACGATTTTGATATGCTCCAGCTTGACGACTGACAACCCTAACGCCGACGGTCGGTACATACTACGACTGGCAAAGACGCCTATCTTTTGATTACCGCCCAGTCTCGGTGGTCGTACTTGCGGGCGAAAGCCAGTGGTTTTTGTCGTAGCTGTATTTTTGTTAGCCAAATTGTCTGTTTTTATGTCTTTATTTATGTTTTCTTTTATATTATTTTTTACATAATTGTGATGAAATTGCCAACTGATCCAAACATGGCTAAACGCTTCTAACCCCGCAAATGCCGCTGGCGTGTCATAAGGCGCTAGCATCTCGATCACACTCGTCAGCGCTACCAGATTGGGCTGACGCGGCGCACCAAACTTCTGTGATAGCGGCGCACGGTGGTAACCAATGATTGGCGCATGATGATTTTCTAAAACAGTACATCCATCAGGCATAAACCCTCTCCAAAACATCCGCCGATAATGACATTTCACCTATCGTCGATCCACTATAAAATAAATACAGCGATACCGGTTACATTTTGCACAGCCTCTATCTATGGGCACAGCAAGCAAGAAAAATGTAAACCATACCCTGTGGTTGCGCCTCTTTTATTTAGGGCTGACGATATATAAAACAGCTTGAATACAAAATTATTCACTAACGATATTCCATTTTATCATGCTACATAATCATTGCTAGACGGATTTTTATTTTAAATTTTGCTATTATGAGCAAGAATAATTATTGAGAATGAATTGCATCCAGATTAAGATGCCCTGTAGCTTATTTATACAGACCAATTCATATAAACTGATTCATACAGACTGTATTTATATAAACTAAAGTATACTGCGACATCTGGACACTGCCTGACTATTTAAGCATCATCATAATAAAGGTTTGATGCAGTGCTATATGACACATTCAATTAATACTATTAACGCAAACAGCGACTATTTAACGAGGACTTTATGTCAAAACTTCGCACCGAAATGGTTACAGAGGTTCATCACTGGAATGACTCTCTATTTAGCATAAAAACTACTCGCGACGACGGCCTACGCTTTCGTAATGGTGAATTTGCGATGATTGGTCTCGTCGTCGATGGCAAGCCATTATTACGTGCTTACTCGATTGCCAGTGCTAATTACGAAGACCAATTAGAGTTTTTCTCTATTAAAGTACAAGATGGCCCACTAACCTCACGCCTACAACACATTAAAGTAGGCGACGAGCTATTGGTTAGCAAAAAACCAACGGGCACGCTGGTATTAGATGATTTATTACCAGGTAAGCATTTATACATGCTATCAACAGGCACAGGACTGGCACCGTTTTTGGCCTTGTCACGTGATCCTGAAGTGTATGAGCGTTTTGAGAAAATTATTTTGGTCCATGGCGTACGTCATACCAAAGATTTGGCCTATCGTGATATGTTCGAAACCGAGCTGGCCAATGATGAGATATTTGGTGAATGGTTCCGCGAAAAGTTCATCTACTACCCGACTGTGACTCGTGAAGAGTTTAGAAACCAAGGTCGTATCACGGATCTTATGAAATCAGGCAAGTTCTTTGAAGATATCGGCTTACCACCGATGAATAAAGACGACGATCGCGTGATGATTTGCGGTAGCATGCCATTTAATGCAGAAGTGTCTGCTATCTTAGATGACTTTGGTCTCACCGTCTCACCACGTATGGGCGTACAGGCTGACTATGCGGTTGAGCGTGCTTTCGTCGGTTAGTATGATACAGAGATTGGAGTTTTTGAGAAAATCAAAAATTATAGTAAATAATTCTTGACGGCTAAAAATAGCCTGCTATAATACGCAGCCTATACAGAGTTAACCCTGTAGCCCAATTCAATAATACCTATCTAGTAGATATTATTACCTAACATGCCAGTGTGATGGAATTGGTAGACATGACGGATTCAAAATCCGTTGCCTAATAAGCGTGTCGGTTCGAGTCCGACCACTGGTACCAATACATAGTTCTATACTATCTTATAGAATAACTAAAGCCCCTGATATCAGGGGCTTTATTGTATCTGGTGTTTCATACTGTCGCTAAAATATATAGAAAGCGCCGGTAAATCAATAATCATGCTGATACACTGGATCATAGCTGTCAGAGTCCATTTGATTATCATCACAGCTGGGACACGTTTCGACAACGCTATCTTCGATAATGTACATATCGATATTATCATTTTGGCGAGCGGCTTTTTGAGACCAGTGATGTGCTTTGTCTGAGTCTTGATCAACGCCCGTGCCTTCTCTGTACCCTGTATCTTCTCTATACATAGAAGCCTGATAGTGCTGAGCATCAGTATCGCCTTGATTAGCAAGTGCTGTCTCATTGATTGTAAAAGAAGTTTCAGCAACTGCTGAAACCATCATTCCAAATGACAACCCTATCATTAGCACCTGATAAGTAGATGTCTGCTTTAACTTTTTTAAGATCATAGTTTCTCCTATTTAATTAGCGACAACTCATCACAACTAGGCTGATAGCCATTGTCACAAGATTTTCTATACCACTCTTGTGATTTAATTTTGTCTTGCTCCACACCTCTACCTTCAAAATACATTAAACCAAGACTGTTCTGTGCTTCGGCTATGTCTTGATTTGCAGCTTTTAGATACCATTCGGCTGCTTTTTTATCATTAAGCTCAACCCCCTTACCAGTTTCATACATGTGGTAATCCCCCCAATAAATAAGAACACTCATAAATAGAGAGTAACTGCTAGAATA
>NZ_RRYV01000108.1 GCF_014861395.1 Psychrobacter sp. FME13 | reverse complement strand
TAGGCTTAGATGCGTATAGCTCATGGTTGCAATCTCACTTTGGTCGGTGGATAAAAACTTTGATGCTAGCGCATCTAGGTCTTTTTTTCACCTTGCATTTGGTATTGCACTTCATGTGTTAATCTAAGCTATATTTTTAATCTCATTTTCAAATCTATAGCGACAGCATATAGGTTGACATCATGGTAAGGTCAAGCGGTTTTCTTTAATGCTTGCAAAAAACCATGCGTGAACCTTGTTGCGGTGACGAGGTAAGAGTACGAAGGCTTAAAATGAGAAAAATTGTAGATAAAAAAGAAAGGTTATGATGATCGGCGTCATGACACCTGCAAACCCGTTATGTGATACGTAGAAAGTGTTGGGAGCGTTTATCTTTACTTTGAAAGTCTTTTTGGAGCTAAGGTTTTGAAGGGCAATCAATCCTACTACCTACTATTCGAGATAAGCATGGTATCTAATCAAGCGTTTTCAAAAAAGCACGTGTACATTTCTTATGATCATAATAAGACCACTGATGACCATAAGTATGAGCAGCATTATCCTAAACTGACGGATACTAATTCCTGCCAAAAATCGTTTGCCAATAATATTACCGATAACGGCGCCCAGTCCTAATATAAGGCCATACACCCATATCTTTAGCGTGAGTATCCCAAAAAAGGTATAACTAACGATTTGAACAATACCTACAAAAAAAGAGTTAGCCGTTTTGGTAGCAATAAGACTTTCTTTTTCTAGCCCAGCATTCATATAAAAAGGGTTGAGTATCGGCCCAAGACCACCCACTAATGTGCTCGTAAAAGCGATGGCAAAACCAACAGGCATAAAACCTGCTTTTGGCATATCAAACGTTTTACTTACTTTGCCAAACTTGTATTGAAAAATAGTAGAGACTAAAAACGCACCAACCAATAATTGAATCCAGTTTGCGTCCAAACGGCTAAACACCAATGCAGCTAACCACGCACCTAAGATCGCACTTGGAACATAGTACTTGGTTAACGACCAATCAATATCATTCCAAAATAAATATAGCCGTGAGGCGTTACTCATAAAGCTGGCCACGTTGATCACAGGTGGTACAATCGCTACTCCTATCATCGAAGATGTAACGGGTACCAGTAATACTGCACCACCACCTCCAGATATGGTGGAGATAATAAAAGCGATCATGCCAGCGACAAACAAGCCTGCTAAATGCCAAGCCGGAATGGAGTGCAATAAATCTAAAACAAAGGACACTGTAAAATCCTAAAAAAAACGGTGGCCAAACATAAAGCATGACCACCATAGAAAAAGTATTTAGAGAGTAAGGTCACTAAAATTTAAACAACCGTTTTATTAAAGCGCTTACGATAAATGCTACGTATGATAGGCATGAACACCATCAATATTGCTAAACACCACAATACTATCGAAATAGAGCTGCTCCACAGAATACTTAACTCACCCTGTGAGATAGATAAAGCGCGTCTCAAGTTATCTTCCATTAGCTCACCTAGGACATAACCCAAAATCAGTGCTGACAATGGGAAATTCGTTTTGCGTAAAAAGTAACCGAATACGCCAAGCGCCACCATAAATACCATATCAAAAGTTGTGCTATTGATAGAGTAAACGCCGATGAAGCTAACAGCAGCGATAGAAGGTATCAAGATATAATTTGGCACATCAAGTAGTTTTGCAAAGAAGCGAACTAACGGAATGTTCATTATCAATAAAATAACGTTACAGATAAATAAAGACGCAATCAAACCCCAAACTATGTCAGGCTGTTCAGTAAATAGCTGTGGACCTGGCGTAATGTTATATAAAGTCAATGCACCCATCATAACTGCTGTGGTACCTGAACCAGGCACACCCAATGTCAGCATCGGTACAAACGAACCGCACGCAGATGCGTTATTGGCAGCTTCTGGAGAAGCCAAGCCTCGAAGATCTCCTTCGCCGAATTTACCAGTATCACCTGCGATTTTGCGTTCACTGGTATAGGTCATTGCACTAGCAATAGTTGCGCCAGCACCTGGTAAGATACCGACAACGAAGCCCATCAGTCCGCTACGTAGCATAGCGCCTAAACTGAATAACAGCTCTTTAAAATTGAACAAGCTACGCTTACCTTGCTCGACGACTTTTTGCCCAGTGGTGGTTCTCTCAAGTAAAATCAAAATCTCACTAACACTAAAAAACCCGATGACAATCGTCGTAAATTGAATACCATCAGACAGATTGACCGAATCAAAAGTAAAGCGGTAAACACCAGTGACTGCATCAACACCCACTGTAGCAAGACCTAAACCAATCAGCGCCGATACAGCTGTTTTGATAGGTTGGTCACCAACTAAGCCGCTCAAGCAAGTAATGGCAAATACCATGAGTACAAAATACTCAGCAGGACCAAAAGAGACAGCCCAATTGGCTAATAGTGGGGCAAACAATACCACACCGATAGTCGCAATGGTGGCACCAACAAATGAAGCAACCGCCGATATTGATAATGCAATACCTGCTTTGCCCTGTAGAGCAAGAGGGTTGCCGTCCAATGACGTCATAACAGCTGCAGCAGATCCTGGTACGTTTAGCAAAATCGCAGAAATACGGCCGCCATACTCACAACCAAGATAAACTGCCGATAGTAAAATTAGAGCGCTTTCTGGTGGCAAACCAAGGGCAAAAGCAAAGGGAAGTAATATTGCCACACCATTGATAGGACCTAGCCCAGGCAACATACCTACTATGGTACCGATAAAAGCACCCACTAAGGCTATCATTAGGTTTTCGGGGGTTGATGCAACAGCGAAGCCGTGCATTAAAAAGTTAAAGGTTTCCATAATAGCTATCCCATTATCCCTGATAATAATCCAAGTGGCAGAATCACATCTAATACCATGTCAAATAGAACATATAAGGCAATACTGATCACAACTGAAAAAATAAGGCTTTTAATCGGCTTTCCTGCAAACAGCAAACCGACTGTAAAGCACATCAACATGGTAGAAATAACAAAGCCTAAAGGCTCAAATATCAGGCTATAGACAGCCAATGCTGTTACGCATAAAATCAAATTTTTGATAACGGTATTGTCATAACCTAGATTGATGACTTTGGTAAAACGCGCTGGACGGAAGGCAATAACCAAAGTTAAAGCTGCCAATAGGGAAAAAATCAAAATAGGATAAGGACGAGGGCCTATCGGGTCATAAGCAATAGGGGCGACATAACCAATAGCTAAATATGCTAAAAACAAGCTAAATAATGCCATTATCCCAGAAAATAAACGTTCCATTGTCATAAGGAACCCTCCTTGGGTTATCGTATAAAAAGGCTGAAAAATAAGGTTTTCAGCCTTTGTGAAATACTAAAACGATTTAGTAAATAATAAATGATTACTGGGCTTCAGCTTTAACCAGGCCGTACTCAGCCGACAGTTCGCGTAGCTCGCCGGTACGTTTGTACACGTATTCCTGTAGCTCTTCACCCGTCATAGAGAAAGGTAGCAACTCTTGCTGCTCACGGATTTCAGCAAATTTTGGATCCGCTAACATCTTGTCAAAGCTAGCTTTCCACCAGTCATAAGCCGCAGGGCTGACATCTGGACCCATGTAATAACCACGAACGACAGGCCAAGTAACGTCATAGCCTTGCTCTACAGCAGTAGGGATATCAGCCATCGTGCCACCCAATCTCTCATCTGCGAATACCGCTAACACACGTAATTTACCCGCAGAGGCTTGAGGCATGATCTCAGCAATACCAGCACTTACGACAGTGATATGGTCACCCATCACAGCTGTGATTGCTTCGCCGCCGCCTTCCATCGCAACATAAGTCATGTCACTAGGATTGACGCCAGCGGCTTTGGCTAAAATAGCCGTCTGCATCCAGTCTTGACCACCAACACTACCACCAGCGCCAAAACTAATTGCTTTTGGATTTGACTTTAGCTCAGTGACTAAGTCTTCTAAATTCTCAATAGGAGACTCTGCATTTACGGCGATAGCGCCATAATCGGTACCAACAGCTGCAAGCCATTTCACATCTTTTTCAGTGAACTTCCCAAATTTCCCTTGCGATAAATTGAGAATAGAGCCGGTAGAGAAAGCAATGATTGCATCGTTATTAGCACGATCATTGGCAACGATTTTGTTATAAGCCACAGCACCGACGCCACCTGGCATATATGTGACACGCATCGGCTCTTCTAATATAGCGGTATCTTTTAGGCCGGCTTGAGCAAGTTTGCAAGTTAAGTCAAAGCCGCCGCCTGGTTTTGCAGGAGCAATACACTCTGGACGTGAAGGGGCGTCGTAACTAGCATCAGATGCTGCAGTATCAGTTTTATTGCATGCGGTAAGGGTAAGTACAGAAAGGCCAAGAGCCAAATAGGATAGTTTGTTCACACGACACTCCTTGTGTGTATTTTTGATTAAAGAACTCAATAGAGTTTTGATAAAAGAGATAGATTTATTTCAAATGAAGTTTGGACTACCTTGACGATAGCCAATCAACTTTATAAAAGTATATTTTTACGTTTCGTAAAAGTAACAGAATATTATAGAAATAACAAGATACATATGTATGTATATATGAATTTTATTTTAGGTTACTATTGTAACAGTTGATGGAAAATTATTTATCGCTTTAATATCAAGGAAAAGAAGACAATAAAATCTTTTGGATACATGACTGTGACGAATAATGAATATGACGGTTCACGAGTATCAACACCCACAAACGATGCGTTAGAAGAATGCTAAAGCACGTTGTCGCGGATAAACAAAGAATCTGACTAGGTGAATGAAATGAGATTAAGGGCTATAAAGGGTAGCCCAGTAGATATTCAAGACGTTCTACTTATGTCTCAATAAATAGAGAGGTGTGTCAAAGCAATCTTCAGGCGAGGAGCGTCTTAAGGCTTGTTTCTGCTCTCAACATAAGAACACACACTAGGGCGTGTCTTCAACTCATTCGACAGTCATCTCAATGGGCTAAAACATCAGCTGGATAAATAAGAGTGACAGTATACCAATACCAATATCTAAAGGCACTGCCTTGAATAATAGTGCATCGAACAGCTTGTCTTTCTTTATAACAACTTGAGATGCGCCTAACATTAGACTGCCTCCTGATGAGAAAGGAGAAAGTGATGAACTTTGTGCGCCCACGACAATGCAGGTAAATAGTAATAAAGGGCTTAGTCCTGAATTGACGGCTAGGGGTAGCACCATAGGGAATAAAGTGGGGGCAACGACGCCGAGCGTACTAGCAAAGAGAGACATGATGGCACTGATAACAAAGATTAAAGTCGGTATCATCCAGATAGGAACATTGGTACTTAGCCATTCTGTTAGCTCATAAATAACGCCTATCTCAACGCCAAGGCCAATCAACATACCGACGCCACAAATCATAATGAGTGTGTTCCAAGGTATTAACGCGATGACCTTTTTTTCGTCTCCCAGTTTTAACAATAAGCTAATTAAGGCGAAAAAAATGGCGATAAAACCAATATCAACTCGAGCATTCAAAAACTGAATCGCCTCTATATTAGGCATGAGTAAGTTTGAAATAGGTATGATAAGCACAATAGCCATCATTATAAAAATCAGCATAATAGATTGTTTTTGCTTGCTATCGAAAGGCTCTGGCACTATTGCTTGAATCGTGACTTTACTGTTTTTGGCATTGAATAAACTATAAGCACCCAAGACGATCACTGGCATTAAAAAGGTAACCGCGAACACACCTAAAACATAAGCAAAGGTATTATCATTTGCGACACCTGCTCCGCGCATCAGCTCTCTGAAGATAACACCGCTCTGTGAGGTGACAAAATTAGCACCAGCTAATGCGCCATAGTTCACAGATAAAGTAGCAATAACCAGATTTAAGTTAGTACGTTTGGATAACAGCAGGATCATAGGTGCCATTGTGGCTAAAACGGTGTAATAACCGGCCCCTAAACCAGAAATAATCGTGGCGACAAAGAAAATAACCAAAGGCAATAATTCAGGAAAGTGACGACACCTATAGATTAAATGATTCGATAATTTTTCTAAAGCACCGTTCGCTAGAGGAAAGTTATAAAAAAGAGTTACGGCAAAAATAACAAAGAAGATTTTAAGAGGCCATAGCTCGATAATCTCATGAGTTTTAAGACCCAGACCAAAACAGCCGATAAGATATGAAAAGGCAATAGCAAATAAACCAATGTTGATTTTGGTGGTATATCCCAATATGATACATATTACGATAGCGGCTAAAACATAAAAAGTCATGACTGTCCTTTGATGATCTTAACTGTATGAATTCTATAAAAAAATATAGCCATTTTTAGATCGTTTAACGTTTAATACTGAGATTTAAGACACTTCTTAGACTAGATTCCTATATAAGCAAGTGCATCTGATTGAATAGAATGATAGCAAAAAAGGTCACATTAATTAGATAAGGTTGTTCATAAATTTTTAATAATCATATATTTTTAATAATATAGTTGATTCGGTTCAAAAGAGCGTCAAGGAAACCAAGTGCAGATGTATATGTGATATTGCAAGTGAGGTTGATGCGGTCATTCTTTAATATTCATTTGATACATATTAAGGGCACTTAAGACGTCAAACAAGTTTATCGTTAACAGTATGCTTTTTAAGAATAGTAATATTTGACAACGTGGATGCACGTTAATCAGACCCTTTCTATAATGGTGAAAAAATGTTAAAAAATTTAGAAAGTTTTAAGCTGCCAAGATATGAGCAAGTACGATGGCATATCTTAACGTTACTGACAGAAAGTAAGTGGGATGAAAAAGTACCTTTACCAACCGAGCAAGAGCTTGCAAATAAATATCAGGTATCAGTGGGAACCGTTCGAAAAGCGGTTGAAAAATTGGTCGATGACGGTGTATTAACTAAATATCAAGGCAGAGGAACTTTCTTAAAGCGACCAAACTTTGAGAGTTCATTATTAAGGTTTTTTAAATTTCGTGATAAAGACGCTTGCTATGCAACACCTATAGGTGTAGTCAAAAAGGTGATGGTAATAGAGAATGGTCTTGAAGATATTAATAAAAAACTGAATATAAGTAAAAACAAAGCGCTCATTTATATAGAGCGTGTGCGTATTATTGAAGGAAAAATACTGTTAAGTGAAAGAATTTGGTTACCCAAAAGCCGTTACGAAGATTTTACAACCTTAGAGCCAGACGATTTTGAGAATCTCCTTTATCCATTTTATTATACAAAGTGCGGTCAGTTTGTATCGTCTGCCGTAGAGACGCTATTTTTTATAGCTGATTGCATCGATCCTTATCTAGAGAATACCAAACAAGAAAATTTAGTTAAAGTAAATCGTATAGCCAAGGACTTGGAGGGCAATCCTATCGAGTATAGAGAATCATATGGATTGGCAGACAAGTTCAGTTATGAAATTAATATTATTTAGTAATATTACTAATCTAAACGCTTTTTAAGCCATAACAATATATCGCTTTCACTATACTGTCATGTCTGATTAGGTTTTATATTCATCGCTAGCAGCTTCCAACGCCTTAAGCCATCAACATAACATAGCATAGTTGATCTGATGTAAAAGAGAGGTGAGGCAACTGAGTACAGATGTATATGTGACACTTCAAGAAAATTCAACACTGTCACTATTTTATAGAAGATTAACTGTATTAAGGTGAACACCAGCCGCCCTTATGATGAGAACCTGTACCGCCATGTGGATGTTCGCCCTTTGGGCACGCATTGGCTGAGATTGAAACCACACTCATTAATGACAAAATAGCTATTGCTATCATTTTTTTCATAATCTAGCTCCTCATTAGTGTTCAAGAATTATATGCTCTTTTTGCGATGAAACATCAGATTTTTTAATATACCTTTTGCCACTAAGTTACTGATGTTTCTGAATGCAGTATCAGCCGAGTCTGTCGTCACAGAGCTCTCCTGTATTGATACGATATGCCTTACTATCTGTGTCTAGTAGGAAATAAAGCATGGTGCCATCCCAATAAGTCGGTTGGCATCATCTCAACGATAAATCCAGAAAAACTATTAACAACCGTGAAATAAGGCAGGATAAACAACTGATAATAAGATAAACTTCCCTGCGAGCGCCGATAAAGGCGACAACTCTCAATAAAATCACTACATTTGGCTGCTAGCTAACAAAACACTAATAATCAATACTGCTAACAATCATAGAATACATCGTCAAAGTCAAAATTCTGTGAAGTTAATACAGTTATAACAAATTATTTAGATAGACCATTGATATCAAGGCACATTCCTATGGAACAAGCACAGAACGCTGTAGAGCATAAACCTGTTTTCATGCCCAAAGTTAACAGTGATAATCTGGTAAAAACAGATATGGTTAGAATTGAGCGGCATGTGGGGTTTTCTAGTAAACAAAAGAAAAAAACTATCAATGATCTGCATCAAGTCATTCGTAAAAAATATGGATTTAAGCAAGTATTAGAGCTGTCTAGCAAGTCTGGCAACAAGCTGAGTTTTCCCCTAAGCCCATTCAGCTTAAAAATCACTGATGAGCATGATGGCAACCCATATAGTGTCGAAAATGCCTTTCAAGCTAGTATGGTCTTTGAAGATGGCGGTCCTTATCTTGATTTGTTAACTGTAGCGCCAAGGCAGGCTAGAAAAGATGAGCGATTAATGAATTCAGGGGAGCTGATTGGCTACAATTATTTTGGAATGGAGTGGGGTGTAGAGCCGTTAACGACGTTTTATGACTGGCTATATGTAAATGCGTTAAAGCAAAACTCCCAGCTGCACGAGGAAGTAATACAATATCAAGGGTTTACTGATATTACTTTCAATCCGAAAAAATCTATTCATAGTGCAGCGTATGCGTTAGCGCTGTTTGTGGCACTGCATAAACGAGAGTTGCTTGATAATGTTGAAGATCCAATGGCGTTCTATGACTTATGTAATGGGTTTAAAGTCAGTAATACTGAGCATCTGCTAGAAGAAGGTTGGGTCTGAATGTTAAAAATCAGTAAAAGTTATTCGCTTTTCAAAAAAAGAAGCCGCTTATTTTTAAGCGGCTTCTTTTATTTCATTAAGTGATAAACGTAAGTCATCATATTGTCATAGTAGAACCGTATCCTTTGGCTGATTATAAATGACGATTGCGTATAACTGATATCTAAATTCATTGAATGATGTTTTATTGATAATAGTGGGCGTATACACATAAGGCTTATTCATGAATATTGCTAGCAAACTTAGTAGTATTTCCACACGTATACTGATTATTTTAGCATTGGCTTTTTTATTGATCATCTTGATGGTTTATTGGGTTATTGAAATTCAAGCTAAGCCTCGCATACTAGAGATGACATCAGAAACAGTGGTTGAGACCGGAAACGAAGCTATTAATAGTATTATGGCGAGCATTAGCCACGTCGACGGATTGGCCAAAGCAACCAGCACGATGGCTGGCGGGTTACCAAAAGAAGATTCGCTTTACAAAGAAACCTTGGGCAATCTCATGCAACAAACCGACCAACGAATTGTGGGCGGAGGTGTGTGGTTTGATCCAAATATGTACTCTGAAGGTAGGGAGCGCCAATCGTTTGTCTGGGGGCGTGATGTGTCTGGAGATATGCAGCCACTAGATCGTTACAATCAAGTAGACCAAACGCCCAACCCTTATTATAGAGAATGGTGGTACATTCCTGCGATGTACGCGCGTCATGACCACTGTGTCTGGCGCATGAGTAGATAGTACCAATCTCACAACACCAAAAAATGTACTTCATTAAAAAATCTACGATACATGCTGTATCGTAGATTTTTTAATTTATAGATCAATAAAGCAATCAACCTTACCAATTAGCATCAGGTTTATATATTTTACTCAGATTATTGGCAGCCTCAACAACAGCTGGCGTTATATGCTGCTCAAAATACTCCAATGTAAACGCATTTACTGGAAAACTAATAGAAAGCGCATATATGATTTTATTGGATGACAAGTCTTTGATTGGTGCAGCACAGGCAATCATATCATTATTGAACTTTTGCCAACTAGTAAGATGGTCTTTTCCACGTGCACTATTGACTACTTCTAATAACTCATCAAGGTTAGCAGGAGTAGCATCAGAGTAAATCTTCCACTCTGAAAAATCATTAAACCTTATTCTTATTTCTTCATCAGACAAATTACTTAATAGTATTTGTCCGATTACTGTTGCATAAGCAGGCCATCTCAAACCAGGAAGTATATTCGACATAAAACTTCCTAATGGTTGAATATTTTGTAAATTGATAATTTCTATTCCATCCAAAGTAAAGAGATGCACTGCTGTACCAGTATCATCTCTTAGATTAACACACCAAGTGCAACGCTAATTAATATTATAGAACGCCTGCATA
>NZ_RRYV01000107.1 GCF_014861395.1 Psychrobacter sp. FME13 | reverse complement strand
TGGTGCCCAATACTTTACCGATACTGACTGAGGCTATAATAGCTATGTCTCTAACACCGCAACCTCTCACCGTCATTAGCCGTATGATGTCTTCTATTTTAGAGTGACAGCCCTTATAAGTTAAGGCATGGTCACCAATGAATTGACGTTTGCAGTCCTTGCATTGGTAGTTCTGCTTGCCATAGCTTTTTATGCCGTGTATCGAAAAACTGGGACTGTGACAGTCGGGGCAGCTGATATCTATTTGTGTCTTCATAACCTCAAATATATCATCTTGCTTTGGCTGTCACCCTCCTTTATTTCTTCAGCATACTTTCTGACACACCACCCTAATTTTTTATTAGTATCGTTGATTTGTTCACACTACCAATCGGATAAACATTATGAAAGATACATTCTCTCACTCTACTATCAGCACTAAAGAAAACAGTACCAGCGAAAATAGCACCAATCAAAACCTAGCTGCCCAATGGGTACTCGCCAGTAATAATAAAGGCAAGTTGGCTGAGTTCAAAAGACTGTTTGCTGAAGCAAATCTAGACGTGACGATCATTCCACAAGGTCAACTCGATATCGAAGATGCAATCGAGGACGGACTAAGCTTCGTCGAAAACGCCATTATTAAAGCAAGACATGCCAGCCGTCTCAGCGGATTACCTGCCATTGCCGATGATTCAGGATTGTGTGTGCCTGTACTCGGTAACGCACCGGGCATCTACTCTGCTCGCTATGCTGGTGAACACGGTAACGATAGTAAAAACAATGCTAAGCTCATCGCTGGCTTACAGCCTATCCGTACAGCGAAGCCAAATACTCCGATCAAAGGTATGTTTGTATGCGTACTGGCAATGGTTCGCCATGCCGATGACCCATTACCGATCATCGCTCAAGGTCTATGGCATGGCGAAATCTTGGATTCTCTATATGGTGACGGCGGCTTCGGATACGACCCATTATTTTGGTTACCTGATTTGCAAGCCAGTGCGGCCAGTCTGAGCGCTGCTGATAAAAATAGCATCA
Source organism: Psychrobacter sp. FME13 (assembly GCF_014861395.1). Classification (GTDB taxonomy): domain Bacteria; phylum Pseudomonadota; class Gammaproteobacteria; order Pseudomonadales; family Moraxellaceae; genus Psychrobacter. The sequence goes on along the minus strand of NZ_RRYV01000107.1, from coordinate 9,454 downwards.
GTCATCGTGGTCAGGCAATCCAGCAGCTATTAGCACAGTTGCCTTTATAACCTGTTTTTGTCATATTCGCTCTCGTTTATATCTAGCATGCCTCAGCATAAATGTATAACTCGCATAAACATATAAATAGTACCTAAAGCGAAACAGATGACATAGTAAATTTTAAGTGAACGAGTAGCAAAACAGATAATTTTTACTTTAATAATCAGATAGATTATACTGTTCTACTTTTAAAATTTTGTTGAAATCCGTTATTTGGCTGTATAATTCACCAATAAGCGTTATTATGCGCTGCATTAACGGTTTATTATTGATAATTGGTAGCATTTACTAAGATAAACAGTTTTATATGTCAGTCCCGTTGAGTGCTAAAGGCGATTGCTATAATCACTCATTGTAAAGCTGTTGACTACCACTATCCCCTATTTATTCCAACGGCAATTGTATCCTCAGCCATATTTTGAGGCGCAGTTGTCTATTACCATTTAACTCCAAGTACTGTTTAACTCTAAGTACTATTTAATCCTAAAGGTGTAATGAACATGGCTACAGATTTACAAGTCACAACCAACAAGCTATCTAATAAAGAAACCCAGCTCACGGTTAAAGTACCCGTTGAAAAAATTCAAAACAAAGTTGAAGGCCGTATTCGCCAAGTTGCGAAAACTGCCAAGATTGACGGTTTCCGTAAAGGTAACGTCCCTATGTCACACATCCGCTCTCAGTACGGTGCTGGCATTCAACAAGAAGTTATCAACGATGTGATCCGCGATACTGTATTTGAAGCGATTAAATCTGAAGACATCCGCGCTGTTGGCATGCCTAACATCGACGACGTAAAACTTGAAGATGATTTCTTGGTATATCAAGCCACTGTTGAAATCTTCCCAGAAGTTGACGTACAAGGTATCGATGAGATTGAAGTTGAGCGTCACACTGCACAAGTTAGTGAAGAAGACGTTGACACTATGATCGAAAACCTACAAAAGCAACGTGAAGAATTCGTTGAGAAAAAGGGCATGGCTGCGAAAGACAACCAAGTCACTTTCGACTTTGAAGGTTCAATCGACGGCGAAAAATTCGAAGGCGGATCAGCTGAAGACTTCAAACTGGTCATCGGTAGCAACCAAATGATTCCTGGTTTTGAAGCTGGTATCAAAGGCATGAAAGCTGGCGAAGAAAAAATCATCGACGTAACTTTCCCAGAAGACTACCAAGCTGAAAACTTAGCGGGTAAAGAAGCCCAGTTCAAAATCAACGTGAAATTAGTTGAAAGATCTAAGCTACCTGAAATCAATGAAGAGTTCCTAGAACTATTCGGCGTAAAAGAAGGCGGCGTTGAGAAGTTGAAAGAAGACGTACGCAAAAACATGGAACGCGAAATCAAAAACGCTGCGCGTAGCCAAGTTAAGCAAGCAACATTTGACGCATTGCTAGAAAAGAACGAGTTTGACGTGCCAAACGCTATGCTAGAGCAAGAAATCGAGCGTCAACGCAACATGATGATGCAACGTTTTTCTCAGCAGTTCGGCGCTAACGCTGACAGCTTCGATAAAGACATGCTACCAAATGAGCTATTTGAAGAGCAAGCGCTACGTGCTGCCCGTCTTGGCATCATCGTTGCCCGTGTTATCGATACTAAAGGCCTAGAAGTAGATCAAGAGCGTGTTGAAACCTTCATCAAAGAAGCCGCTGAAAACTACGAAGATCCAGCTGAAGTCATCGAGTACTACACCAATGATAAGCAGCAGCGCGCGAACATTGAGTCTGTCGTACTAGAAGACCAAGTCGTTGACTATCTGATCGGTCAAGGCAAAGTAACTGACAAAGAAGTTAGCTACCAAGACTTGCTAGCCGCTCAGCAACAACAGCAGCAAGGCATGTAATTGATACGACAAGCTGTCTTTTTAGATAGGCTATAGTCGGTTATCAAAACCAAAATGCGCCCCTGATCTTTTGATCAGGGGCGCATTTTTTATAGGGCTCGATAGCTAATGTCAATCATAACTATCGAGTCTACAGACACCTTATTTGTAGCGCCAAAAACGCTTAAACCAACACAGGTGCAAATACGGCACTCAATCCTAGCAACACTAGACCGCGCTGTACCCATAAGCTACTACCCAATCGCTGCTGTAGCTGCTGACTAATCAGTGTACCAACTGCGTACAGTGCTAGCATCGTGACCAACATTCCGGCATAAAACCCTAGCTGACCACTCACACCAGCATTTGCTGGCATCTCCATTGCATGCGCCAATCCATGAAAGACAGCTAGACCACCAAAGCCAAACAACGACAGCTGCTGAATGTTTGGCGTAGTTGCCTTACTTGTTTGCGTAGAAAATGCTTCTTGTCTACTTTTATGACTCATCAAGACCATAGCCAGTATAACTACCGACAATGAGATAGCCATCTCAACCCACCCAGATGACGTGGAAAATGCAATACCACCAATCAGAACGCCAGCCGTACCCAATATCGCACCCAATATCGCACCCAACGACAACCCTGCTGCCAATGACATTAACCCTAGACGAGTCTTTTTCAGTCCATAAAACAACATACCCATGCCAACTGCCAAAAACAAATGGTCAAAACCAGTTATCGGGTGCATCAGCCCCGCTTGCAAAGTCCCTAACAGCGATGACGTATGCGCAGTGGTTGAATGAATATGACCTGAGTGTGCCTGTGCTAGTGAAGGTAATATTAATGCTGTCATCATCACCGTGGAGCCAGCCACTATGTTACGAGAGGATAGAGCTTGTGAAAAATTAGATTTTTCTATACTTTTTATCATGTGATTTTTCCTTATTATTTATAGTCGAATGATATCAGCTCGTCTGCTACTCCTACTGACTAAGCAAGCATGCCCTGCTCTTTGATAAAGGCAATAATCTCATTTAGCCCTTCACCTGTTTTCATATTGCTAAAGATAAAAGGTTTGTCGCCGCGCATCTTTTTGGCATCACGCGCCATAACTTCTAGTGATGCACCTACCATTGGTGCGAGATCCGTTTTATTAATAATCAATAAATCAGACTTAGTAATACCAGGTCCACCTTTGCGAGGTATCTTATCACCTGCCGACACATCGATAACGTATAACGTCAAATCTGATAGCTCTGGGCTAAATGTCGCCGCCAAATTATCGCCACCTGATTCAATGATAATCATCTCCAATCCTTCAAAAGTCGCTTGCAGCTCAGCAATCGCTGTCAGGTTGATAGAGGCATCTTCACGGATAGCAGTATGCGGGCAGCCGCCGGTTTCTACACCGCGAATGCGCTCAGCAGGCATGGCATCATTACGAGTCAAAAACTCTGAATCTTCTTTGGTATAAATATCATTGGTCACTACTGCCATGTTGACGGTATCACGCATGTTTTGGCATAGGCGCAAGGTCAATGCCGTCTTGCCGCTACCAACAGGACCACCAATACCGAGGCGTAAGCAAGATAAACCAGATGTCGATACATTAGTAGGACTGGTACCTTGCGAAGTTTTTGGTTGTAGCGGGGTCAAAGACATAATGTGTTCCTTAAACGGTTGATATAGAATTATTATAAAATCGGAGCAATGTAAGTAGATCCAAGTAGACAGACCAATTTGGACAGACCTAACTGAACATATCTAAGCATAGAGCTATGAGCGGAACAATCGACTGTACTGCTCTTCGTGCATACTTGAGAGAGTCGCCAAATTGGGTAAGTTGTTAGATATATTGAGTAACTCATAGAGCTCTTGGCACAACTGTTCAACATCTTGATCTTCAACAATATCCTGAACTTGGACTATCTCTAAATCTAGATAATCAATACTGTCTGGTGACGCCATCACATCATCAAAGACGCGCTGTATGTTATCACTAGCAGCATCAACCTGCGCCGCCAGATCATTTTGTAATTGCCAAAGAACGCGTTGTCCTGCCATTTGCCCTAGTGGCACTGTCTTTACCGCTGCCAATACCATATTTTCTAATTGAGCAAACCCATAAGTTGTCATTGATTGAGCTATCGGTAATTCCCAATGCTGAGCAATATGAGCAAAAAGTGGTAAGTAACCATTGTCAGGTATTTCAGCAGGTATACCTAGGCCCAGCACTTCATTAAGCCAAGACACCATTGCTTGTGCCAATTGCTGAGACTCAAGCACAAACTCTTTACTCTCTAAGCTCGCATGGTAGTCTTGCGCGAGGGCTGCCGCTAGGGCTTCATGCCCTTTATCAAGGGCTTGCATGATCAATGCTAATATCGGTAACTCGTAATCCAAGATAGCAAGCTGCAAATAGTCTTGCATGAATTCGAGCGTACTTTGTTCATCATGAATCACACCTGACTCAATCGCCGCTTCCACCCCTTGTGAATACGTATAGCTGCCGATAGGTAAGTTACTCGATGCCAGCATAAGCACTTGTCCAAGCTGACGATTGTGATTGCGTTGACTACCAAACCTAACCGTATCCATCATTAATGACCTACATGTTCGTGGCTATTTGACGTGCCATGCGTATGACTATGTGAATGACCGTGTTCATGGTTATGTTCATGACCATCTAAGTCACTATTTGAATGTGTATGAGAATGACTGTGCGAATGCCCGTGCCCTGATTGATAAGCCCCTGTTTCAGGCTCAAACGGTACTGATGCCTCTGCAACCTGCAATCCAAGACGCTCTAACATTTGCGCCAGTACATGGTCGTTTTCAAAATACAACGCATAGCCTGCGTCACCAGCGTCAACACTGTGGTCAAACATTAGTGGCACATGTCGATTGCCTAGATGATAAGCCCCTTTCATTAAGGTGAAAACATCATCAGCGGTGACTTTAGTGACTGCCTGAGGTTTAGCGATGACTTGGATCAACTCGCCGGCTTCATCAATCAAGACATCATTACCTTTGAGTGTGCCTGTCCGCGGTAAATCAACGCCGACGCTCTCACCTGACACAGTAGCGGCCTTAAAACGAGAATGCTGACGAGTATCAAAGTCTAGCAGTAGATAGTCATCAGTTTGCTGCTGCTTTGCTAATTGAGCTTGTTGCATGTCACTCAAATCACTTAAACGGGTATTGAATATCTTCATCATTATTATACTCTGGCTGTTGTGGCTCAAACTGTTAGGACATAAAACACTAAAAAATCAGCATCACAAAATGCTTAGGATAACAAAGTACTTGGAAGAACAAGGCGCTTGGAAGAACAGAGCTCTTCAAATAAAGGAACACTTAAAACAAAAAGTAACGCTGCGCCATGGGTAATACATCGGCAGGCTCACAAGTTAATAGCTCACCATCAGCGCGTACTTCATAAGTCTCAGGGTTGATATCCATCTCAGGGCAATAGCTGTTAAAGCGCATATCACTTTTACGGATTTGACGGATACCATGTACTGGCTGAATGACTTTGGTCAAGCCAAGGTGCTTATCTACTTGCTTATCGATAGCCGCTTGCGACATAAAGGTAATGCTAGTTTGGGCAATAGATTTTGGATACGCGGCAAACATAGGACGATAATGTACTGGCTGAGGTGTTGGGATAGAGGCATTGATATCACCCATCGGAACAGCAGCGATGAGCCCGCCTTTGATGATGCACTCGGGTTTTACCCCAAAAAACTTAGGAGACCATAATACTAGATCCGCCCACTTCCCCACTTCGATAGAACCGACCATATCGCTTATACCATGGGTAATGGCAGGATTTATGGTGTATTTTGCGATATAACGCTTGATGCGAAAATTATCGTTATCCGCGCTTTGATCATAGTCTGTCAGTGTGATGTACTGTTTCTCATATTCCGTGGTTGCCGTCGCATCTGGAGCGAGATGACCGCGTTGGACTTTCATTTTGTGCGCGGTCTGCCACGTGCGAATGACCACTTCACCTACTCGGCCCATGGCTTGAGAATCACTACTCATCATCGAAATCGCGCCCAAATCATGCAGGATGTCTTCAGCGGCGATGGTTTCTTGGCGGATACGGCTTTCTGCAAACGCCACGTCTTCAGCGATGGCAGGGCTTAGATGATGGCAGACCATCAGCATATCGAGATGCTCGTCAATGGTATTGACGGTATATGGTCTGGTTGGATTGGTAGAGGACGGCAATACATGCGACTCACCAATGGCTTTGAGAATATCAGGGGCGTGCCCACCGCCTGCACCTTCGGTATGAAAGGTATGAATACAGCGGTTTTTAAAAGCGCCTAGCGTGCTTTCTAGATAACCACTTTCATTTAAGGTATCCGTATGAATCGCTACTTGCACATCGTAGTTGTCAGCGACGCTCAAGCAGTTATCGATGGCTTGCGGCGTAGTACCCCAATCTTCATGTAGCTTTAGCCCCACAGCACCAGCTTCGATTTGCTCGGCTATCGGCTCTGGCACGCTCACGTTACCTTTACCTAGTAACCCAATATTCATAGGAATACTGTCAGTAGATTTGAGCATCGAGCCGATGTGATAAGCACCTGGTGTACAGGTAGTCGCCAGCGTACCTTGTGCAGGCCCTGTACCACCGCCAAGCATCGTAGTGACCCCTGACATCAGCGCTGTCTCGCACTGCTGCGGTGCAATGAAATGAATATGGCTATCAATCCCGCCTGCTGTTAGGATTTTTCCTTCACCAGCGATTATTTCGGTCGCACCACCAATCGCAATATCAATGCCAGGCTGAATATCAGGGTTACCCGCTTTGCCAATACCGCTAATACGACCGTCTTTGATGCCCACATCTGCTTTATAAATACCGGTATAATCCATGACCAATGCATTGGTAATCACCGTATCCGCGACGTCAGCACCTAATAATTGCCCTTGTCCCATGCCATCACGAATGACTTTACCACCACCAAACTTAACTTCTTCGCCTTTTATCTCAGTAGATTTATTAGAGCGCTCACTACCCTGTAATGCACCTACTGGATCAGCATCCTGATAACTGGTCAAATCAGCCTCAACTTGCAACCAAAGCTCTGTATCCGCTAAACGAACCTTATCGCCTGTTGTCGGGCCAAAATGCTCAGCATAAATATGCCGACTCACTTTCTTTTGTGATGTCGCTGTAGGGCGCTCATTATCTGTATTATTCGATGCTGCGTCCGAGTTAGCTGCACCCATTACTCGACCAGCGAAGCCATATACTTCCTGCTTACCAGCAAAGGCCACCAGCTCCACTTCTCGTGATTGTCCAGGCTCAAAGCGTACTGCCGTACCAGAGATAATATTCAAGCGATAACCACGCGTCCGCTCACGTTCAAAATCCAAAGCGTCATTAACTTCATAAAAGTGATAATGCGAGCCAATTTGGATAGGTCGATCGCCTGTATTGGCGACGCTGATACTTTGCACCTTTCGTCCTTGGTTCAACGTAATATCGCCATCTTGAATATTATATTCACCTGCTTGCATGAGAGCCGCCTTATTTTATAATTATCATTTCGGTAAGATACAGTGCTATACGATGGGGTTATGTACCGTCACCAGCTTGGTGCCATCAGGAAATGTTGCCTCGATTTGCACTTCATCCACCATCTCTGCCACACCCTCCATCACATCATCAGCAGACAGATAGGTAGCGCCCTCACTCATCAACTCAGCGACTCTTTTACCATCTCGCGCCCCTTCCATGAGTAGCATGCTGATATAAGCGATGGCTTCTGGATAGTTCAGCTTAACACCACGGTTCTTCCGGCGTTCAGCCACCATACCGGCCGTGAATAGCATGAGTTTGTCTTTTTCTGTCGGAGTCAGATGCATGAGGTTTCCTTATTGTATTTATAATATTCTGTGTCGCAGAGTACGTACTTCAAAACTTGAGTGCCTTAATCAAAACAGCGATGGTGGCTTTTTCACATCATATTAATATCATATTAATTTCATACCACGTCAAACAGTACTTAATAAATAGTACTTAACAAACAGCATCTAATAATAAGTACATAACAAAAGATCAGGTGTCCCAAATTCTGGGTCGACACAACTCAAGCTGCCACCAGTGCTCACGCAACACTTCTCTTAACTGATAAAAAGCCTCAAAACAGCCACGTACATCCGAGCCAATATAACGGATATTGACTGCTTGATAGTTATGAGTGCAGTAGACAGGCAACTCAAATTCAGCGATTGCCTGACGTAATGCCAATACTGTGCTGTCTAGGTAATGGGTTAACGCCTGTTTAGCTGCAGCTTGTGTGGTCGCTGTTGATTTTTCTGATTTTGATGTCTGTGTGATTGGATTCTCATAGATATCTTTTAAGCTCGGTACCGCCCAAAACGACCCATAAACATGCTGACCTGCCAGTCCTAGATGCGAAGTAAACCAGCGACTTTGGGCTGATTGAGCCACTCGTTCTGCCACGATAACTCGCCCTTTACGGTAAATATTCAGCCCAGTATGGTAATGTCCTTGCAAAAACTGCTCATCATAAGCTTGCCGCCCAAACACGCTAATCTCCCACGTTAGTAAGCTAGATGAGTCTGTTAAATCAAAGCGACTCGTCGCATGCATATTGGCTTCGTTATAAACAATACTCTCTTGTGGTAACCACTCTAAGCGAGTATTTGTGTCTAAACTGGCCTGTACCTGTTGACTGGCATGTTCAGCCATATGCTGTGTAGTAGCATTGTTATCTGTGGTTATATCCACGTCGACTGCCCTATTTTCGACGATGATTGATTGATCGGCTGCAACTTTATTTTTTTTGCTGATACTGTCTTTGCCATACCATTTACCCGCCCCTGGTGTGGTGATAACCGTATGGCTACCATCATCCAAACGCAAGTCAATATTCAGCGTATCACCACCGGCGATACCGGCTGGAGGATACAACATCAATATATGACAAATACCTTGCTGCATGCACGGCTCAGGGTATAACGGTCGCTGTACCATCAATGCGCCCGTATGCTTACGACGATATAGCCGCGTTTTAGGCGCAGTTGCAGCAGTATCTTGGGCAACATGCCTACTTTTTATGCTGTCAAAATCTAAAGCTAAAGAGGAAGCCCAGCTCATTTTATATACTCATCTACTCGTTAGGCCATGTTGAACGTCAAATATCATACACCATCGTATTACGGAGAGGTCGATCATTAGAGCGATCATATAGACCCAGTGCTATAACAATTCATAAAAATGACAATATCATCCTATGCATACAATCCTTATGCCAACTTACTCCTAATTAGAACACTCAACACTATTCATCAAGGCTCAAGCCTATGTTAACTGTGCTTGGCTTTCTCACAAGCCATTACCTGCACCAAAATAGCACAAACAACCACTATAGATGCACCAATTTTTAGCAATACCACCTCCCTATCGGTTGTATTTTACGTTTCCAATGTCAGTAAGCAACGCTAGACATGAGCCAATGCAAATATGGCTTATATAGCACCTTTAGGACTTACGCAAAACCAGAGATATATTGCCAACCTAAAGCATAGCGTAGTAC
>NZ_RRYV01000106.1 GCF_014861395.1 Psychrobacter sp. FME13 | reverse complement strand
TTCATTGTCGTATTCTCTCAGAAAGTTGAGTCTCCGACAATCTCGGGGCGGTTCACTACAGCAAGTTCTGTTGTTTTATAGGTTTTACCTGTACCAGGAGGGCCGTATAAGATTCGGTTTAGTAGCTGTGGTATATAATCGTCATCGATCTCATATTCAGTACTTTTGGATGAAACAGTATTAGAGGTTTTAGCTTTAGCTTTATTTTTATTTAATAGCCATGCTTCATACGAAATCTCATAGAAAGTCTGATCGGTTTTCGAGGCTAATTTATCCATGGTTTCTTGATAATTATGCCAACCATCTTTAGGAGCATCAATGTTTTTAGACGTGAGCCAAGGACGAGTTTGACTATCAACAGGTAAGTAATTTGATGGGTCTATGTAAAATAAATTTTGGGTAAGTTTGGTAAAAGCGGTACCAGGAATCTGCATAGCAGAGTCGAATAAATCCCCATCAACATTATGATCACGTGCTTGGTGAAATATCTTCCAAAGCATAGGGATATACTCAGGCTTTCTTATATAACCGTATGGAAACATCCATACCTTCTGTGGGTTTGATCTAGGCAAACCATTTAAATCAGTTGGTATAAGATTTTGTAATTCTAGCTTAGTAAGTAACTTGGTAAGAGTTCGAAGGCTTCGAGCTTCACCATATTTCATTATTAATGAAAAGAATGAGAAGGGGTCCATGACCTTAACTTTACTTTTCTCATTTTTTATTAATTGATCCTGAAGGCCATTGTTTACTCCAATCTCTATGAGAATGTCGACTAAATCTTCTTGCTTGTCTTCAAAGTCAACTAGCCAATCCGAAATTGCTTTGAAGGCTGGTATCCAAGTAAAATCATATTGTTCGTTTTGATTCAATGTCATCTTCATATCTTTATAGTTGTTGTCCACAAAGTTTAAATCTTTCATCGCCTCTACCAGCTCATCTCGCATTTTCCACTCAAATAAATTGCTTGAGTCATATCTGCCTGTCATGGCAATTCGCCAATAGATTTGACTACCGTCATTACTGACGATTTGGAATCTATTCAGTTGTTTTTGAACCTGCTTACCGAATTGAGTGATAGCGACATTGAAAATATTGTGATGTAGATTGTACTTATCACCAAGAGCTTTGCAGGTAGATTTATGACCAGGTTCTAAATAAAAAGCTATTAAGGCATCTATATAGCTGCGCTTAATTATGTCTTTATTAGACAGTATTTGTTTCCATTCATCTTTGGTAACAAAGGCTGGGGATTCGTAGTCGCCTTCTGTGACTGTTATTGTTTCCATTGATAATTCCGTTAACATTTAGTAGCTTATAGTGAAAATTAAGATTCTTAATTAAGGATGCAGCACACCGGATTAGCCTATTTAACCATTCAGGCTTTCTCTTGATAGCTATTATTTATTCAAATAAAAATTAGGGTTTATTAGCAATTCAGGCAGTCCATCAGAGCTGACATAGACCACGGCATTTTGGCTGAAGTCACAACACAATTTGAGGCTGGTTTCTTCATCTATCGGATAAGTAAAGAAGCTGTCTTCTCGCCACTTACCGTCCTTACTTACACCATAACCATCAATTACATTCAGGCCTCGTATCAGCAACTCTGCTTTTAAATTTTGACTGGCTTTCTGGTTGTCTTCAAGCGTAAGCTCTTTTCCCAATGGGTTCCAAGCTGTAATAAACAATCCGCCAGCAGGATCAAATTCCTGTAATAGAGCAGCAGCTTTTGGAGACGGCTTACCAATATTAAGTAAGGTGTCACCAAAGTGATAATTTGTTTGATGATAAGCTTGTAAAAGGGAAGGGTCTAACATAATTAGCTCGATAAAGTAATGGTTTAAGGGGTGAATGAAAATATAAAGCGATTGTCACTTCAAACCCCGACTTTCACAAAGCCACCTGACAAATCTTATTATTCATAATTTATAGTGTAGGCCTTATCAATCCTAGCTTAGATGAAATATCGCTATAGCATATTCAAGTTTTGGCTGATAATAAGTATTTCTATAAATGCGATTTGCAAACCCGCAATATTATAGGTAATCACATCTAACTATTTTAAAATATAGATATGAATTTCGTTTGCAAAAGCTTACTATCTTATAACCACCTTGCCAGCCGCACCATTCATGCGATAGTTTTAAATGTCCCCAGTGATAACCAGATTAATGACTTTTTCTATTTCATCAAAGGGAACTTTGAACCACTCTATCACCTTATATAGGTTGTCGCTCGTCTCCAAGTTTTTTGGCGAGCTCATCATTCATCCAGTCAAGATCAGTAATAATTAGCTGGTAGCTGTTTTCATATTTATATTGAGCAGTAGCTAAAGAGCGAATAAGCATATTGGACTAAATACCGTTAGCAAATATTAAGCGTAGTCGCTGCTGGTTACGCTCATTTTCGCGCTGCTCCGCATGATAGATATCCGCCACATAATAAAGCATACTGTAATTACTGTAAGGGTTTTTGTTTTTTGCAATGTGTGCTGGGCCCAGTATAAACCACATATTAATCTTAAATTATTGATTTAGAATAATTTATTTAAATATATTTTTTATTATACCAACAAAAAATATTAGGATAGTGCTTAGATAAATTACTAATAAACGGTGAGCTTTACTTGAGAACTTATTGTCATATTTTGTTAAAATAGAGCTGCTTTAAACAGGGCTAACCTTATTTAGATTAGCATACATACATATTGAAGGAGTCTATAAGACATAGCTTAGAGTAAAATCACACTGTAGATAAGTAATTAGCCTGTTTTATGATTAAATCAAGAACTATAAAGTAGAGATATCTATGACCAATAGGATAAGTTCTGAGCAAGCTTTTGAGCACGCATGGAAGTATTTTGAATTGCATTCTAGCCAAAGAACAACTTTATTTAATTATTTTTTATAGCGGGTTTGGGTGCGGGTATTGGAGCAACTCTTCAAGCGTCCAATGATCTTCTGTACATGGGTACATTTTTAAGTATATTCGTTGTTTTAGTATCTATTGTTTTTTGGAAGCTAGACCAGAGAACTTCATTTTTAATTAAGCAGTCAGAGTCAATATTAGAAACACTAGAAAATAATTCAGACAGCGCCATTGGTATATTCATAAATGAGAATGCAAACTTAATTGAAGAAAATAAGAATCGAAATTATTTTAGCAAAATATTAACTTATGGAGCTGTATTCAGATTTACCTTTAGGGTTACAAGTTTTGTAGGAATTGGTTTGGTTATTCTATTCGTAATAAAAATATTAGGCTGCTTGACTTAACAAACCGCAATATTAACAAATTCACTCGGGAAGATTAAACTTCATACTTGGGGTGTTATAAACCACTAAAATGGGACAAAGTAAGCGGTTAAAATATATAGTAATCTTTGATGTTCTATTTATTGAACAAGAAAAAAGGACAATTTGAATGACTGAGTCAATACTTCAAACCTATCTTAACGAACAGCATATCAAAACTGATGTTACGGAAAACATTGAAAACCTGAAGAAGGCGGTAAAAGAACTTGAAAAAAACCTAACAAGGAAAAAAGTAAAATCGGATATCATTCCGTATACCCTAGTTGCGCTCGACCCAAAGGTAAAAGGCAACGATCCGGTAGTGCAACAAGTGGAAAAGATTATTATTAAAAAGTGGCCTACTTTTAAGAATGGTGTGACAGCTACTAATGATACATCCACCACCTACGTACGGGCAGTGATTCTAGAAGCGCTATCCCAGCTATCGAGAAAGCAGCACGCTGGCGGCTATGAGGCGTATGAAGACGACGCAGGCTTCTGTAAGTCAGCGACACTGGATGAGATTAAAGCCAATGATTATGTACTCACTCCAGGGCGTTATGTGGGCGCTGCACCGATTGAGCTATGCTGAAGAAACCGTACAACTAAACTTGGTAAACTAAGCACAATTATAGGAGTTTACCATGACCAAGAAATTAAGAACCTACAGTAACGAATTTAAAGCTGAAGCTGTCAAGAAGGTAGCAGATAATAATGGCAATATCTCAGCTACTGCAAAGCAGTTAGGTATTGCTATGCAAACGCTATCAAACTGGCATAACAAAGCCAATCAAGGCAAGCTTGTTGGCACAGAGCAATATGATCCTGACCTTATGAGTGCTCTTCAAGAAATAAAGCAGCTCAAGCGTCAGCTCAAAGTGGCTGAAGAGGAGCGCGAGATTCTAAAAAAGGCGACCGCGTACTTCGCGAAAAACAGCCCGTAAAGTACGCTTTTATCAAAGACAATCGTCAGATATTTAGCACCACTACTATGTGCCGTGTATTAAGCGTTAAGCCCTCAAGCTACTACGATTGGCTAAGTCGTGACATCAGCGAACAGCAGGTACACCGCAATCAGTGCGAGCTACTAGTTAAAGCCGCTCACAGTGAAATGAAAGAACGTTATGGCGTAGATCGATTGCATGCTCATCTAAGCAAACAAGGCCACAACATTAGCCTGTATATGGTAAGAAGCATCAAAGAGGAACACGGCATCAAATGCCGTCGTCATAAGCGCTTTAAAGTCACTACTGACTCAAACCACAACAAGCTGGTCTATGACAATGTTTTAGATCAGAGGTTTGACGCTAAGCGTCCTAACGAAGCATGGGTCAGCGACATTACCTATATCTGGACTGCTGAGGGCTGGTTATATTTAGCTGGAGTGAAAGATTTATACACCAAAGAGCTTGTCGGCTACGCTATCAATAAGCGCATGACCGCTGATTTAGTATGCCGTGCACTCAATATGGCAATCAAGAACAAACGACCTACTCAAGGACTGATTGTTCATTCAGATAGAGGTAGCCAATATTGTAGCCATGCGTACCATAAGATTATCGAGCAGCATAAGTTTACAGGCTCAATGAGCGGCAAAGGTAATTGCTATGACAACGCACCTATAGAAAGCTTCTGGGGCGTCTTGAAGAATGAACTAGTATATCATCAAGATTATAAAACGAGGTTTGCAGCCACTAGCGATATCATTGGGTATATTGAGCTGTATTATAATCAGACTAGGATTCAAAAGGGCTTGGGCTATCGAGCGCCAAGACAGGTGTGGTTTGACTACTATCGTCAGGCTGCGTAATTAAAATCTCCCAAGTTTGGTTCTACGGATTTGACAGCATGGGTCACAGTTTAAGAAGGGTAGAGTGGGGAGTTAGTCATAAATTGTTAAGATAATGACTGATTCATACTTGCCTCTGCATACTAGGAAGGATAAATCATGGAATATGCCTCTAAAATACTACCATTTGATCTATTGTCAAAAGTACGAGATGTTATTGATGGAAATCAAGTTAAAGGTGATGAACTTAATCTAGTGTCATCTACGGTTGAGCCATTCGATTTGCTTATTACTGTTAAATGGGAGTTTTATGCGAGTTGGAGTGACCAAGAGATTGCGGGTGGGAACCCTAGTAATAGCCACTATGGCTACAACCTTAGTAAATTCAAAAACCACCATCAGAATAACCTCAAAACAGCATGTAATGATACATCACTAAGACAAAACTTTCTGACCAATTTAAGTAATCAAGGAGTTGATGGACTCCTTATCTCTAAGTCAAAAACGACTATTACAAGTTTAGGCACGCACTCTTATAGCTATGACTGTGGGCACTGTAACGCATATGGTAGGGTGAATTGTGGAGGCTGTGGGGGTGTTGGTTGGAACATTTGCTATAGCTGTGGTGGTGGGGGTAGAAAACAAGAGTTTTATACTGTTTATGATAGTTATTCAAAACAAAATATTTCCCGCTCTAGATGGGTGAACTGTGGTGGGTGTTTTGGCACTGGCAGGGTAACTTGTGGGGGGTGTGGAGGCTCGGGGAGGGTAACCTGTCCTACATGTGGTGGACTATGTTTTTTTACTTTATACCGTAGTACAGACGTAGTCGCTAATCCAAAATCCTATTATAAGATAACGGGTGATCTACATGCTGATCAAATTGTGCAACTATTAGCCGATAAGGGACATGAGTTTACATTCTCAAGAGTAGAATTTACGCATTATAAAAAAAGTAGTCCAGACTATAATATTGAGCAATTTATGTATTATGGTAATAGTTATACTACCGAGATAATTACAGATCTTCGCTCCGAATATTATACAGTCGCAGGTTTAGGCATACCTATATATCCATTCATACGTCCTCCTATTTTTGACCAGCTCTTTAAAGAAGAGATAGCTGAACTATTAGAAATTAAGGAACAGCAAGGAAAGGTTCGTAAACAATCAGCGGTTAAGTTTTTTAATCATTTTATCGACCAACCAGTTTTAAGTAGTGCTCTTAAGACCATTGCTAATGAGCGTACGAAAGATGACATGGATGTCAGTCACATTATTACTAATGCATGCCAAGGTTATATTAGTTCAGAAGCCAGTCGGACTTTTTCTGATGCTGTTACCGCAATTTTAGATAAGGTTTCGCCACCATATCATGGCTTAACGTGGGCCATTTGGGGTGTATTATCGGTAATTTTTGTTCTATTCTGGACAGAGTCGGCTTTTGAAAATTTTATATTTAATTATGGGTTTCACTGGTTAGAATTCCCTATCTATATTTTATATTCATTGTTTGGATTATTTATATTTTTTACTATTTTTACCATACCCATTGTTATTATTAGTGCATTTATAGTCGGTTTCAAAAGTCATAACGTACCTGAGGAGTACCGTCAAAATTTGCGGCATAAAGAGGTTTTTAAGAAGTGCCTCAAGGGCTTAGGTATCGTCTGGATTATTGGTAGTATCTACGGTGTTTCTGCTGGTTATCAAATCGTACCAAAATTAAATTATCAACCATTTACTTGGGCTTATAATAACTTGCTGACAGATGAGCAGAAAACACAGTTTGATGAAAAATGTTTGGCTCTGTTAAAGCCTGTTCATTACTATCCCGGGGCTTGTCAGTATTTAAGAAATCAAAACCCTATGACTAAGATAATTGAAGAGCGGGAGTTTAGACAGTCACTTATCGATTCTATCAATGATGAGTATTCATCAGAAGGTGAAAAAGTTGTTGCTATACAGCAATTGCTACATCAAACCTATCCGGAAGTAGAAATTGATGGTATTTATGGTAAAACAACTCAGTCAAAATCTGTAGAGCTCTTGCAGAGCCAGTCAATACCTATTAATGATGATGCAAATTTGAACGAAATTATTGAAGCATTTAAACAATTTGAATAACGCTAGGGTTTTAATCCCTACTCTTAGATACTTCTAGTAAGCAACATACAAACTCCGATAATAATCAAACCCTGAGTTTAATCATGTCACCTAGATAAGATGACAGTAAATATTAAAACGCGGAACCCAGTGTATCAATGGATTCCGCGTTTTTTTGTGGGTGCGATAAAACTGTAGTCAACATAATAGTGGTTAAATTCGCAAGTCTAGCAGCTGTAAAATCTGTGATATTGACACCTAGGTATATTTTATATAGCATGAATAAAATTCACTATATATAAAATAATATGAAAAAAATTAATTTAAAGCCAAGCCAGAAACTTATTGATTTGAGTAAAGCTAAGTTTATTATCCATCCTCACGCTGAGGATGCACTCACTCTATGGCAACGGTTTAGATCCAGAAATACTGAAATAGACATTTTCGGTTTAGACAAATTCTATCGACCACCTCTAAGGTTGATAGCGGGAAATGGCAGCACACTGTATTTTGTTAACGATTTTGCTAGGGTCGATAACATATTGATATCAAGTAGCTCAGATAAGTACCCATGCTTAATTACACCAGAAAGCATCCAAGATATTCAGATGCTGGCATGGGCTGAGGTTGTCAAGTTGGTATTTTCGAAAGATATCCATCACCCTCAGCTGTTTAAAGCACTCAAGCAGATGGCTCCAAAATATATTATCTGTAAATTAATGGGTATTAACAGCCTGATGATTGATAGCTATTGCAGCTTTGCTAATATCACCAAAACAAGTTTCGAATACCAACAATCTAAGACAGCAATAGAAGATACCCCGAGCTTAACAAAGCCACCTGAGAAATCTTATTATTAGCCATTTGTAGTGAAATCCTTGTATGGAAAGGCTCAGATGAACTAGTGATATAGCATTTTCACATTTTGGTAAGTAATCAGTACATCTATAAATGCGATTTGCAGACCCGCAATGTTATAGGAAATCACATCTAACAATTTTGAGTTATAGATGTAAGTTAATTCTAAAAACGCTCATTACTTCAAAACCACCTTGCCAGCCGCACCATCCATTCGATAGTTTTTAATGTCCCCGGCGATAACCAGATTAATGGCTTTCTCAATCTCATCAAGGGGAACGTTGAACCACTCTGTTGCCTTGTAGAGATTATCGTTTGCTGCTTTTAAGGATACTTTGACTCTTTGATCATAGAAGAAGGCATGCAGTACACCTTCCACACTACGAGCATTAGCATCATATACCTGCCACTCAGCAATGATATCTACGGGCTGTTGCAAGAAGGCAGTATCTCTAATCGAGTGCTTAGTACGCGCCTCTCCTGTAAGTGTTGAGAAACCAACTTTATGCAGGTGTTTATAGTGCGCTAAGTTGTTTGGCGTATCAGTCAGCTTAGCAACATAAATGACACCAGTAAGTTGCCGATCGTCTCCAAAGTTTTTGGCCAATTCATCATCCATCCAGTCGGGATCAGTAATGAGTAGCTGATAGCTGTTTTCATATTTATATTGAGCGGTAGCCAATGAGCGGATGAGCATATTAGATTCAGTACCATTAGCAAATACCAGACGAAGTCGTTGCTGGTTACGCTCATTCTTTCGATTCTCTGCTTGGTATATATCCGCTACATAACACAAAATCCCGTTTAAGACGAAGACGCTGCCAATGTTGATATCTTTCACTGATGAAAAGTTAGTTTTAGTAAAAGCCCCCGTTTGAATGGCGTGAGATATACGCTCAAAGGTTGCCTCAAACTTATAAAAGTCCTTACATTCAAAGCGAGTTGCTATTTCTTCATCATCGTATTGATCATAAGTATTGCGAGAATTGAGCTGACTATCACTGACTAATATTTCAGAATGAATGTTGTCAAAAATCCCTAGGTCATCACTGTTGAAAATATCATCTAGACTGTTAATAACAGGTGGCTCGCTAACAGCCACGGTTACCGGCTCAGCTTCTTTAGTGCTAGCGCTGACTGCCTTTTCAGAACCATCATCTTTATTACTCACGCTTATATCTGAGAGAGTCGGTTTGTCGTCAGATAGGGTAGAAGTAGTACTTTGCGTAGCCAATAAACCATGCTTATCTAAAGCTAGCAATTCTTGCGAGTTTGCGTGGTTGGTTTGTATGGTAGCTAAGAGGCGAGCATTTATCTTTTCATTAATATCGCTAGCACTGCTACTAGGCACGCGCCCCTGTTGATCGATAAAAAGGTTGATAGTGTCAAACTGCTGCGCTAAAACGCTGTTATTCGCCGAGCTTTTGGTGACAGGCTTTATATCGTCTAATAAACCAGTACTGTCATTTAAAAAAATATCGTCTAGTGTTTTGTACTCACGACTTTGATAGATCTCATCGAGTTTAATCATGACTATTGGCTTCTCGCTTGGCTTTTTGGTTTCTGACATAGGAGATAACTTCAGTCATACGCCGCTCGATAGCATCTTCTGAGTTTCTATTAGGCTGACGACCTTTATTCTTGATAAACGCAACTATCTTTGGCCACATCAGGACCGCTTCTGCCTCAGTGACGGTAGAACGGCTGGCATGCACGACGTCATTGATGGTTTGTAGTACTTCTTTGTCGACTGTCCTAGAAAGGACTTCATAGGCATCATGAAAGGGATTGACTGATTTGATAAGATCGATGGGAAGGTTGTTCACATTGACAAACTTACTGCCAACCTTCACAAAGCCGTTGCTAGGATTTGAATCATTGCTGCTACTTGATTTGGTTTTAGGGTTATATATTTTTGCGTCAGCTGGCAGGTGGCGCTCTTTAATAATGTCGTTTTCATTGAGCTGACTTTTTCGTTCAGCATTTAGAGTAGCGATATCTACATACTCCGTGCCTTGCTTAATGAAACAGCGCTCATTTTCGATGATCGCATCTTCAGGGATATCCTTACCTTCAACCACGCCACCTTGGCGGTTAATGGCCATATATTGCATGACGCCTTCTTGTACTTGCCGTACTTCATTGGCATCTAATGTCGGGTATTTACTACGAATAATACTTGGGATGACGGTATCTGATACGGCTTCGGTCTCGACGTTATTGGTTTCGGCGGCAATATACTTTTTGATGCTATCTGCGTTCTGGCATAATTGAGCTAATATCTCTTCACGGTCTTGGTTAAGTATATTCATCACTCGATCAGAGGGAGGGTTGACGGTGTCATCAATGATAATGGTACCTGCCGGCAAGTCTAACGTGCTTAATATGTCTAGTGTAGTGGCATAATTAAATTGGACAACTGCTAAGAGGCTATACTAACCCAAAGAA
>NZ_RRYV01000105.1 GCF_014861395.1 Psychrobacter sp. FME13 | reverse complement strand
CTGATAAAGGGTATATCAGCCCGAGTCTGACATCGTACTACGACGCTCAAGGAGTAGATTTACAAACGCCACTCAGAGCTAATATGAAAGAAGATAGACCCAAACCTGTGGTAAGACGGCTAATGAAAGCCCGCCGTATCGTTGAAACAGTCATTGGTCAGTTATCAGAACGATTTAATATACAAAAGGTACGAGCAAGAGATTTATGGCATTTGTCTCATCGATTGATTCGTAAGATTCTGTCGCATAATCTGTGCTTTGTACTCAATAAAAAACTTGGTAACCCGCCTCTTCAGTTTGATTTGCTTATTTCAAGTTGAGAGTGGGGTTTAAATATAGTAGCTATAAATAGTGTGCATAAAACCATTTACACTCACTACAGTTATGTAGTGGCATGTTATACTGCTAGCAATTCTGCAACAACCCCTACCTCACTATTATATAAGCTTAAGATATTCTATGGCACTGATACATTTAAAAGATATTCACCTCGCTTTTGGCGTTGCTCCTATTCTTGATGGCATTGACTTTTCGATTGAAGCAGGCGAACGTGTCTGTTTGATCGGTCGTAATGGCGAAGGTAAGTCTACTTTGTTTAAACTGATCAATGGCTCACTGCAACCTGATAGTGGCGAAGTTATTATTAATAGTAGCGTACGTATTGCGATGCTAGAACAAGACGTACCTGAAAGTAGTGGTCGCATCCTAGACATTGTGATGGGTGGTAGCCGACGTACTGCTGATCTGTTGATCAACTACAACGAACAGACCGATTTGTGTGCGAATGGCGACATGGCTGCTTGCGAGCGTATGGCGGAGTTGCAGCATGATATCGATGCCGTACACGGTTGGGATTTGGAACGTGAAGCAACTCGTCTTATCAAAACCATGGGGCTAGACCCAGAAGACGACTTGTCTTCATTGTCAGGTGGTCGTAAACGTCGTGTGCTATTAGCACGCTCATTGGTTACCAAACCTGATGTACTCCTCCTCGATGAGCCGACCAACCATTTAGACGTTGATAGTATTGAGTGGTTAGAGCACTTTTTATTAGATTGGCAAGGTCTGACACTATTATTCGTGACCCATGATAGAGCGTTCGTGAATAAACTATCGACTCGTATCATTGAGCTAGATCGTGGGCAGTTGACCAGCTATGATGTCACCCAAGGCGAAGGTGGTTATGCACGCTATCAAGAGCTAAAAGAACTACAGTTATTGGCTGAAGAAAAAAATAACGCTAACTTTGATAAAAAACTGGCGCAAGAAGAAGTTTGGATTCGTCAAGGTATCAAAGCCCGCCGCACCCGTAATGAAGGTCGTGTTCGCGATCTAAAAGCACTGCGCGAAGAGCGTAGCGCCCGTCGTGAGCAAGTCGGTAATGTGAATATCACCATGGGTCAAGGTGAGAAAAGCGGCAAGCTCGTCTGTAAAGTCAAAAACTTACATCTTGAGTATGATGGCAACGTGCTGGTTGATGACTTTACCACGACTATCATGCGTGGTGATAAAATCGGGATTGTCGGACCTAACGGTGCAGGTAAAACCACACTTATTAAAGCTCTACTCGATATGTCTGATGACGAAGTCACAAAATCTGGTAACGTCGAATTGGGTACCAATTTAAAAATTGCATTTTTCGACCAGCTACGCGATCAGTTAGACCTTGAAGCTAGTGTGGCACAAAATGTCTCAGAAGGCTCAGATTTTGTAGAAGTGGGTGGTCGCAAGACACACATCATGAGCTACTTGCAAGACTTCTTATTTGCCCCAGAGCGTGCACGTACTCCTGTCAAGGCACTATCAGGTGGTGAACGTAACCGTGTGCTACTTGCCAAACAACTATTAAAACCTGCCAACATTCTCGTACTCGATGAGCCAACCAATGATTTGGACATGGCGACACTTGAGCTATTAGAAGAATCAGTTGCCAGCTTTGGCGGAACGATTTTGCTTATCAGCCATGATCGCTCATTTATGGATAACGTTGTTACCTCAACATGGGTATTTGACGAAGATGAAGACGGCAAAGGGGTCGTCAGTGAGTATGTTGGCGGCTACCAAGAATATCTGGTACAAAAAAACCGTGAACAAGCAGCCAAGGCAGCTAGAGCGCCCGTAAGCAATACCGCAGTTAAAACAGCCAGCAAACCAACGGCTGCAAAACCCAATAAAGTGGCCAAAAAGCTTAATTTTAATGAGCAACGCGAACTGGATAATCTACCAAAAGAAATCGCAGCATTAGAAACTGAGCAAAATCAATTGCAAGAACAGCTGGCAGATGGTTCTTGGTTCACTACTGATATCACTGCAGCAACAGCGGCTAGCGAGCGATTATTGGCTATAGAAGATGAGATGATGGTCAAGTTAGAGCGTTGGAGTACGCTTGAAGGTTAAAGCATACTTGATATTTTGCGATAGCAGCTTATTTATGGTGACAGGTACTTAATTATCAGAAATAATCACCACTTTATGATATGAAGTGGTGATTATTTACTTATAGCTACTTACAAAGCAGTTATATAGTGAAAGTTACCTAATTTTCAAGTATCATTCGCTATTGCTAAATATCCTTATTAATTTTAAGGTCATTACGTCTACAATCCTCGTAAAGGATGGATGTTAGACAGTAATACCTCTAGACGTTTTGCGGTGATTATCACTTTCAACCTTATAATATACCCTATTGAGGTTGCTTTATTTTTAACGCAATAATTTATTTTATCACCGAAATAGCTTAGAATAGCAACAATTAGCAAAATTAGGCATAGCCAAAGTGGCTTGATATTGTATATTTTCTAAGCCACAAACCCAGTGTGGGATAATCCCATTTCATTCACCTGGAGGAAGTATTAATGAGCCAAGCCGAAGGCGTTAACGTACAACGCCGTAGAGTTCTTATTGCCTCAACTGCCGCGATTGGTGCAGTTGGAGTCGCTGCTGTGGCAACACCTTTTGTCCGTTCTTGGTATCCAAGCGCTAAAGCTGAGGCTGCAGGGGCTGCAGTGACCCAAGACATTGGTTCTATCGAAGCTGGACAGATGATTGTTGTCAAATATCGTGGTAAGCCTATCTATGTGGTTAAACGCACAGAAGATATGTTATCGACTTTAGAATCTGTAAAACCTTTGCTGTCTGATCCAGATTCTGAAGCATCATTACAACCTGAATATTGCAAAAATACAGAACGCTCTATCTCACCAGATGTTTTGGTGGTTGAAGGTGTTTGTACACATCTGGGCTGTGCACCAAACTATCGCCCTGATGTTGGCGCAGCCGATCTGGGTGGTAATGACTGGTTCGGCGGATTTTTCTGCCCCTGTCATGGTTCTAAGTATGATTTAGCAGGACGTGTCTTTAGTGGCGTTCCAGCACCGCTTAATTTACCTGTTCCAGAATATGGTATGGATGGTACTATCTTGACGGTTGGGGAGGCTTAATATGAGTATTGGTAAGAAATTGATGCATTGGGTGGACGCGCGTTTTCCTGCGACTGAAACCTATGAATACCATATGTCAAAGTACTACGCACCAAAGAACTTTAACTTTTGGTATTTCTTTGGCGTATTATCAATGATTGTATTGGTCAACCAATTAGTGACTGGTATATGGTTGACGATGATGTACAACCCAAGTGCCGAAGGGGCATTTGCGTCTGTTGAATATATCATGCGTGATGTAAAAGGTGGTTGGCTCATTCGTTATATGCACTCCACTGGCGCATCTGCGTTCTTTGTCGTGGTCTATCTGCATATGTTCAGAGCCTTGCTATATGGTTCATATCAGAAACCCCGTGAGCTTATTTGGCTCATCGGTATGGGTATTTACCTAGCACTTATGGCAGAAGGCTTCTTTGGTTATCTACTACCTTGGGGTAACATGTCATTTTGGGGTGCTCAGGTTATTTTGAACCTTCCTGCTGCTCTACCAGTGATTGGTGACGGTCTTGCTGAATGGGTACGCGGTGATTATATCATCTCAGGTATTACCCTAAACCGCTTCTTTGCACTACACGTAGTGGCTATTCCACTAGTCTTGGTAGGCTTAGTATTTATGCATATTGTGGCGCTACATCATGTTGGTTCGAACAACCCTGATGGTATCGACATCAAAAAGCTAAAAGATAAGAATGGCATACCATTAGATGGTATCGAGTTCCATCCTTACTACACTGTGCATGACATGGTTGGTATTGTGGTCTTCTTTATTTGTTTCTTTGCAGTGGTATTCTTCTTCCCAGAAGGTGGTGGATTCTTCCTTGAGCCACCAAACTTTGAGACAGCGAACTCACTGAAAACACCAGCGCATATTGCACCAGTATGGTACTACACGCCATTCTATGCCATCTTACGTGCCGTTCCTGATAAGCTTGGTGGTGTTATCGCAATGGGTGCCGCAATTGCCGTACTGTTCTTAATACCATGGCTTGATAGATCACCAGTACGCTCAATACGTTATAAAGGCATCTTGTCTAAAATTGCACTGACTGTGTTTGCCATCAGCTTTATCATATTGGGTTACTTAGGTGCCACGCCAACGACGCCAACAGCAACACTCATGGCTCGTATATGTACAGTGCTCTATTTCTTATTCTTCTTATTGATGCCATTTTACACTGCCATTGAAAAGTGTAAACAGCCACCAGAACGCGTTACCGGAGGTCACTAATGAACACGCTAATTAAATCCCTAGCTGGTCTAGGCTTAGGCGCGGCATTGAGTTTGACTGCTGGTACTGCAATGGCAGCTGGCGGTCACGGATGTGGTACATTCGTAAACGCCGATGGTGTCGAAGAGCATTTAGCTTGTAGTACAGCCCCTATTGATTTTACCAATAAGGGCTCACTACAAAACGGTGCGAAAACCTTTATGAACTACTGTGCGGGTTGCCACTCAGCTAAGTACGTTCGTCATTCTCGCATTGCTCAAGATTTAGAAATACCACCTGAGTTGGTTGAAAAGTATCTAATGGTAACCACTGATCAAATTGGTGACCATATCAATGCTGAAATTGACCCTGAAGTCCAAGCAGCTTGGTTTGGTGCAGCGCCTCCTGACCTATCACTTGAGACACGACTGCGTGGCGATGATTGGGTATATACTTACCTACTGTCGTTCTATGAAGATCCAAGCCGTCCTTGGGGTGCTAACAACTTAGTACTAGCGAACGCAGCCATGCCTCATGTCTTGCATAACATGCAAGAAGAGTTGAGCCAAGAAGAGTTTGAGAGTGAGGTTGGCGATTTGGTTAACTTTATGGCATGGATGGGCGAACCTGCTCGCCATGACCGCCAAGTAATTGGTTTCTTCGTTATTTTGTTCTTATTGGTCTTATTGATTCCAGTTTACTTATTGAATAAAGAGTTCTGGAAAGATGTAAAATAAGCCAATACTAAAAACATCAAAACCAAGCAAGATATTAGGCACTACTTTGGTAGTGCCTTTTTTCTATTATAATAATCAATAATGAACACCAAACGCTCCATCAACCAAAATAGACAAATAAAACGCTCAATATCAATGTTTACGTACGTTACCTTGATAAACAGGACAACTTTGTTTACGATGACAACCTTCACTATTAACATTAGGCTTTCATGATCGATGCGAACGACATTCCAAGTAGTCAGCTAATTCTATATGCT
Organism: Psychrobacter sp. FME13; assembly: GCF_014861395.1. Classification (GTDB taxonomy): domain Bacteria; phylum Pseudomonadota; class Gammaproteobacteria; order Pseudomonadales; family Moraxellaceae; genus Psychrobacter. The sequence goes on along the minus strand of NZ_RRYV01000105.1, from coordinate 4,877 downwards.
GATGACGGCTACAACAGTCATGTGGTACGCCTATTACTTGAAGAAAAAAATCTCGCTTATTATTTATCACGTTTACACTCTGAACGTCCTGAAGATTTGACCGAGCTCAACCCTTATCATACCTTGCCTGTACTACAGCAGCGTGAGATTGCGCTCTATGAAATTAATGTCATTTTTGAGTACCTAGAAGAGCGTTATCATACCAATAAACTACTGCCTGAGACGCCACAAGAGCGTGCACAGTTTCGGCAATTGGCTTGGCGAATTCAACATGATTGGCTTGTACTTGGTAAGCGCCTATTGATGCATCCAGACAGTTTTAATAAAGCACAAGCTGCCATTGCTAAAAAGCAGTTAAGCGATTCCCTTATTACTTTATCCCCACTCTTTGCTCATAAACCCTATTTTATGGCCGATGAGTTTGGCTGGTGTGATGTGCTATTAGCACCACTGCTATGGCGACTAGATGAAATGGGTATCGAGCTACCACGCGCGATCAGCCGTCCGTTGTTCGAATATCAAACAAGAGTGTTTGAGCGTGGCAGCTTTCAAAAAAGCGTGCAGTGATTAGACAAGTATTAAAAGCTGCCCTAAAATAACTACAAATAAAACCAACATCAAACAGCGTTTATCGCGTGATAAGTTACTAAATAAGACATTTTTAATCACCAGACATAATTTGTATAGGAAATCATCAGATGAGTGAAACGACCTCTATTACCCCTACCCGTCCTTATATGGTACGTGGACTATACCAGTGGATAGAAGACAACCTCCTTACCCCTTATTTGATGGTTGACGCCACTGCTGACAATTTACAGATTCCAAGAGAACATGTACAAGACGGGCGTATCGTACTCAATATTGCTAGCCGTGCGACTGGTAATATGCATATGGGTAATGATTATATTAATTTCAGTGCGCGTTTCGGCGGCGTCTCACAAGAGATTTGGATACCACTGACTGCGGTGATGGGTATCTATGCAAAAGAAAACTCACAAGGTATGTTTTTTGACCCTAATGAATATGACAACTATGAGCCCGAAGAAGGCTCAGATACTGCTGTTAAAAAGAACACTTCTACTGCGCCTAAGCCAAAACGTGATAACAAAGCGGGTTTAAAGGTATTAAAATAACTGGTTTTTCTGCACCAAAAAGCCCGTCATATTAGATATGACGGGCTTTTTTTGTGTTGTAGCTTACCCAAGACATTATCTATGTTCTTGGTAACGTCACACCGCGTTGACCTTGGTATTTACCACCACGGTCTTTATAACTGGTCTCACAGACATCGTCCGCATCACTTTGGAAAAATAGCATTTGCGCAACCCCTTCTCCAGCATAGATACGTGCTGGTAAATTGGTGGTATTACTAAACTCTAAAGTCACATGACCTTCCCACTCTGGCTCAAGTGGCGTGACGTTAACGATAATACCGCAACGTGCATAGGTTGATTTACCTAGGCAAATAGTCAGTACATCACGTGGAATACGGAAATATTCCACCGTACGTGCCAGTGCAAATGAGTTAGGCGGAATGATACACTCATCGCCCACGATATCAATAAAGCTTTTTTCATCGAAGTTTTTAGGGTCAACCACGACTGAATGTACGTTAGTAAAGACTTTAAACTCAGGCGCACAGCGTACATCATAGCCATAGCTTGAAGTACCGTAGCTAACTAAACGCTCGCCTGAATCATTAAAACGTACTTGACCTGGTTCATACGGCTCAATCATGCCATGCTCTTCGGCCATTTTACGAATCCAGCGGTCAGACTTGATAGACATTCTTGTTCCTTAGAAAGTATTTAATAGCGACGATTATACGGAATTGATGGCGAAATTTATAGTAGCGTTGATTCAATACTAGCCATTTTCAGCTAATTTTTTAGGTCCCAGCCAAATTTTTCTAAGTCACTATTCATTTACAGCTACTGGCTGTCCTTGGTAGCTGACTGTGCTACTAACTATTCCTCTTTTGGCTTGTCTTGCGGCAGCCCAAACGGCTTCTGTAATGGCTTTAATCTCTATCATTGTCAATCCGCCTGCTAACTCTTCAGTGACATTGACTGCTGCAAAACCACTTACTCCAAACCGATGCTTGGGAAACTTAAGCAATAAATCAGTAATAGCTTGTACTGCTAGCAAAAAATCAGCAATCACCATTCGGCGATTGCTAAAATTCGCATTAACTTGATGGCGTTTGTTACTGCCATCTTTATAGTAGCAAACGGCACTCACTTGATTATTTGACAGTCCAATGACGTATATCGGCGGTCGAAATAACTTTAGGAGCTGATATTGCTTGGGGATAGTATCTAAATGACTTTGATAAATAGCTACGCTCACAATGTTCTCTTTTAAAAAATTCGCTTATCATCGACAGGTTTGGCAAATTTATTGATATTGGCTTCAATATTTTTGGCAATGCTCAGATAATATGGCGCAAACTCATCATCAGCCAATACACTTGGTTCGCCTTTATCCACTTGCGCACGAATACTACTAGCAAGTGGCAATTGTCCTAACAGTGGTACATGATATTGCTCAGCGATAAACTCACCACCACCAGTCCCAAAGATGGCTTCAGTATGATTGCAGTTACTACAAGTATGTAGTGCCATGTTTTCAACCACACCAAGTACCGGAATATTGGTCTTGTTAAACATCTCGACGCCTTTTTGCGCATCCAGTAGTGCCACATGCTGCGGTGTGGTCACAATCACAGCACCCGTGACCGGAATACGCTGTGCCAATGTCAACTGAATATCACCTGTACCTGGTGGCATATCAATCACTAAATAATCCAGCTGTGGCCAGTTCGTTTGATTATATAGCTGCATCAATGCGCCAGTGGCTTTTGGTCCGCGCCACGCGACAGGTGTATTATCACCATCAAGTAAACTACCGATAGACAGCATCGCCATGCCATGCGCATCGACCGGCACAAACTGCTCGTTCTCTAGCTGCGGCTTCACATCAGCAACCCCTAACATAGTAGGCATACTAGGGCCATAGATATCCGCATCCAATACACCAACACGGTTGCCAAGCTTTTGTAATGCTAAGGCAATATTGACGGTCGTCGTTGACTTACCGACACCACCTTTACCAGACGCTACCACGATAATATGACGAATACGCGGATGTGCTGCTAATGATGATTGTGTCGGTGCTGCTTTCGTAATCGGTGGCTCGACGTTATTGTTACTATCAGGGTTTGCTGCAGCATTACTCTGACTATCCATGGCGTTGGTCGTCTTTGGCATTGGTTTTGGCAACGTTGAACCAGCCCCTTTCCCTGGTGCTGGTAGACGCACGTTCATATGAATCGTGGTGATACCATGCGGATGTAGTAACTGTCCAAGCTCCTGCTGAATGGTTTCAGGCTTGCTGTTCTGCGGCAAACGCAAGTCTAAAGTGAGCTGACTACCTTCACGATTAAGACCCGTAATCATAGTCGCAATACTAACCGTACCAACTTCATAACCAAGCAATACCTTGTCTACAGCACTGTCTCGAGCTGCTCGCTGTTCTGGCGTTTCTGGTTTTTTCGTGGGATTTTTTTTCATAAAATTAAACATAGCGACCATTACTGCCTATACAAGTGGGTGGGTAGGCTAAAACAATGCTCTAGATATCGTTGATAATCCAATAAACAAGGTGAGCCTATGAGCTTTTTAGCCAAACCTTTTATCGTGATAGTGTAGCTGAATTACGAGCATAAAAAAACCACAACGCCAGTACGACTGACCTTGTGGTGATGAACAATGATAATAATAAAAGATAAGATACTGTAAAGGTAAATCTTGATGCCAAAAACTACCGGTCGCTCGCTTTTTAGTTCATAAACCAACCATGGCTGGCTAAGATGGACTGCCCTGTAAAGACATTAGTCGGAAACGCGGCTAAGAATAAAGCCAATTGGGCAATATCGTCGACCGTGGTGAACTCTTTGTCGACCGTATTCACTAGCATGATATCGTTGACCACTGACTCTTCACTGATGCCTTTTTCGGCTGCTTGTTCAGGAATCTGTTTTTCAACCAACGGCGTTTTGACAAATCCTGGACAAATCACGTGTGAGCGTACGTTATGTTGAGCCCCCTCTTTGGCCAATACACGACACAGACCTAGCAGTCCATGTTTGGCAGTCACATAAGGCGCTTTATAGAGTGAGGCTTCATGCGAATGTGCCGATCCCATATAGATAACCGTACCACCCTTATCACCTTTATACATGTGCTTAATCGCAGCTTTGGTGGTCAAAAAAGCGCCATCTAAATGGATATCAAGCATTTTTTTCCAATCGCTAAACGCCATCTTGTCAATAGGGTTAATGATTTGGATACCCGCGTTAGATACCAGAATATCGATTCCGCCAAACGTATCGACCAGCTGTTGTACCCCATCATTTACCGCATTTTCTGAGGTAACATCCATCTCAATCGCCAGTGCTCGACCGCCAACGGCTTCGATCTCATCAACCGCTTTCTGCGCGGCTTCGAGATTGATATCAGCAATACCGATCGCTGCACCTGCTTTTGCGTAAGTTCCGGCGATGTCACGTCCGATACCACTTGCAGAGCCAGTGACTAACGCTACCTTGCCTGTCAAATCTTGTTGTAATTGGGTCGCCATATCGATTCCTTATGATGGTCTAAGAATATTATTAGTTTTTATAAAAATTGAGCTAAACGATTAGGGCGTGTTGAACATTCAAATATTAGGGCTGCTGATCACTAAAATTGCACCAAACTAGGCGCAAGCCGACGATAATGTCGAGACCTTAACTAGGCTTGTAACGACGTTTGGGGTGATTTTAGCATCAGCCTTGAGAACGGATCCAGCAAAGCACTGCTTTGCCCGTTTGC
>NZ_RRYV01000104.1 GCF_014861395.1 Psychrobacter sp. FME13 | reverse complement strand
CTTATTCTCCTGTTAGTGGATTATAAGCAGTTACACAGAGTTTGGGAAACTCCCTCCACAACAGCCCAATGATGTCGCAAACTTAGTATCATTTTTAGCATCGGAAGACTCAGATTATATCACTGGGCAAACCATTTTAACGGATGGTGGTATGGTGTTTAGATAAGATCACCAAGTGATACATGGTTGAATATCAAACCTAAGTTTAAACAATCTAAAATAATGCAGTCAAAAAGGAAAGGCCTTACATTTATTGTGAGGCCTTTTTTATCTTATTGATAACCTGAAGACATCGCCATTGACGCACTGAATAAAGTATGACTAAATAAGTGTAAAGCGAATCAACAATGCCAGTTGTACAAGGAGTGTACTATGTCTACTATGATTACCGAACGTACTTATCGAATCGCCCGTGAAAACACGCAAGCCATGATTATCGATGTACAAGAGCGACTCACCCCGCATATCTATGACCACGAAAATATTGTTAAAAAAACCGTGACGCTTATCAAAGGTCTGCAAGCGCTCAATGTCCCCATTATGCTCAATGAGCAATACAAAAAAGGCCTAGGTGAGACTTTGCCGGAGATACGTGAGGTATTAGAAGGTAATAATGCTAAAAGCTTTGAAAAAGTAACCTTTAGCGCTTGTGATAACGATGATTCATGGCATTACCTAGCGCAGCAGAATCGCAGTATTGTTTTATTATTTGGTGTAGAAACACATGTTTGCGTGTTACAGACCGCTCTTGATTTATTAGACAATGGCATGCAGCCCGTGATTATTGGAGATGCAGTTGGCTCGCGTTTTCCGTACGACAAAAAACAAGCCATTCGCCGCATTCGCCGTGCTGGTGGTGTGATTACTACTGTTGAAACCATTTTGTTTGAGCTGTGTCGCTCAAGTCGTGATCCTGCCTTTAAAACCATTAGTAACTTGATCAAGTAGCTTGTGATATGAGGTATTATTGAGCCAGTATTGAGCGGTCAGAGTTATGCAGGCCTTTATTAATAAGCATTTATTAACACGCCCTAATAAACCTCGACTAATAAGAGGTTGCAAATAGTCGTGAACGAGATAGCGCTTGATAGTATCAGCGCTATTTTTATATCTAGAGTGTGTCCTCATTTAAAAACAGTGATAAAAATAGAGTCAACGTAAGGTACCGTTTAATACCATGTATAATAGACATTATTGTGTTCAAAAGACCTTAAGCTAAAGCAACTCATAGAAAAACTAGAGAACAGTATGTCAGTAGCCACTCCAGCATCATCAATTAAGCCTCCATCATTGACTGATTCCAATCGCGCTCAGCGCATTAAGATAGATGATGTGACGCATTTTTTATTAGAGTTGGACGCCCTAAAACGCGTTAATCGTCGCAGCTATGTCACAGGTACCACTCGCTTAGAAAACTCTGCCGAGCATTCTTGGCATTTGGCTATGGCCTGCTGGTCTATCGCTGAGCAGTTTGAGCTGGATGTCAATCATGAAAAGTTATTAAAGCTGGCACTGGTACATGATTTGGGTGAGATTGATGCCGGTGATACCTTTCTTTATGCGAGCAGCCGTAGTACTGCACACGTTGAAGAGCGCGAAGGCATTGCTCGATTGCAAGCGGAGCGTGGCAATGGTATTGCAGATTTATGCGAGGTCTGGGAGGAGCAAGAAACGGGCGATAGCAAAGAGGCTCAGCTGCTAAAAGTGGTTGATCGACTGTTGCCTTTTTTACTCAATCTAAATACTGAAGGAAAAACATGGATTGAGCTAGGTGTTACGCGCTCGCAAGTGAGCGGTGCACATGATTTTATCAAAGACAGCTTCCCTAGTATTCATGACTGGTTAGCAGAAAATATTAGATACGCGACTCAGCAGGGGTGGTTGCTTGACTTGTGAATGTTCAACACGGCTTAGTTTTAAGTTTTTCTAACATATTTCTAGGTGGATGGTTGGATTGCTTAAAGATTTTACAACTTACTTATTCTTTGTACGTGTTAGTGTACTAGGATATAGTTTCAATGAAAAAGAGATGGTTAAATGAGAATGTCTGTAACTTATAAAACACTATGCAAATCACTGGTTTTAGTCAGTGCATTGGGTTTGGCGCAAATATCTCAAGCAACAACCTCCGTAAGCAGTGGTGATAAATTGGCAAATGATGCCAAAAAGCAAATCGGCGTTACCACTAGTTATGATCCTGCTTATCGTAAATTGGATTTTCCGCGTGGTGATGTACCGATAGAAACAGGTGTCTGTACGGATGTCGTCATTAGAGCTTATCGCCTGCAAAATATCGATCTACAGCAATTGGTCAATCATGACATGAAGTCCAACTGGTCAAGCTATCCAAAAAACTGGGGGTTAAAGTCGACGGACAAAAACATCGATCATCGCCGTGTACCCAATCTTGAAGCGTTTTTTGAGCGCCATGGACAGACATTATCGATTACCGATAAAGACAGTTTTCAAGCAGGAGATATCGTGTCATGGCGCTTGCCGAATGGTAATTTACCACATATAGGTATCGTCTCAGACAAATTAGCCCCCGATGGCACTCCGATGATTATTCATAATATCGGACGCGGTACACAAGAAGAAAACATCCTATTTGCTTATCCTATTCATAAGCATTTTCGATATTAAGAGACTTTTAATATTGAAAGGTTTTCGGTACTGAAGCGCTTTCGATATGAGCATGAACCATCTTAGTATCAGCTAAAGTCAGCAAAGAGCCCAGTTAGACGCAAATCATGACGTCTAACTGGGCTTTAGTTTTTGTACGAAAGGACACTTTACTTGGTATTGATATTGCCCAATAACTGTCCCATTTGCACCACACTATTGGCTTTCATACTGTCTTGCCAGTCAGCCTTTGCGGCTTTTGGCAATACGACAATCGCCGTTGAGCCTAAGTAAAAACGGCCAAGTTCATCGCCTTTCTCAAAGCTCATGTCATGCTCTGCTTCTTGAATATCCTGAGTACGGGCAATCTTGCCTGTCGCTACTGTCTCGATACCAGCGACAATCATCGCCCCAACCATCACCACAGCGGCTTTACCGTAGGCTGTATCAAATATACAAACCAAGCGCTCATTGCGCGCAAACAAGTCAGGTATGTTAGCTGCCGTGGTGGTATTGACTGAAAACAGCGTACCTGGTACGTAGCGTGTCTTGGTCAAGGTGCCCGCGAATGGCATATGGACACGATGATAATTACTAGGTGCTAGATAGACGGTCGCAAAGCTACCATCAGCAAAATAGCTACCATCTTCGCTGTCGGCGAGTAGCTGCCCGACGTCATAGTAGCGTCCTTTGGCTTGGAGCAGTTTATGGTTGTCAATCTGACCGAGTTGAGAGATGATACCATCCGCAGGGCTGACAATACCGTCAACTGTGGTGTCGATAGGGCGAACATTTTCTTTGAGCTCACGAGTAAAAAAGTCATTAAAACTTTCATAAGCGTTAAGGCTTTGGCGCTCATATTCGTCCAAGCTGACATGGTATGCCTTTGCAAAACTACGGATAAAAGCACGTTTGACGTAAGGGTGTCGACTGGCAGCCAAACGTCCAGCAACTTTACTTAGCTGTTGTTGTGGGACAAGCTGTTGCAAAGTGGTGAATAAATTCATAATGAGGTTACCAAAATAGAGTTTGATGTAATAATTAATAGGCAAGTGAGTGGCTGCATTTTACCATGGACAGCATATTATTGTATGAGCATAATCTGTAAGGAGTCAGTAAATGAAAGCACTAATACAAAGAGTAAAGGGTGCGAGTGTTACTATCGATGGACACTGTGTCGGTAATATTGAGCAAGGTGTGTTGGCATATATTGGTTTGGGTCACGATGATACGCTACAAAGTGCGCAGAAAATGATCGATAAAATTCTGACTTATCGTATCTTTGAAAATGATGAGAACCCTGCTAAATATGGTAAATTAGATAAAAACCTCCAACAAGTAGGTGGTGGGTTATTACTAGTCTCACAATTTACTCTAATGGCAAAGACAGACAAAGGGCGTCGTCCTGACTTTGGCAATGCCATGGCCCCTGATGCCGCACGAGCGTTGTTTGCACAATTGGTCGCCTATGCACAGGTGCAGCATTCTCAGGTCGCTACTGGTCAGTTTGGTGCTGATATGCAAGTATTGAGTATCAATGATGGGCCGTTGAATTTTTTATTAGAAGTAAATTAAACACTTGGATTTGATATTAAGAAAAGGCAGTTAAAACAAATGTCATTAAGCTGTCATAATTAATCCGTCTAATAGATAAAATCTGGCGAGCAACTAGCGCCTATTTTTTAGGGTAAGTTTTGTCCTCTAACGCTGAGAATACCGTATGTATAATGAGCAAATTTTAATTGTTGAAGATGAGCCTGCGATTCGTGAAATGATTGTTATGACGCTAGATATGGCAGGGTTTGATAGCTTGCAGGCAGTTGACGTATCAGAAGCGCATCAACAAGTGGTTGATCATAGACCTGCGCTTATTTTATTAGATTGGATGCTCCCTGGCGACAAAAGTGGCGTTGATTTTTGCCGTATGCTCAAAAACGACGAAATGCTTTCTGAAATCCCTGTCATTATGTTGACGGCTAAAAGTGAAGAAGATAGCAAAGTTCATGGTCTCGATGCGGGTGCTGATGACTATATGACCAAGCCATTCTCTACACGTGAGCTGATCTCTAGAATCAAAGCTGTACTACGTCGCAGTAGTGCGCTGAGTAGTGATAAGCCTATCGAAGTTGGAAAGCTAAGTTTAGACACCAAAAGCCAGCGCGTGACAGCTGCTGGTAAAGTCATCGATGTCGGCCCCACTGAGTATCGATTGCTGGCATTTTTTATGAGCCACCCAGAGCGTGCCTATACGCGGACACAGCTGCTAGATCAGGTATGGGGCGGCAATGTCTATATTGAAGATAGAACCGTTGATGTACACATTAAGCGTTTGCGCACGTTATTGCGCCCGCATCAGTGTGATACGTTGATACAAACGGTGCGTGGTACAGGCTATCGATTTTCTAGCTTTATTGAACCAACTTGATTTACGATAAAAAGTGTCATAGCAATTGCAACGTAATATAGTGAATAGTGCTAAGGATGACGGATGAGCGTGATAATGCCAATAGAAAATGAGCAACAGGGTGCGTTAGAGCCAGCCGCCCAGCAGAATGCGACAGCACAACTTAAAAAGATCAGTAGCGCCGTACAAGCGCTACGAGATGCAGTTATTTTACTGAATAATGATGATGGATTAGAGTGGTGGAATCAAGCGGCAGAAGATTTACTCCTATTACAAGCAAGGTCTAAAGGTCAAAGTATTTTTGACTTTGTGAGTGCGCCTGAGTTTCGTGAATACTATCATTCGATACCCATACCGAACGATGGTGTTCATATAGAGTCATGGCGAGATGCTAAGCGTTACCTAAAGTGCGAAATAACGCCGTTCGGTGATGAAAAACTACTCATTATTTATGATGTGACGCGCTTACAGCATTTAGAGGAAATGCGCCGCGATTTTGTGGCCAATGTCTCACATGAGCTGCGTACACCATTGACAGTGATGATGGGCTATCTAGAAAACTTCTCACATCAGCCTGATATGCCGCCACAGTGGCGACGTGGTTTTGAGCTGATGACCCAGCAGACAGCACGCATGAATAGAATCGTAAATGATTTACTGCTACTATCTCGCATCGAAATCGAAGAAACTCATGAGTTCAATTATATTAATATGACCAAGCTGCTGACGCATGTATATGATGATGCGCAAGCCTATAACCAAGCGTATGGTCATACTATTCATTTACAGATAGACACTTATGATGGGCTACAAGGCTCAGAGATGTACTTAAATAGTGCATTATCTAACTTAGTGATTAACGCTATCAAATATACGCCAAAAGGTGGTGACATATCCATCAGCTGGACGAAGACGTCAGAGGGCTGTAAGTTTGCTGTTGAAGATAATGGTATTGGTATTGCCCCTGAGCATATCGCACGTTTGACAGAGCGTTTTTATCGCATTGATAAAGGGCGTAGTCGTGCGACTGGTGGCACAGGACTGGGCTTGGCAATTGTAAAACATGTGTTGTATCAACATGAGGCCAATTTGCAAATTGACTCGGTAGAAGGCGTTGGTTCGACATTTAGCATGGTGTTTCCAGCCACTTACGTTAGATCTGCACCCTAAACAGACCTTACTTTTTTTGCAACAGTGGGTATGGGTTAACGGCACTACCGTTAATATAGATGCCGTAATGAAGGTGGGGTGGTGTACCTTTGGCATTGCCACTATCGCCTACATAACCAATCGTATCGCCAACGTCTACCCAGTTGTCAGGAGCGATATCAGCATAGTCTTCTAAATGCGCATAGTAATGCCCTGCGCCGCCAGGCCCAACGACTACCACCACACGGCCGCCCAAATTATTCTCACCGACTTTACGGACGATGCCTTGCGTTGCTGACTGTATCGGAGTGCCGCGCGCTGCAAAAATATCAATACCCTCATGAGAGCGACCTTGACTGCGTGCTGCACCCCAAGTATCGGTTAGGTTTTGTCCTGGTAGTGGGTTCGGCAGGCTGTCTTCTGTAGGTAGCTCTTGTTGTAATAAACTGAGCTGTTGCCACTTGGCGACCACGAATGACTGTGTCTGTTGACTAATGCTGGGCAACAGCTTATCAAAGACAAATAGTAGCACGATTAACACAGCTGCCTTAATCAGTACGCTTAGTACGTGACCGAAAAATGAAGGCGTTGGTGGCTGCTCTCGTTTATCTGCTAGCATTGAGCTCTCTTAAGTGTCTTGTGATGTTTAACTTTTATTATAGAAGTCTTGTCACTTAAGGTCTGTATCGCATTGTTATCTATCATATTGTTATCTATGGCTTTTAACCCCATAAATATAGGACGTTATGAGTAAGGTCTGTTGAATATTTAGATACTGGGGCAGTTATTGATGGTGAATATGTTATGAGCGAGAATTCTGATAATAATGATGTCTCTGCTGGGGTTGAAACGGCGCTTATTATTGATACTGAAACGGATCAAGGTCGTGACCCAAGACCTATACAAGTAGCAACCATCAATGTGGCTACTGGGTTTGAGTGGATGCAGTACTTTAATAGTGGTCGCTCTATATCGCCCGTTGTTATCAAAGTTCATGGCATCACCGATGCCGATGTGGCCGGCTATGAGCGCTTTGATTTGGATAAGTTTGAGTTGCCGGCATATTTGATCGGTCATAATGTACGTTTCGATTGGCGAGTGATTGGTCAGCCATCTGCCAAGCTTATTTGTACTGTGCGGCTGGCACGGGTAGCCTTTCCTGAATGGCGCGCTTATGGGCAGTCCAAATGTATCGAGCAGTTATTGGGCAAAGGCGAGGCGAGCAGTATGACGATTGCCGCTCACGATGCGCTAGGTGATGTACGCATGTGTTTTTTGCTTTATAAAGCGTGCTGCAAGCGCTTAGAGATTGAGCCGACGGATTTTGCATTGGCACATGCTATTTCGAACAAAGCGACTCCTGTGAGCAAGATGCCATTTGGTAAGCATAAGGGCAAGCCAATTAAAGATGTACCTATCAGCTATGTTAAATGGATGATAGGCAACATTCACAACATACAGCCGTCTCTACATTCTGCACTGATTAAGCGTATTAATGCCGACACTCTAGCAAAAGAAAAAGTGAGCGCTAAATAAGATAGGCAGGCTATTTTACGTGTTGATAAATCGTTGTCACTACCCAAACACATCAGCTATGTTAAGATAAAAGCGCGATTATATAACAAGGTATTGCTCTGATCTCATACCTTGCGATAACGAAAACTATATACATAAAAACAAGTGAAAATTCATGTGTTGTCACTATTAAGGATGTTCTATGCAAATGAAAATTAACAACGATACTTATGAAGTCATTACCAGCCAAGATATTAGCAATATAGAAAAAGCAGTAGATAAATCAACGTTAACGATGCCATTGGTGGCCGTATATTGTGGATCGCGTTTGGGAAACAGCGACGTCTATGAAAAAGCGGCTCGTGAACTGGGTTTGGCACTGGCAAATAATGGCATGGGTTTGGTTTATGGTGGCGCGAGTATCGGGCTGATGGGTGCTGTTGCGGATGAAGTTGTCAAAGGGGATGCGCAAGCCGTTGGTGTGATTCCAACTTTTATGCTGAAGCACGAAATTGCTCATAATCAGTTAACACGTTTGCACCTGACAGATACCATGCACACCCGTAAAACAGTAATGGCAGAATATGCTGATGCTTTTATTACCTTACCGGGCGGCTTAGGTACATTAGAAGAAATCATGGAAATTGCAACGTGGCGACAGCTATATCAGCATGAAAAACCAATGATTATCCTGAATATTAATGGTTTCTATGATCGTATGATTGAGCACTTGAAATACACCACTGAGCAAGGTTTTATGAAGCAGCAAGATCTTGAGCGTTTGGTTGTATGTAATACTATTGATGACGCCATTGATCTACTTAAGACAGTGGTCACCATAGATTCTGCCGTCGATACAGAAAAGATGGTTGGTAACTAATAGATAAGGTCTCTACTATTTATAACCGTATTCTGAAATGAAAATCATGTGTTTTATAATGTATTGAACCCTATAAGGTATTGATTTTATTTTTTATAAAAAAGAGAGCATAGCTGATAGTTAGCTATCCTCTCTTTTTTTTCTTCAATTTTGGGACAGGTTTTGATTCAGACTATCATTAAAAGCAGTCGATCATAGACCTTACAAATCATAAAAGCCATTTATCATCGACAAGCGATTAACGTTCAGCCAGGTCTTAAGCTGATTCTGGAATACTATGATTGACACCAGCCATCGGTGACGGAAACCCACGTTGTTCAGCCAGTACATGGGCGACTTTATCAATCGCTGAGCTATCGTTTTGTGTCAAGTAAGGCCAATTATGAGTATAACGATTTTGGTTTTCTTTTGTGTCACGCTCAATCAAACCAAGCTCAACCAGCTCATCGACAACTTGATCTGCCGCAATCAAAGTCGATGACGCTTTGACATTCTCAGCACGTGCATAACGTATATTGGAGTATAAACTTACATCCGCAACACGTAGCGTATCGTCTTTCCCAGGTATCTGCTGTCCGCCATATAGCGCATTACCCACCGTACGCGCGCTGTGAAATGTCGGTACGAATTCGGCAACATAGTCGATAGCTTGCTGACTACGCGCTTGTAATGGTGCTTTGTCCCAGCCGTCTTCAATATAGTGTACGTATTGGGGTGGCAATTCGGGTTGCGCGCTGTCTTTGCTAGAGGCGACCAATCCATCATCAAACAGCGTGATAAATTTACTCATGCCGTGTATTTGAAAATAGCCACCCGGATAAGGTGTGAGCTGGGCCATACCCTCTGGTGTACCGCGACTACCATAGACGATAATCTCTGGGATTTGTCCGCCAGTATTGTCCCAATGCGTGATATAAGAAGATTTGAATTCAACCATGCGAGTTACTTTTACACCGACCATATCATCGATTATGCCAGTGCGAAAGCCGCAAGCATTGATTAAGTAATCGACTTCGATAGATTTGGTAGCGGAGTCACATTTCATGTTGGGTTTGTCATGAGATGCTTGCTGATAGTCGATACGCCATTTGGTGACATGGTGGTCTGCATTTGAGCAGTTTTCACAGTCGACAGGCATGACTTGCTGCACTTCAGTGTCAGTAAAGACATGGGCATGCGCATAGCTTTCTAACGCCAGTTGCGCAGAGGCGGCTAGTCGAAAAATATTCCAACCATACTCTTGTACAACAATCAGCGGATATTTAACTTTATTAAGGTCTAGATACTTAGCAACTGGTATCATCCACTCATCAACGGTAGTCGGTACAGCGACTTGCTCACGCTCAGAAAGCTCAATCAGCTGCTCGTGGCTATAGAGCTGATAGTAGTTCTCTGGCTCACCCAATACTTTATTACTGACGTCTTGAGCGATAAGCTCACGGTATGTATCTGTTAATATATCGAGGCGTGGCAGTAAATCTTCAGGCAAACCTTCATCGCGAGTTGGCACTGCAAATACCGTTGGACGGACATCAATGGTATGAGGATACAATCGCAAAATATCGATACATTGTTTGAGCAGTGTGACACAGTCTTCATCAGGAATTTCACGATACAAATTGCCACCTGCATGTAAATGGCACATCGGAGGGCCGTCAATTAGTGACTTGTTTTTTTCAAAAACATAAGTTTCTAGTCCTAATGCTGCAAGGCGAATAGCGATCGTTGCTCCTGCCGTCCCACCACCAAGAATACCAACGCGTTTGGCAGAATGCATTTGATTGTCAGTCATAGATTGAGTCATTGTTATTATCGTATCCTTAATATCATTTATAGCAGATCGTGATCGATATATTTATTGAATTTTTTGTACCTTAAATAACTTATAACTGTTGATATGCGTGCGAATTTTTTAAGTTCAATATACATATTAAGTAGTAATGGTGATATTTACTATGGCTCTGTTTTAATAGTGTGTTGATATAACTTATTGATAAATGATATAATGACTC
>NZ_RRYV01000103.1 GCF_014861395.1 Psychrobacter sp. FME13 | reverse complement strand
CATTGTCCCCTTTGGAATTATTATTTAGGGGTGACAACTATCCTGCCATAGGGGGTGATCAATGAAGGCTTATACAATCTATTTGGTTTGCCACGTAACACCACGATGCAGATTGTCGTGTTATTAGTCACGACTATAATTTTTGCTTATAGCGCCTATCAAGGGCTAAAAGGCGGCATCCAAAAGCTCTCTAACATTAACTTTTACTTGGCTGTCATTTTCTTATTATTCATTTTGGTTGTCGGTCCAACTGTCTTTATTTTGAATACTGGATTAGAGGCTATCGGGCGCTCTATCACTGAAATGCCGCGCATGATGACGTATATCGAGCCATTCAAAGACTTCCCAGAGTTCGGTTTTGAACACACAACCTTTCCACAAGATTGGACGGTGTTTTATTGGGCATGGTGGTTAGTATTTGCACCAACGATTGGATTGTTTATTGCCAAAATCTCGCGAGGTCGTACGATACGTAATATGGTAGTAGGGTCAATGTTTTATGGCTCGCTTGGCTGTGCTATGTTTATGGTTATCTTAGGCAATTACGGTCTGTATTTACAGTTGACGGGGGCGGTCGATGTAGTGGCGGTACTCAATAACGAATCTCCAACCGCTGCCATCTTTGCTATCTTAAATAGCTTACCGATGTCTTATTTAGTCATCGCGGTATTTACCTTTTTATCGATTATCTTTACTGCCACAACCTTTGACTCTATCTCTTATATATTGGCGTCTGTCGTCCAAAAAGAAGTGGATGATGAGCCGCATCGTTGGAATCGCTTGTTTTGGGCATTCACTTTGTGTTTATTACCCGCTACCTTGATGTTCTTAGGAGATCTACAAACTTTACAAACCGCGTCTATTTTCGCTGGTGCACCGCTCATCATTATTTTGGGTATGATGATGATATCTGTGATTAAAGCCGCTCGGTATGACCTTGAGTATCAACCTGACTACAGTGTCAAAACTATCCATATCGAAGAGCTACCTGACAATGCGCCGTGGGAAGAAGGCGAAACTTCAGAAGCACTAGAAGGCTCAGTCCTGCATCAAAATGAAGAGTGGGAGCAGATGCGTGAGGATACTGAAAATGCGGAGAACCCTGAAAATAATAACTAAGCATTGAGCGTCACAATGGTTGCCGTTTGATATTATTCTAAAACACCAAAAAAGGCTGGACTATATCGATAGTTCAGCCTTTTTATTTGTCCGCTATATCAGTCAATTATATAGCTTCGGCTGACTCACTCAATGTCATCTCACTCAATGCCATATGCATACGATTTAATCCTTCGAGTAGTAATGCTCTAGGACAGGCCACGTTAATACGCATTTTAAGACGCCCTTCCTCACCATATTTGAATCCTGCGCTCAGCTCAACCTTGGCAGCTCGCAGTGTGTCATATAGCACTTGATCGTCTTGACCATACGCTGAGCAATCTATCCAAATTAAGTACGAAGCTTCTGGACGCATGACCTTAATCTTAGGCAGGTGCTGATTTAAAAACTGTACGGTTAACTCAATATTGGCTTCAATATAACTCAGCGCCTGCGTCAGCCACTCACCGCCCTGCTCATAAGCCACACGCATCGCTGTATAAGCAAATAGATTTAGCTCGTATTCGTCATTTAACTGCTGCTGTTGGCTGATTTTTTGGACCAATGCTTCATCTGTCGCAAATATCATAGAGCCTTTGATACCCGCGATGTTAAAGGTTTTGGTCATCGATGTCAGGCTGACTACATTGTGCTCATAGCCTTTAGCTAGGGTTAGAAATGGCGTAAACGTGTGACCAGTCAAGGCCAAATCTTGATGAATCTCATCACTGACAATCGCTACATTGTGCTTTTTGCAAATCGTAAGCAGTGCTTCTAACTCATCTGTCGTCCATACACGCCCGCCCGGATTTTGCGGGTTGCACAGCAGATAAAGCTTAACGTCATGCTCGATGATTTTGGCTTCGATATCGGCTAAATCCAGCTGATACTTACCCTCAACCTCTTGTAACGCAGAGATTATGAGCCGACGACCATTCTGCTCAACCTTACTCATAAACGGCGTATAAATAGGATCGTTGACCAGTACTGCCTCACCTACTTCGGTAAAGACATTCATCATTAGCGCTAGGCTTGGTACGACACCGGGGGAAAACAGTATATTCTGCTTTTTCAGCGGCAAATCATAACGACTGCCATGCCACTGAATAATCGAGTCATACAGGGCATCGGTAGGTTTGGTATAGCCCAATATACCATGCTGCACGATTTGCTCAATTGAATCTAAAATAGGTTGGGCGGCTTTAAAGTCCATGTCTGCGACCCATAGCGGAATCGTGTCATCGGTATAGTGCCACTTGAGTGAGCCTGTATTACTTCTATCGATTATTTCATCAAAGTTGTATTGCATTGGGTTTCTTCTTAATTATAAAAATAGTGGTTTAGGGTACAACATGAAGGGTGTCATCGCCAATGGCTTTATGGTTGTGATATCGGTATGCGATGTGGTTAATGCGAGATTATTTGGCAGGGATTTGCGTGTTGATTAAATAGCTAAATGCAGGAGCCAATCCTGCCATTCGCTATGATCTACTACCTTGAATAAAGTATAAAAAACAATACTCCCTTCAAATATCTGTTAGCATTTGGACGAATATTTATCTAAATTTCATTTTATTTTAGCTGTTCACTTTTATTGGTGAGATTATCATCTAGAGTACTAGAGCATGTCCTCAATCTGAACATTACATTTTAGATAAGAACACGCCCTAGATAATATACCCTAATATAGATATAACCCTTATAGATGTTTTATCAGAATTAAGTAACTGATTTACTATTTTTCAATCTAAAAAACTAAAAATGGAAATGAATAATGTCAGGTGCCTATTTTTACGAGCATATAAATGCCTATGAACAATGGCAGTTCACTCAAATTGATGTCCCATCTAGCTTTGAAACATACTATCATCTGTTTACTGGTGGTGCGAAGCAACGATTTTTATTAGGTAGTCATGACCATACTTTATATTGGGGTAGAATTTCTGAAGATTATAATAATATAGATTTTTTCCGTCCAAATAAACTTTGGCTACGTCAACAGATGCCTATTAATCCTATTACTTCGGCGAATATTGAAAGCTTTAAACAAGCTAACCCATCCAACCCTGCTCGCTACTGGGCGAATTTCTTTGCAAAAGCTTTAATTAATACTCCTGCCAGCTTTTTACACCAAGGGCACTGGCGCATTACACCCCCCTTCAATCCTGAATCAATGCAAGAGGCTGAAAGTAATTTAGTTAAATTAACCCCACGCTATTACTGGAGCTTTTTGCATCAAGAATGTAATTATACTTTTGAGTATCCAAGAGAAAGTCATATCAGAATAGATTGGAACCAATCTCCAAGTACGCCATTACCATTAAAACCTTTACCTTGTGCTCATGATGGGCGTGTAAAGTGGTGGCGAAAAAAGATAAGAGAGAAAGCTTGTCCGCCTTTACTGTTATGGTGGCAAAGTTCTATGCTCAGCCATATTGTCATCGATGGTCATAGTCGTTGGTGTGCACATTTATTAGAAAAAACCATACCAGATGTCTTAATTGTAAGCGCCTATCAAACCACTAATTATGATCATTTAGACACACCCGAAAAACGCTTGCGTAACTTACGAGCGCTGAAGCAATACGTTAATAATAGCGCCCAGCATGTCACACCGACCTCCATGAGCCATATTAACCAGATGCTAATGAATGCTTATCCTAATACCACCAAACATGAGGCAGTCACTATTGGCAAACCTATTAAAAACTTGGATAAACGCTGGTTGAGTGAGATAAACACCTTGTTTAACAGTCATGACTTTGATAGAAATAATACGTAAACCCTACTAACAAATATAAATTCCTAATGGTAGCTAAAATTATGATATTTATAGTGATTTAGCGGATATCAACTACGACTATTTATGTTCTCGCCTAACTACTTTTTGAAGATATATTGGTAATTGCATTATGCACTGAATGCAACTACATATAGCGTTAACTCTACTTATCAAATGACATCTACCTCCCCTTAAACCCAGCCTCACGTCTCTCAACCATCGCCATTACGCCCTCTTTTGCATCTTCTGAATGAAAGAGCAGCGGCAGATAGCTATGGATATTGGCAAATGCACCGCTTTTTACCTAATAGTTAAATAATCGCTGAGATAAAACTAACGTTGCAGGTAGTCCAGTTTGGATTGCGCAGAAGTATTGCCTTGATCGGCAGATTTTTGATACCACTCTATTGCTTTCTCGTATGACTGAGTGACGCCTCTACCCGTCTCATAGATAAGCCCCACATTATACTGAGCATAAGAATCACCCTGTTCGGCGGCCAATGATGTCCACTTTAGCGCTTGCTCATGAGATTGCACCACGCCACGACCTTGATAATACATTCCGCCCAGATCAGACTGCGCATGGACGTCTCCTTGCTTTGCCGCTTTCAAAAACCACTTCGCCGCTTCAGCATCAGATTGAACAACCCCGCGGCCCATCCTATAAAGCTTACCCAGACTTTGCTCGGCAGGGGCATAACCATCCTCGGCAGCTTGACGATAGTAATCATAGGCTTGGGCATAATCCTTATGATTGTAATAAGCTTGGGCTAATTGATAAATATCATAGGGGTTATTAGGGTTTTCTGATACCGCGTACTGACAAGCATCAATTATCCCTTGGGTGTCTATATTTGCTTCTAGAATATTAGATTCTTCAAGGAGATAATCATCGTAAGCTTCGATCTTGTCGCAGCCTTGTATTTTCGTATGGGTATGGTTTTTGTCATGTGTTGGCGTATACGTTTGAACGTCTGCATGTCCTGATGACATATAGTCAGTCTTTTATAAATAAGATACAATGCTTTTAAAATAAAGAGAAAGATATAATCATTATGACTTACTCAGCAGACTTTCGAACGCAAGTTATAAAAAGCGTCAAAGACAAAGACATGAGCATTCGTCAAGCTTGTATTTTCTATGACATCAGCAAAACCACTTTACAGCGTTGGCTGAAAAACCCAAGTATCAAACAAACTCGGGATAAGCCACCCAGTAAAATACCAAATGAAGCACTTCTCAAAGACGTCGCGCAGTATCCAGACGATTACATGTACGAGCGAGCTCAACGTTTAGGCTGTAGCAAGTCAGGCATTGATATTGCCCTAAAGCGCCTTGGTATCAGTCAAAAAAAAAGACCTTAGAACATCCAAAAGCGTGTCCGATAAAAAGAGCAGCGTATCAGAGTAAGCTCAATAGTTTTATGCAGCAAGGCTATCCCATTGTGTACATGGATGAAAGCGGCTTTGAGGCTGAAACCATTCGTTCTCATGGCTATGCACCGATAGGTAAACCCTGTATCGACAGCTATAACTGGCAAGCAAGAAAGCGCACTAACGTTATTGGTGCGCTCTATGAAAAAATGTTATTTGCCTTAGATTACTTTGAGCAAAATATTAACAGCAGCATATTCTACCACTGGTGCAAACACACGCTAATACCAAGTCTTAAAACAAAATGTGTGATCGTGATGGACAATGCTAGATTTCATAAGAACAAATGCATTCAAAAACTACTGAACAGACATGGCCATCGTATTCTTTGGTTGCCACCCTACAGCCCTGATCTAAATCCCATTGAAAAGAAGTGGGCACAGGCAAAATTTCTACGTCAAGGCTGGATGGAGAATAATCTACCTAAGCTGTTTCATGATATGGGTTGTATCTCTTTTATTCTAGACTGACTATACATAACAACAGACCTGCTGATAGCAATAACCTTTTCATCATAGTTGACCTTATATTGTTAAGTCTAACGACCTATCAACTCAGTTTCACAACGTTCAACCACTGTGATCTGCAAGATATAGTCACATTCATATAAATCTGCTGCATCGTCACCCCTGCTGACCTTACTAAGGTATAGCTTGCACTCGGTTTCCTTGTATCGAAAATATTTGAACTCAACCATACAGAGCGGCTCTAAAACACAAGAAGACTCTTTTTAGTACATAAATCCATTTTCACATGAGTAATCCGCACCTAGTTTTACAAAACGATATACGTTAAAATCGATTATAGTCAGCTCTATACGATTAATTCAAGATCAATCAACCATAAAAATCCATACTGATACAGCAAATAAAGTGCAAGAGATACTTCAATATGGCTTGCAAAATTGATGCTATCGCTCTATACGGAAACCAACGTGCACCAGGAAAAAACCCGCCTAAGTCTAGCGTTTAACATCAGCTCTGCGGCACTCGCTTTTATTATTTGGGGCAGTTGGGCTTATTACGCCAATAGCGGGTCAGATACTAGACTTATATCCGCACTTACCCAAGCACTAGCCAGCTTCTGCATTACTCTAATACTGGTACACATGGTGACATTTATATTTCATCTACTACCAAAGACGCCTTTGCGTATCATCCTGCCAGCTATCATTTCAGTCAGCCTGACTGGCAGCGCACTGATACTAGCGCACACATTGGCAGGTACCTCAAAGATACTGCTCACTATCGCACCCGCATTGACGGTTGCTTTTACTTTTTGTGTAGTAACGGCACTAAAGTTAAATAAAACAGCGACCCACGCTAAGGAACACCATGTCTGAAATCGAAGGTCGTCGCCCCCTAAAAGTCCGTAGCGCAGGTTTTGCTAAAAGTATCGCGCAGTGGCTGAGTAATAAAAACATCACACCCAACCAAATCTCGATTTTGAGCGTGGTGTTTGCAGCACTGTCCGCGATCTGTCTCTTTGCCCTACCTTACGCAAACGGCATTAGCTTGTGGTTACTACCCATCGCAGCAGCCCTATTTATTCAATGTCGCTTATTGTGTAATCTATTTGATGGTATGGTTGCCGTCGAAGGCGGTAAAGGCACAGCGGCAGGAGAGCTGTACAACGATATCCCTGATCGAATCGCTGACCCACTGATATTGATTGCGGCTGGTTACGCCGTTACAGTGGTGGACTGGGCGGCCATACTGGGCTGGGCGGCAGGATTGCTTGCCGTATTAACTGCGTATGTCCGTACGCTATCTGTGAGTATCGGGGCGCCTGCTAACTTTGCAGGACCGATGGCCAAACAGCATCGCATGGCACTGCTGACCGCCACTTGTATCGTGACAGCGATTGAGCCACTATTATGGGCTCAGACTCTGACTATGTTAGTCACTCTCATCATTATCATTGCTGGCTGTATCATAACGATAACCAATCGAACGATAACCGCTTATCGATATCTCGAGGAAAACGCCTAAAAAATATCATCAATGCCGCTATGCTGGTACCTAAATAGCGACATTGAAGACTTAATCATTTGCAGCCCTAGCGTCCCGTAAACTCAGCTTCACGTCTCTCAACCATCGCCATTACGCCCTCTTTTGCATCTTCTGAATGAAACAGCGGCGGCAGATAACTATGGATATTGGCTAATGCGGTCGCAGCCCCATTACGGCTCGCATCTTGCGCTGATGATAATGTACCTCTGACGCCCAAAGGCGCAGCTTTGCAAATTTCTTGTGCCAACGTCAATGCGCGCTCATACTCAGACCCATTAGCTACTACCTCACTGACCAGATTCAGTCTATCAGCCGTCTGCGCATCGAATGCTTTACCAGTAAGTAGATACGGCATGGCTTTTTGCCAGCCTGCAGCCGCGACAAAGCGTACCGTCGCCCCACCAAATGGCATGATGCCGCGCTGGACTTCCATTTGTGCAAAGTTGCAGTTATCACTGGCGATCACCACGTCACTGTTTAGCATCAGCTCGATAGCTACGGTAAAGCACGTGCCCTTAACCGCGACGACTACAGGCTTAGTACGTAGTTTTCCACTGATACCCCATGGATCGATTTGATCATCATTAAACTCAAACACGCCATCGTTTAGCTTGTCTTGTAACTCGACCAAGTCCAACCCAGCGGTAAAGTGATCACCATGGGCAAATATCAGCGCACAGCGTAAGTTGTCGTCTTGCTCGTAGCGGGTCATCGCATCAGACAGCTGCCCGATCATATGACTGTCAAAGGCGTTACGTTTATTGGCACGATTGAGCCCGACAAGGCAAACGTGGCCTTGCGTGTCATAAGTGATGCGATTGTCTGTGCTGTTACTGTCCGTAGTCATGGTTTCATCCTTGTTCAAGTAATCATTGTCTTATAGTGGTTGGTTATATAGTAGGTGGTTATATGGTCAAATCTCGAGACTTTACTCACAGAAATTTGTCGATAGACCCACTTTTAATATAGACACCCTCGCGCTATAACACAAGCAGCAGAACTGCCACGAATAAAGCGTAGTTTAATATCAGTTGACCTCATTTGCGTTCAGTGTAACCATTATCCAACTTAAGACATCACTCAGAGCACTTTATGGAATTTTGGCACGGTTTTTTGCTTATCACCAGCGTCCATCTACTCGCTGCCGCCTCACCAGGGCCTGACTTTGTCTTAGTATCGCAGCAGACATTGGCAAAAGGTCGACGCACTGGTTTGATTTGTAGTCTCGGTATTACCTTAGGTCTTGCCGTGCATATTATTTACTCGGTATTGGGACTGGCGACGGTCATTGCTCACTCGCAGCCGTTATTGACTACCATTAAATGGTTGGGCGGTGGTTATCTAATTTATCTCGGTTGGCAGGGCATCCAAGCCAAGCCTAAAAAGCCATCAACGCCAATTGAGGACATAGCCTCAAACTCTGATACTTCACAAGAGAAGTTTATCCATCAAACAGCACTGTCTGGCAATCCTATGCCTGATAACCCTACTGCCCTTCAAAAACCCCCTAATAATACAGAATCAACGTTTGCCACTATACGTCGCGGGTTCTTTTGTAATGTCTTTAATCCAAAAGCGCCTGTCTATTTTGTCGCTATCTTTACGCTGGTATTGTCGCCTGATATACCGCTTTGGCAACTGGCTATTTATGGCGTATGGATGATGATCTTACAGATGTCATGGTTTAGTACGGTCGTAATGCTACTCTCTATCCCTGCTATTCACCGCCGCTTTCAAAGGTTTGAGCATTGGATCGACCGCGTATTAGGTACAGCGATGATAGTATTGGGATTAAACCTCATTTTACGTAACCGATAAAACGTTTGTTTGCGGCGAAATCTGCTAAAATGGTTGATTATATTCAAACATCAAAGCCACGCACTATGACCAGTTATCCCTCGAACAGTAAGCACAGAAACAGATCTCCTGCGACCGCAAAAAAACTCGGTCAGCTGCACCCACGTAACCCGCACCAAGGTCGTTATGACTTTGCGGTACTGACTCGCGCCTTACCCGAGCTTGCTGAACATACGATTACCAATCCTAAAGGTGAGTCGACGATTAACTTCTCGGATCATCAGGCTGTGCGCGTGCTCAATAGAGCACTGTTGGCCAACTATTATGGGGTCAAGTTTTGGGATATTCCTGAAGGCTATCTATGCCCGCCTATCCCTGGTCGTGCAGATTATATTCACTACATCGCGGATTTATTGGCGCAAACCACTCACGTAAATGCTGATAACACACCGCCGACAGGCAAAGAGATTCACGCGCTTGATATCGGTACTGGTGCTAGTGCCATCTACCCTATCGTTGGCAGCCAGAGTTATGGCTGGCGCTTTACCGCAAGCGACATTGATCCTATTTCAGTCAATACCGCAGCGTTAATTTGTGACTCAAACCCAAAACTAAAAAACTCAGTTAAAGTAAAGCTCCAGCCTGAGCCTAAATTTATCTTTAAAAACATCATTGGTCGTCAGGATTATTTTGATATCGTGGTTTGTA
This sequence comes from Psychrobacter sp. FME13, assembly GCF_014861395.1. Lineage (GTDB taxonomy): Bacteria > Pseudomonadota > Gammaproteobacteria > Pseudomonadales > Moraxellaceae > Psychrobacter. The sequence goes on along the minus strand of NZ_RRYV01000103.1, from coordinate 806 downwards.
ATCCTCCGTTTCATGCGTCTTTAGAAGAGGCAATGGAAGCCAATAGCCGTAAGCAGCATAACCTACAACGCCATCGTGGTAAAAACGAAAGCCCTCAAATCAGTCGTCATTCAACCAAGTCAGGGAATGCCGCACAAAACCTAAACTTCGGTGGTCAACATAAAGAGCTGTGGAGTGAAGGTGGCGAGATTGCATTCTTAACCAAGATGATAAAAGAGAGTCAGAGCTTTGCAGAGCATGTCGGTTGGTTTACTAGCCTCGTCTCAAAGTCTGAAAACGTAAAGCCTTTACAGTTGCTACTAAAGCAATTGAATGTCACTCAAATGCGTATCATTGAGATGAGCCAAGGCCAAAAAAGCACGCGTCTATTGGCATGGCGTTTCGATACCGACGAAGAGTAATCACTAAACAAGACTACTCACACCTTGTTTCACGTGAAACAAAAAAAGGCACCGCTTTGAATATCAAAGCGGTGCCTTTTTTTAAGGATTAATTTTTACAACGACTAATTTTAATAAAGGCTAATCTTTATTAAAACTAAGTAAAAACCTAAGTATAGCCAGTCCTAAATAAAAGAGGTGCAACTACATGATATGGGTTACTTTTTTCTTGCTTGCTGTGCCTACGCAGACAGAGGCGGCGCAAAACGTAACCCGTATCGCTGTATTTATTTTATAGCTTAGATTCACACATGAAGTGCAATACCAAATGCAAGGTGAAAAAAAGACCTAGATGCGCTAGCATCAAAGTTTTTATCCACCGACCAAAGTGAGATTGCAACCATGAGCTATACACATCTAAGCCTA
>NZ_RRYV01000102.1 GCF_014861395.1 Psychrobacter sp. FME13 | reverse complement strand
CTTATTCTCCTGTTAGTGGATTATAAGCAGTTACACAGAGTTTGGGAAACTCCCTCTCTGGGAGCGTGCTCTCAATTCAATCGATAGTCATTTAAATGGGTTAAAAGTGGCTAAATCCTGCCAAACAGCATCAAATACCTCGATACTATCTGCGCTACTTTTCTTACATGACTGCAACTTGTCTCATTTTTATCACTATTTTTAAAATCAGGACACGACCTAGACTACTAAAAAATGATATTTAAGCGTAATATTGGCTCAATATGAACGTTATTCCTAGACATTACCCAAAAGCTACTGTAAATATCCATCTCTAGCAAACCTTGATGGATTTTTTATCACTTTTTCAGCGAAATTAAATCTAAAAGTTACTTTAGTATTACCTGAACCAACAGGCTAAATCAAATAAAATAATTTCATAACTTATTGTAAATACAATGATAAATTATTGTAACGCTAATGTTTTGTGATTGAAATGTTTTTATCACTTTTTTATATAAAAACTTATTAACCTGACCACTGGACTACCCCATACTTTCTAGGGCTTATCCTCGTTTTAGAGAGGATAATAAAAATGAAGAACCACCCCAATATCAATAACCAATGAAGATCTAAAATAGGAATGTTATGAGCAAAATTGAAAAAATAGATGACTTTCATTTGACCATTGCAGAAATCAAGAAAAAAGACTATCCACAACTAAAAGAACTGATGGATCGTGTCTATGTTAACTTAGGTGGTGCTTGGTCTAAATATACTATTCATACTTTGATTGATGCTTTTCCAGAAGGTCAGATTGCCTTATTTGACCATGATCAACTGATCGGTATTGTCCTCTCTATGCGCGTAGATTATGCCAAATTCTCTAACCCGCATACCTACGATGATTTGATTGGTCAAAAAGAGATTATCAGGGATAATCCAGAAGGAGATGCTATCTATGGTCTGGATGCCTTAATTGATCCTGAATATCGTGGCTATCGTTTGGGTCGCAGGCTATATGATGCTCGTAAAGAGCTATGTCGTCAGTTGAACTTCCGCGCTATTTTGGCCGGTGGTCGTATCCCCAACTATCATAACCATCAAGACCTCACGCCAGGTGACTATATTGATGCCGTGGCGGCTCGTGAAATTCATGATTCTGCGCTGTCTTTTCAACTATCCAATGGCTTTATCGTCAAACGTATTTTGACTGCTTATCTACCAGATGACGCACAATCTAAAGGTTTTGCCACACTACTTGAATGGGCAAATATTTATTACGAGCCAAAAGACTATAAACCAAACACACGTAAGTCTGAAGTGCGGATTGGTGGTATTCAATGGCAAATGCGTGAAGTAGAATCACCTGAAGAGCTACTACAACAGGTTGAGTTCTTTGTTGATATCATGGCTGATTACAACTCTGACTTTGCCTGCTTGCCAGAATTTTTTAATGCGCCATTAATGGGTCTATGTGAATCAACTGATCAAAACGTTGCTATTCGCTTTTTGGCGGGTTATACCGAATGGTTCAAAAATGAAATATCACACTTAGCGGTCAGCTATAACGTCAACGTCATCACAGGCTCTATGCCACTGTTGGATGAAGAAGACACTTTATACAATGTCAGCTATCTATGCCGCCGTGACGGTACGGTTGAAGAACAGCGCAAAATCCATATTACTCCACATGAGCGCAGCGCTTGGGTCATTGAAGGTGGTGACGAAGTTAAAGTGTTTGACACGGATGCTGGACGCATCGGCATCTTGATTTGTTATGATGTCGAGTTTCCTGAACTTGCTCGTCTGATGGCATTAGATGACATGGACATTCTATTCGTGCCTTTCTGGACAGATACCCAAAACGGTTATCTACGTGTACGTCACTGCGCGCAAGCACGTGCTATTGAAAACGAATGCTATGTGATGATTTGTGGCTCAGTCGGTAACTTACCACAAGTTGAGAGTTTGGATATTCAATACGCACAGTCATCTATTTTTTCACCATCAGACTTTGCATTTCCGCATGATGCAATCATGGCTGAAACCACAGCCAATACCGAAATGGTATTCTTCTCTGACTTGAATCTCGACAAGCTTATTCACGTACGCAACGAAGGCTCAGTGCACAACTTGATTGACCGCCGTGACGATTTATTCAGCTTAAAGTGGAAAAAGAAAGCCAAGATTTCAGCAAGCAAGCTGACCGATGAGGAACGCCGAGAAAACTCAGGTAGCGTGCTTATCGGCGACCCTTTGCAAAATCGAGCAAAAAAACCGTAACAGATTGACATGGCACACTTGTAGTAGGCTTTGTAAATAAACGGCTAATTTTCAGCCGTTTATTTTTATCTACTCTCTACTGTTTATGTAATGACTATCTAGATAGTCAAAGTAATATAGGCAATCAAGATAAACCATCATTTGACAAAAATATGCAAACTAAAAAGCGGATGATATGACCACTGATATTGAGCAAACAGAAGTGAAATCAAAGAAGCGGCCAAAGCAAAAGATAATTTCAGCCATTAAGACGATAATGATATATGGTCTGATGTTTGCTGTGATTTATACTGCGGTCAACTGGTGGCGACAACCTGTCATGCCAGCCAATCCGCAGTTGCAACTAACAGACTATCAAGGACAAGCCGTTGACTTAGCCGCGCTGAGTCACGAGCAGCCAACACTGGTATACTTTTGGGGTACTTGGTGTTCAGTCTGTAGCTTCACCTCTCCAACTATTAATAAACTAGCAGCAGCAAATGATTATTCTGTCGTGACTATCGCTGTCCAATCAGGATTAAACCAAGAGTTGCAGAATTACTTGACTGAAAAAGACTTTGCTTTTACGACGATAAACGATCAAGAAGGTCTTATCTTCGATGACTGGCAAGGACAAGTGACACCTTCTTATGTCGTTCTAAAAGACGGTGAGATGACGCAAGGGCTAACGGGTATTCAGCCGCTTTGGTCATTAAAGTTACGACTTTGGTTATCATCCGTTTTTTAACAGACAGGAGTTTTTGAATAGGCAGTGCTGATATAAGTTTTTCTAGCCTCTCTCCAACTTAGTTTGCCTTTTCTAATCAGTAAAAGCCTGTCTATCTTATGGATAAACAGGCTTTTATCTTTGAGCATGTAGTATCTTCTATATTTTACGACATAAAACGCTGCGCGGCAGGCATTTTGAGCATTAATACCCAATAGATAGCCCCAGCTGGAATCAAGCTGGCATACCAAGAGACACTAGAAAAAATTAATGCAACGACAATACCTACAGCCATAGCAATCACTGCGGCCATATTGACACCTTTATAAGGACCATTTTCATCATAAAGTTTATCTATATCCAGTTTTTGCTTACGCAGGAAGTAATAATCCACTACCAAGATGGCAAATAAAGGGCCTAAGAATGCTGAGTAAGTCTGAATAAATAAGTTTAAGCCTGCTGCCGACTCATCTTTTACGAGCTCCCAAGGGAACGTACCAAAGGCCAATAACCCTACAAGCACAGCAGCGGTTTTGTACTTAATTTTAAAAATATCCATCAGTGCATAAGCGGGTGGTACCACATTGTTTAAAATATTGGTCGTCACCTGAGCAAAAGCAATGAACAGCATGGTAATCACAAGTAAAGGCTTATTGTCTACTGCACTCGAAAACACTTTGATAGGATCAACCTCACCTGTGGCACTGGTCACCATTAGTCCAATCAAACCCATAAAAAGCGTTGCCGGTAATATCGAGTTTGCATAAATAGCCACTTGACGAAACAGACCAACCTCTTCCTTTAGCTCACGTGAATAGTCTGAGACGTTCAACATCATGGTGCTGTACACGCCCAAAAACAACATCGTAGCACCCCAAAAAGGTGTGCCCCAAGTTCCTTCTACATTTATAAGGTTGGTCGATATGGCATCACCATATTTATTAATGACGCTAACGAACATATAGATCAAAGAACCGATAATAAAAATCGAGCCAATGTTTTCAAGCCATTTGATACCATGGAAACCAAGAACAGATAAACCAATCTGTAAAACCTGAAAACCGATGAAGAAAGCGACAAGGTTACTATAACCAAACAAAGCATCGGACACTAAGTTCAATGCTCCTGCACCTATCCAGCTCTGAAAACCAAACCACACAATAGCGGGCACTGAGCGAACCAAAGCAGGAATACGGCTCCCAGAAAAGCCAAATGCAGAGCGACACTGCACCATAAATGGGATGCCGTATTTATGGCCAGCGCGTCCATTAATCATCAAAGCTGCACCAATCACGGTACAGCCAATTGCTATAGCTAAGACAACTTGTAACAAGTTCAACGTACCAACCAAACCCGATCCAACGGTGAACGTACCAATAGATACACAACCACCCAACCATGCAAATAAATAGGACCAAGGGTCCATGATACGAGTGGTTTGAGGTGCTAGACTCTCTTGACCAACGGCCTTATGTTCAAGAGAGTCTACGCCTAGCGTTACTGTATTACCTTTTGCATTTCCCATCACTTTCTCCTTCCCTAAAAAGTATATTGAAAAAATCTATCGTTCGGTTACAAGTTCCTTAGCTTCGAGTCGTTAATGATTTACATGTGCAGTTATCCTTGATTTAACTTTTAATAGGCTGTGCATAAGCACCAATCTTGCTAGTTTTCAGGCCGCAGCCGACCAAGGCCTCAACCATACGTACCGCTACCGTTACTCCATCGATCACTGGAACCCCTGTCTCTTTCGTCAACCACTCTGTTAAATCAGCCATGCCCGCACAACCTAATACCACTGCCTCACAGTTATCTTCTGCTACAGCACGTAGAATCTCATCACGAACTTTTTCACGTGCGCCTGAATTAGGTTCTTCTAGTGCAAGTACCGGTATGGCCGCAGAACGTACACGTCGGCATCGATGGGATAATCCGTAACCATGAACCAAATCCTCAATGATAGGTATTGAGCGCGGTAGCGTCGTGACCACGCTAAACGAAGTCGATATCATACTTGCCGCCTTTACTGCCGCTTCACAAATACCTAGTACAGGTCCAGAAAAAACCTCACGGCAGGCATTGATACCTGGATCATCAAAACATGCTACTACCACACCATCGATGCCTTCAGCTTCAGCTTGCTGTACACGACTCAATAGACCTGGTACAGATATCGCTTCGTCATAATGTCCTTGAATAGAAGCAGGTGCATTTGTTCCTGAAGCACTGATAAGAACAGTATCAGCACTAACTCTTTGACGAGCACTGTCCACAATTTTATCTGTCATAGATACCGTTGAGTTTGGGTTCATTACTAGAATCTGCATAAAATCTCACTCTTCGTGGCTTTTGATATGGGAAAACAAAATATTGTTAATAATCATTGTTAACTATTTTTGTTAACAATACAATAGATAACTTCATTTTTGTTGTTAAAAGAAGGAGAGCACACTATAATTCCGGCTATGACTACATCAAAAACCAAAAACTTAAAAACGCAAACTGATGAGATGCCAGAACAGGCAATCATTAACTCAATCACGTCTGCAGTATCAGAACAACGCCTGCCTGCCGGAACAAAACTTGGTGAGCAGATGCTGAGTAACTTGTTCAACTGTAATAGGGCAAATGTCAGGCGTGCACTCTCAACCCTTGCTACGATGCATGTCGTACAAATACGACCTAATAAAGGTGCATTCGTCGCCACACCATCCCCTAAAGAAGCAGAAGATGTGTTCGAAGCTCGTCGTACTATTGAGCGCACTTTGGCTTGCAGCGTGATTAAAAATGCCGATGCAGAGGATATCGCTGATATGCGCCGTATGATTGCGTCTGAGGCCGAGGCGCGAAAACAAGGAAATAAGCCTGCGGAGCTACGATTGTCACGAGAGTTTCATATGAAATTCGCGACTATTGCAAAGAACCAAGTCTTAGAAAAGTTTTTAACCGAACTAACATTGCGCACCACGTTGATTATTGGTTTATATAATGAAGTGGGCTCTTCTAGCTGTGCCGAAGATGAGCATTTAGGTATCGTCAAAGCGATTGAAGCAAGAGACGAACAAAAACTTATTTTATTGATAGATGAGCATCTTCATCATTTGCAGTCTAGTCTTAACTTTGAACATAAAACAAATGCCTTTTCTACATTGGCAGAGCAGCTGACGATTACTACCACTTAGACATACTTTGTCTCTTGATTATGCATTTTGCACCTTGAACGTTTTAAGCATTTTGAATCAATTGCAGTAAATTGATTCAAAGTGTGACAACTTATTCATATCAAACAGGGTTTTTAAATTTCAAACACACCTTTTCCTGCTCAACACAGACTCTCTTGCGCCCTATTTTTAATCAGTGATTTGCCCTATAATAGATGGCTTTGATTGCATTAGCCGTCCTGACAGATTTAGAAATCATCGTTTTACGTATTGAATTGCATGACCATCTTTTTACTATATAACTAGATAAAGACACTACTTATGACCGAATCTATCGACTATAAAGACACGTTAAACCTTGCAGACACGCCATTTGCGATGCGTGCAAACCTCGCCAAGCGCGAGCCAGATTGGCTGGCTGCTTGGGAGGCAGATGATGTATATGGCAAAATTCGCCAATCACGTATCGGTGCTCCTAAATATATTCTGCACGACGGCCCTCCATACGCCAACGGTCAGATTCACTTAGGCCATGCCGTCAATAAAGTACTAAAAGACATTATCGTAAAATCAAAAACCTTATCAGGTTTTGATGCGCCTTACGTACCAGGCTGGGACTGTCATGGTCTACCAATCGAACAAAAGGTCGAAGCCAAAGTCGGTAAAGTCGGCAAAAAAGTATCTGCAACGGAGTTTCGTGGTCTATGCCGTGAATATGCGAGCACTCAAATCGAACTACAAAAAGCAGACTTTAAACGTTTGGGCGTATTCGGCGATTGGGACAACCCTTATCTAACGATGAACTTTCACCAAGAAGCCAATATCGTGCGTGCACTGGCCAAAATCTATGAAAACGGTCACGTCACTCGCGGTATGAAACCCGTCAACTGGTGCTTAGACTGTGGCTCTGCGCTAGCAGAAGCCGAAGTTGAATACCAAGACAAAGTATCCGACGCCATCTATGTAAGCTTTGACGTGCTCGATACTGACAAGGTTGCAGCCTTAGCTGACTTGGGCAATATCGCTGCCATCATTTGGACAACGACTCCTTGGACGTTGCCTGCCAACCAAGCCATCGCCGTCAGCCCTGACAGTGACTATAGTGTCGTCGCGACTGAAAAAGGTAATTTTTTATTGGCTGCCGATCTCGTTGAAACAGCAGTAGAGGAACTTAAATTAGAAAATAAAGGTGTCTTAGCAACGGTATCAGGACGTGAGCTTGAAGGTCTGCGCGCGCAGCATCCATTGATTGAAGACCGCCAAGTGCCGCTTATCTTAGGCGATCATGTGACTACCGATAGTGGTACTGGCTTAGTCCATACTGCACCCGGTCATGGTCTCGACGATTATATCGTGGGTCTTCAGTATAACTTGCCAGTTGAAAACCCAGTGAGCGGCACAGGTGTCTATTTAGATAGTGCTGCGGTGTTTGCTGGTGAACACATCTATAAAGCCAATCCTAAAATCATCGCGGCTTTGCAAGATAACGGTCACTTAATCAACCATACCAAAATTGAACACAGCTATCCGCATTGCTGGCGTCATAAGTCACCAATTATCTTCCGTGCAACGCCGCAGTGGTTTATCAATATGGAAGCCAAAGGTCTGCGTGAGCGTGCACTTGCTGACATTCCTGCCGTCAATTGGACGCCAGCATGGGGACAGAACCGCATCGAATCTATGATGAATGGTCGCCCTGATTGGTGTATTTCACGTCAGCGTACATGGGGTGTGCCCATCACTTTCTTTACTCATAAAGAAACAGGTGAGCTACATCCAAACACCCTTGAGCTGATGGAAGTCGCAGCACAAAAAATCAATGAAGGCGGTGTTGAAGCTTGGTTTGATGCCAGCTGTGAAGACTTCTTGGGCAGCGAGGCAGCTGACTATGATAAAGCAACTGATACCCTAGACGTTTGGTTTGACTCAGGAACGACGCATTTTGCGGTACTTGATCAGCGTGATGAATTGACCAACCCAGCGGATATGTATCTAGAGGGCTCTGACCAACATCGCGGCTGGTTCCAAACGTCATTACTGACATCCGAAGCCATATATGAGCGTCCACCATTCAAGCAAGTATTGACCCATGGTTTTGTGGTTGATGAGAATGGTCGCAAGATGAGTAAGTCACTGGGCAATATCATCAAGCCACAAGATGAAATCAATAAAACGGGCGCAGATATGTTGCGTCTGTGGATTGCCTCTAGTGACTACCGTTACGAGATGAGTGCTGGTAAGACAGTATTTAAAGGTGCAATCGATATGTATCGCCGTATCCGTAACACCTTACGTTTCTTATTGGCCAATACTGATGACTTTGATCCAGCCACCAATAGCGTTGATCTCAATGAGCTGGTTAGCCTTGATAAGTTCATCATTGAACGTGCGCAAACCGTACAAGCTCAAATCGTTAGCGCTTATGATGCAATGGACTTTCACCAAGTCACTCAGCATATCACCGCGTTTTGCTCGCAGGATTTAGGTAGTTTTTACTTAGATATCATCAAAGATCGTCAATACACCACGCAAACTGATGGACAGCCACGCCGCTCTGCCCAAACGGCTATTTATCATATCGCTCATGCGTTGATTCGTTGGATTACACCGATTCTGTCCTTCACCGCGCAAGAAGCGTGGGAAGTGTTAGAAGGTAAAAACGGTAACGAAGCAGGCTATGTATTCACCGAAGAATGGTATGAGTTCCCTGCTCTTGAGCTAAGCACTATCAGCAACGATGATTGGCAAAACATCATGCGTGCCAAAGACATGGTCAATAAACATATCGAAACCGCACGTGGCGAAAAAATCATCAATGCCAATCTCTCTGCTGATGTCACGCTATATGCAGATGGTGCAATGCACGAAAGCTTAGCCAAGCTTGGCGAAGAGCTACGTTTTGTACTCATCACTAGCAGTGCTACCTTAAAGCCAATGAGCGCTGCACCTGCTAAAACAGCAACTACAGAAGCTCAAACAGATAGTAGTACAGAAGAGTCAGCAGACTTGGTTGTAAATATCAGTGCGGCGGCTGGTACCAAATGCGTACGCTGTTGGCATGTCCGTGATGATATTGGTACTGATAGTGCTCATCCTGAGTTATGTGCACGCTGTGTGACCAATGTCAGCGGTGATGGTGAGGTTCGTCATTATGCCTAACTCAACAGAACCACCAGAGAGTAAGCAACCACGTATCCAAAGTGATGGCTCACCTGAACCTGCGCATGCGACGACTGGTAGCTCATCGACACCAAAAGGGCGCCTGACAAAAACGCCAAAAATAATCGCTAATGGCAGTCGTGCATTTACATGGTATCTGTTGTCATTGGTCGTCATCATCATTGATCAATGGACGAAATGGCTGGCTGAAACCAAGCTGACGTTTCATGAGCCAGTACCTGTAATTGAGCCATTCCTGAACTGGACATTGGCATATAACTACGGCGCTGCTTTTAGCTTTTTGGCAGATGCTGGTGGTTGGCAAAAATGGTTTTTTGCAGGATTGGCGTTATTGATGTCGCTGTTTTTAGTCGTATATCTGATTAAGGCACCACGTAAAGCCACGCTATTATCTTTCGGACTGGCATTGGTGCTGGGCGGTGCAGTTGGTAATCTAATCGACCGCCTGCTACATGGTCACGTCATCGACTTTATCCATGTACACAATGCTGATGTTTGGCATTATCCTATCTTCAATATCGCAGATATGGGCATCACTATCGGTGTTGCGCTGATTGTCATTGATATGCTGTTTTTAGAAAAGAAGCGTGAAGTACCACAGTCATAATTGCGTGTCGTTAGGTACACTGGTTTGATTTATAAATAGAAAAGGTGGGTTACGTATTCGTAATCCGCTTTTTTTTGGCTTAGGATTTCGCTACAATCAAATATTGTATATATTGAGAGATTAAAACTAGCCATACAGTCGCATGCTTATAAATGAAGATTGCTGATAAATTACGGCTTAGCTATATTAATATTTCTTATCGGTGCACTGGGTATAACTCACAAAAGCTATGGAAAAGTTATGACACAATACCCCGCTCTAGAAGTTAAATGTAAGTCAGGAGAAGAGTTTTTCCATATTGAAGGAGAGCCTCTCAATGAAAAATTGTTATCATTTTGGCAATGGTCTAGCTCTGATCTAGTAAGTAACACTATGAGAGGTATTTTAGCAGAATATATTGTTGCATCTGCTCTTGGCGAGAATCATAGTCATAGAGCAGAATGGGATGCATATGATATTAAAACTAAAGAAGGTATTAAAATTGAGGTGAAATCAGGTGCTTTTATTCAAACATGGCATCAAAAAAAATTATCATCTATTCAATTTAGTATACGTCCTACTAAAGGCTGGGATGCTAAAATAGATAATCGTTCAAATACAACGATGCGACAAGCAGATATTTACGTATTTTGCCTGCTAATACACAAAGAACAAGATACGATTGATCCACTTAATATGAACCAATGGGAGACCATCCCGAATTCTGTGTAACTGCCGTTTAGATTAAATGCTTGCTGATACG
>NZ_RRYV01000101.1 GCF_014861395.1 Psychrobacter sp. FME13 | reverse complement strand
CGTTTGGCTTGACCATACAACACCCAAGTGGTTTGTATACAAGTCTAATTAATCTATCTTGTATGACTGTAGTGGTCATAACGAAGAAAGTATATTTCGATATCACCTTTAACCTTGATTCAGTTAGGTTACAAGTTGATCGACCATAAACTAAACATTTATAGTCAAACAATAAAAATAACAGACTCATATCTAACCCCCTTTGCTGACGACAATAGCATGATGGCACCACCTGATCCCTTCCCGAACTCAGAAGTGAAACATCATCGCGCCAATGGTAGTGTGGGTTCGCCCATGTGAGAGTAGGTCATCGTCAGCTCTCTATTCTAAAAAGAGTCATCCTTAAAGGGGTGGCTCTTTTTTTTATCTTTTATTTCTATTGATTACCATGTGACCTACGCAGCTATTCCTATTTAAAGGAATAGCTCTTGCGAACCTAAAATTGGCATGCAATTTTTTAACGGTTCTCAGGTCATCGTCAGCTCTCTATTCCTGATTTGCCCCTTGATACTTTGTGTCAAGGGGCTTTTCTTTGTGCGTTATTTCCTAAAGCTCAGATGCACCTGTCGGTAAATGGGCATATCAGTCGATGGTAGAAGCGAATGTCAGACCCTATTAGAGATTTACGAGCATCTCTAATGCGGATATCTAATCCATTTGCAGAGATACGGAATACTGTAGCTAATAGCGCATCTCTAAAATCAATGAGGGAGATTGCGTTTGAAGTACAGTCCAACATAGAAATAGATAGCAAAGGTACGGTTACGCTAGATGATAAACGTATTACTGCTACAGCGCTTCAAGAATTATCAAATAAAATATTTTATGATTCATCAATAGCTAAAACAAACTCGTTAGAAGAGTCTATAAATAATTTAGTTAACGAAATACGGAAACAAAAAGACCCCTTATCTCAGAGAATATTGATATGCTTTATATATCCGTTAATAATCATCGTGATTGCATCATTTCTAAATCCAATAGTAGATCATAACGTCAAGTCATACTTAAATTCTGATAAAAGGGCTCTAGAAAAAGAGTTAAAAGCTAATGCGAACTCAGTCATTGATGACAGACAGTTATTACTTTCACTAAGATATGTATCAGTTGATATCTTGAATGTAAGAACCTCTGCATCAACTAAATCAAAACCAATTGGATGCTTATATTTTTCTTCTACAGTATTGATAATTGAAAAACGTAAAAATTGGACTTTAATCGAGTGGCACGATCCTGAAACAGGTGCCGAAATTACTGGTTGGGTTTTTTCAAGGTATCTTGCCAAATTTAGGTAGCGCTTTAGCAAGGTATTACTATAAAATAATTATTCCGCTATGCTCCACAGATGTATAGCACAGCATTAAATTTTAAGAGATGAATATAAACATTCTAAAACAACTCGCCCATCTCAATTTCTTCCTCAAACTCGAACCCCAATTGCTCACTTTTACGTTGTTTCATCTGCTCGATACGCCGCTTACGTCCAGAGACCAGTCGCAGTACCTCACGGCGCTGCTCTGTGGTCATATCATGCCATAGCTGACGTTCAGGACGACTGCGCAAGCAGCCAAAGCAATAGCCTTTTTTATTGCTTTGACAAAGACCAATACATGGGTTGGCAATCTCGAACAGCTCAAACTGTTGATTCATGACTCCTCCATAATGACTACCGTCATTCCTTTGACCTGCATAAAACCACTGTTTAACTTTATTATGTCGTAAATATTGACTAATAGTGTGCCGTTTTATTATTACTGTTTTTATGGAGTGGATGCTATGCTGAGTGTTTAGTATCTATATAAAGCAATCATAACAAAATTAATAAGCGAGATTATACGTGAACATTATTTATATTCATGGACTGGATAGCGATGCGAACTCTACCAAAGGTGTGCTGTTAGAAAAATACTGCCAGCAGTATCATTCTGATATCAGCGTATATCGCCCTGATCTTAACAGCGCTCCTGAGCAAGTATTTGAGCAGTTGGTCAAATTGGTAACTGAATTAAATAGAGAAGCTAGAACGGTGCTGGTAGGCAGCTCGTTAGGTGGTTATTTTTCTACGCTAGTTAGCAATCATACAGGCTGTGCGGCGTTATTATTAAACCCCAGTACTCAGCCGCATATTACGTTGCAGCGTTTTGCTAATGAATTGTTAGTAAATACTGATAACGAAGGTGATGCGTTAAACAATGAAATTCTACATACCACAGCGGGCGGTTGGAATATTACTCACTCAGATTTGCAATGGTTTGCCGCGCATCCTTTAGAAGTGATTAATCACCCTGATAAAATGGCTGTCTTGATCAAAGAAGGAGATGAGCTGCTGAATCCTTATTTATCAAGAGATTTTTATAGAGGGTCTGATGTAAGGGTCACTTTGCAAGAGGGTGGCGATCATAGATTTAGTGATTTCAACGAACAGCTGCCTATGGTCATCAAGACGCTACAGCATTTGCTACAGAATTAAATAGACGACATTATATGACGTAAGTGACTGAGTATTGACGTTACTGTCGCTATTTTTCGTTATAATGGTTTAATAGAATTAAACGCACATGAACAGTTAAGGATGCATTTGTGAGTCAATATAATGCGCAGTCGTTAGAAGTCCTAGAGGGACTTGAGCCAGTACGTCGTCGCCCAGGTATGTATACTGATACCACGCGCCCCAACCATTTGGCGCAAGAAGTCATCGATAACTCAGTTGATGAAGCATTGGCGGGTTATGCTAAGACGATCAAAGTTCAGCTATATAGTGATGGGTCGTTGTCCGTCGAAGATGATGGTCGCGGTATGCCCACGGATATCCATCCTGAGTTTAATCAATCAGGCATTGAGCTGATTTTGACACGTTTGCATGCGGGTGGTAAGTTTTCTACCTCTAATTATGAAGTGTCAGGCGGTCTGCATGGCGTAGGTATTTCTGTCGTTAATGCGCTATCGACGCGTGTGGAAGTCACCGTATGGCGTGACAGTACACAGTTTGATATGGCGTTTGAGAATGGTGCACCAGTGACGCCGTTGACTGAATCGGTCAGTTCGAACAAGCGTAAGCGTGGTACCAAAGTGCATTTTTGGGCGGATGGTAGCTTTTTTGATACGCCTAAATTTAATGTTAAGCAGCTCAAACATAATCTCAAGGCCAAAGCCGTGTTGTCCGCTGGATTGACGATTGAATTTGTCGATGAGATTAATAACGAAAAAGTGGTTTGGCAATTTACCGATGGGGTTGTGGAATATTTAAATGAGCAACTCGACGGTCTTGAAACACTGCCAGAAGCACCGTTCTATTATAATTACGATGCGAAAGCTGGCGAACGAGCTGCCATTACCTTTGCATTATCTTGGTTGCCTGATGGTGGAACGCCAATTCAAGAAAGCTATGTAAACCTTATTCCGACAGCTCAAGGTGGTACGCATGTTAATGGCCTACGCACGGGTATTTTAGAAGCATTGCGTGAGTTTTGTGATATTCATAATTTACTACCGCGTAGTGTGAAGCTAACCGCAGAAGACGTCTGGGATGGGGTTAATTACATCTTATCTCTTAAGTTCTCTGAGCCGCAGTTTTCTGGACAAACCAAAGAGCGTCTGTCTAGCCGCGAGGCTGCTGGCGCCGTGCAAACGCTGGCGAAAGATGCGTTTAGCCTATGGTTAAATCAAAACGCAAACATGGGCACGCAGATTGCTGAGTTGGCGATCAATAAAGCAGGTCGCCGCCTAAAGTCTGCCAAAAAAGTCGCCCGTAAGAAAATTACTCAGGGGCCAGCATTGCCGGGTAAGCTAGCAGACTGCCGTGGTGATTTGCGTGATGGCGCAGAGTTATTCTTAGTTGAAGGGGATTCTGCAGGAGGTAGTGCTAAGCAAGCGCGTGATCGTCATTATCAGGCGATATTGCCACTACGTGGTAAGATTCTAAATACCTGGGAAGTGTCGTCAGATACTGTGCTGTCGAGCCAAGAAATTCATGATATTGCCATTGCTATCGGGGTGGACCCTGCTTCCGATGATTTGTCTGAGCTGCGTTATGACAAAATATGTATCTTAGCGGATGCGGACTCGGATGGTTTGCATATCGCGACATTGATTTGCGCGTTATTTGTGAAGCATTTTCCTGCATTGGTTGACGCGGGTCATTTATTTGTAGCGATGCCGCCATTATACCGTGTGGATGTCGGTAAAGAGGTTCATTACGCGTTAGATGAGCCTGAACTTGCGCATATTTTGGCTAATGTACCGGGTAATAAAAAGGCACAAATCACCCGATTTAAAGGCTTGGGTGAAATGAGCGCAGAACAATTACGTGAAACAACGATGAACCGCGATACTCGACGTTTGGTTCAGCTAGACATGGATGACATGGTGCTGACCAGTAGTATTATGGATATGCTATTGGCCAAAAAACGTGCATCTGACCGTAAGTCTTGGCTTGAGAATAAAGGAAATCTGGCTGATATCTCATAAATGAATCAGCTATTGAGTCATAAAATGCTATAAAACTCAACTTAGCAGCATAAGCTTAATGTTATGATATAGGCATCTTTTATTATGTGGTGCCGTCATGACATCAAAGTTTTTTAATCGCGCAAAGAAAGTTTCTGCGACTGAACGCTCTAAAATTTTGCCAAAGCTCAGCAAAAAACAGCTGGGTGAGCACGTGCCAAGACGTGGTAATAAAGTTGCCCCAATGATTGCTTCAGCAATGTTAAAAGCGTCAGGTTGGCGTACAGTTGGTGAGATTCCAGATATTCCACAAGCGGTTGTGTTAGTCTTACCCCATACGTCAAATGTTGATGGGGTTTATGCGATACCCAGCTTATTCGCCCTAGATTTAAAAATTAGCATTATGGGTAAGCATACTCTATTTAAAGTGCCATTATTTGCTCAGCTATTGAGCTGGATGGGAGTCATTCCGATTGATCGTGGCAATAAAGGCTCGGTGCTACAAGCGAGTATTGATAAGTTTAAAACAGGCGAACCTTTGTTTTTAGGGTTAGCGCCAGAAGGTACACGTCAATATACTGAAAGTTGGAAGACAGGTTTTTATTATTTAGCAGTAGGTGCTGGCGTACCGATTTTACCAGTGGCTATGGACTACAACACTAAAGAAATACGTTTTATGACACTGGTTCATCCTACTGGTGATATCGAAACGGATCTGCCAAAAATTTATAAGCAGTATCAGGGTGTAATACCCAAACATCCTGAACGGTTATCACAGCCGCTACAAGACATCAATAACTCAGCCAAATAAGCCATTTAAATGCGCTGTTCCTACATAAATAAAAGCCCCTTAACATAATGATGTTAGGGGGCTTTTATTGATAGTGATACGTATTGGTGCTATCCAAAAGCTTATTAGCTATTGAATGTGCTAACCCCGCCATCGACAGGTAGGTTCATACCAGTGATAACGGCAGCATCTTCACTAGCCAAAAACATAACGGCGGCGGTCACATCAAAGGGTGTGGCGGTTTTTCCTAATGGAGAGAGCGCAACAAAAGGATTAGAGCTGTTATCTGTCGCGACTAAGCCTGCTGCTACTGCGTTAATACGTACGTTATTTGGAATATTTTCTAACGCCAGTTTTTTTGTAATATCAGTCAAGTTACGCTGTTCAGCTTTATAAGTATCAATATCCCAATCTACTGGGATATCAGTCAGCGTTGAGACATTAACAATATTACCTTGAGTTTTAATCAGCTCTGGAATAGCTGCCTGGTGAATGCCAATTTCAGTATCTATATTGACCATCACATCAATATGCTCGTATTTATCGAGTACATGCTCTATCAATCTTGCTGTCTGACTCGGGTCATTCACATCACTGGTTACAGTAAGATGATTGCCTGTATTAATCCAGGTATGGTCTTGTGGCAGGTCTTCATAGATATATTCTAGGATATCGGAACTAATGCCAACAATAATACAGTTAGCCCCTTCCTGTGCAAACCTAAGTGCGGTTGCACGACCAATATCTGAATCAGCTCCAGTTATGATGACGGTCTTTTCTTTAAAGCGCTTCATATTGTTCAATCCTTGTTATTATATGATTGTCGTTAAATAAATTTTAGGGCTTTATACTACAAACGTCATTGTGCATGATGCACTGTCTATGAGTCTGCACATAAGCGATATGACTTGGATATCATCATAACAACTCATCACCATGAAAGCGACTGTATCTCATGGTACTTATGATTAGAAATCCAATACCTTAGAATCTACTCTCTCAATAATAAACACTTGTAACTGTGTCCAACTTCATAGTCACCATAAAAAAAGACAGCCTAGGCTGTCTTTTTTTATGTAAGGCTTAAGAATAATAGGCTATTTATTTGTCGTCGCTACCAGGTAGTAACACGTTACCATCATTGCTGATATCGTCAGTATTGACAGAAGTGGTATCAACTACATCTGTATGCACGTCATTAGTTGGTGTGCTTGTAGCGGTTGGTGTGTTGTCACGAACTGCTTCAGCAACTTTATCTTCAGTTGATGCGCTAGGCTCAAGTGTAGACTTCGCTTTTGCTTCAGTTTGTTCTTCATCCATTTTGTCTTGCATTTTGCGCAAGAAGCGAGCTGCTGCTTCTTGACCACCAAGACCAAACGATAGAGCAAAGGCTACAGCTACAGCACCTAATGTTAGACCAAATGCTAGGTTAACAATAGAGTCAGCAATGCCCATCGCTTTTAGACCCATGGCAAGTACTAGACCCATGATCAGTACACGTACGATGTTTGCTAAGAACTGTGAACCTTGTTCAGAGCGTTCAACAACACTAGCAATAATATTGGCAAGCCAAAAGCCGATGAATAGAATAACTGCGCCCAAGATAATGTTGGCACCAAAAGCGATAAACATCGTGATGAGGGCTGAGATAGGTTCGAAACCTAATAGATCGGCCGCTGCGATAGAGGCAAATAACATAGCAAAGAAAATAATTGCCCAACCAACCAAGTCAGAAACTTGTTTGTCGCCCATGGCTTCTTCTAGACCAACTTTAGCAGGCAATTGGTTGATTGCAGTGTTTTCGATCAGGCCTTTGATAATGTTGGCGACCATACGAATGACGTAGAAAGTCACTATTAAGATAGCTGCTGCCATAAAGATGTTTGGCAATGCTTCCATGATTTTGTTCAGCATGTTCGTCGCAGGACGAGCAATTACTTCGATTTTTAGCGCATTTAATGCGGCAATAATCGTTGGAATAATAATTACTAAAAATGCTAATGAACCAGCAATGTTGGGTAGGCTATTTTTTTCGCTTAAACCTGCTTTTGAAGCAATTGCTTGTATATCAAAAGTAGCAACTAGATTGGTTACGATACCACGTACTACTTTAGCGATAATGTAGCCAACAACAAAGACAACTGCTGCAATCAAAATATTAGGTATAAAGCTGAAAATTTTATCAACCATATTAGTTAGTGGTGCAAATAAACCATCAAGCTGTAGTTTACCAAGCACCATGGTCAAAACGACTAGTAAGATGAACCAATAAACTATGTCAGCAATTGTACTGCTCATTGGTTTAACGCCAGCTTGAGCACTTAAACGTTCATCCATTGAGGTTTTAGACAGTACAGTATTGATACCTGTACGTGCAACGGTAGCCACGACCCAACCAATAAGACCAACAGCAATAGCACCAATCAAATTAGGAATAAATGCTAAGACTTGATTTACCATATTTGCAAATGGAGTTGAAATGGAGTTTAAGTTTAGTTGATTTAGCGCTCCTGAAATAGCGATAATAAAGATAAACCAGAATACAACCTTGGAGAAAATACCTTCTAGGTCGTAAGCCTTACCCGTTGAAGACTTCATACGTTGGTTAAGATTGACTTTAGAGAGCACGTTGCGTACCAAAGCCGCGATGCCAAGTGCAACTAGCCAACCAATAATAAAAATTAAAATAGCACCGATAATGGAGCCGATAGGGCCACCCAGATAGCCGTTAAAAGATGTGTACATTGGATTCATGTTATCCTCCTTTAATCATCATATAACAGCTGCCAAACGATACTATGAGTACCGTTATTATTAAGCGGAGCCAATATATAGATGGTTATAGTAAATAGTGTTCTTCAAAGTAAGCTATGCGATGATGTTATGGTTTTCGCGTAAATAGCCTTATCAAAAAGTACCTGTTTGCTTTATATTTATGGCTTTATTACTGGTACCTAGATGTTTTTTGATAAAGCAGATACTTGATTGCTTATCATCTTAGCTAATTTAGCATAGCTGATGAACCAGTAGATTTAAAGACACAATGCTTAACTTGTTACTATATTTGTGTGATAACTTGTTATTATGTGAATGAATATTAACATAGATTATACATTCACCCGATAATTTTATTCTAAACATGGTTACTAAAACTAAGTTTTGCTATTATAGAAAAATGTGACATCTCGCCACTATTTTTACAATTTGAGAGTATTTTATGAAAAAAATCACTACGTTAAGTGTTGGTGCACTTGCTAGCGCTATGTTGTTAGTAACAGGCTGTAGCACAAATAATGGCAGTCAAGAGACTGCAGCTCAAAGCGTTTCAATTACTGAGCAAAGCTCAGCAGATGAAAAAGTGGGCTATAGCTTAGGTTTTATGATGGCTGAAGGTAATAAAGAGGCTGTCAGTGACCTAAATCTTGATACTTTCGAAAAAGGCTTTCGTGATGGTTATGAAGGTAACGACTCAGCATTGACTCAAGAGCAAATGCAAGAAGTATTGACGACGTATCAAAAAGAGCAAGAAGAAAAATTTGTCAAAGATATGGAAGCAAAAGCTGAAGAGAATAAAACCAAAGGTGCAGCTTTTTTAGCAGAAAATGCTAAAAAAGAAGGCGTCAAAGAAACGGCTTCTGGCCTGCAGTACAAGGTAGTAACAGAAGGTACTGGTAAATCACCAAAAGCAACTGACGTGGTTGAAGTAAACTACGAAGGTAAGTTGATCGATGGTACTGTATTTGATAGCTCTTATGAGCGCGGTGAGCCAATTGAATTCCCATTAAATCAAGTCATCGCTGGCTGGACAGAAGGTCTACAGTTGATGAAAGAAGGCGGTAAATATGAGTTTTACATCCCGTCAGATATCGCTTATGGCGAAGCAGGTAATGCAGGAATCGAGCCTAACAGCACGTTAGTATTTACGGTTGAGTTGTTGTCAGTAAAATAATAAGTATTGATACTGATTAAGTATCATATTGAATAAGAAAAGCCCTCTAAAGTAAGAGGGCTTTTTTATGGCTAGCGTTTGGGGCTTTCGGATGTTATTTAATAACATCCATCACCATTGTTGTTATAAGTTTTTTTGGAAAACTTTAGAATTTCGGCCGTTATGATACTGCTCTTGACGAGACTCGGGCAATGCAGATGCTTCAACTTCGGCAAAGCCTTGTTCAACAAACCAATGTGCTGTGCGAGTGGTCAATACAAATAGCTTGTGTAGACCATGGCTGCGGGCTTGTTGCTCCAAAAATGCGAGCAAATCAGCACCGCGGCTACCGTTCCGATATTCAGGGTGTACGGCAACACAGGCAACTTCTGCAGAATCACTGTCTAATTGATAAAGGGCTGCACAGCCCAAAATCATACCATCACGCTTAATGACACTATAATGCTCAATGTCTTGTTCCAAACGTTCGCGTGAGCGGCTGACCAAAATACCTTGCTTTTCTAGCGGAGATAACAGCTCGATCAGTCCTACTACGTCATCAATATTGGCACGGCGAATTTCTTCGTAAGGATCATGGCTGATAAGGGTGCCTGAGCCGTCACGAGTGAATAGTTCTTCTAATAAGGCACCATTTTTGGCATAGGAGATGATATGTGTGCGATGGACACCTTGGCGGCAAGCCAAACTCGCACAATTTAAGAAATAATTGATTTCGCAGTTTAAATCGCGATCACGTAAAAAGCGATCAACTTCGTTTGGAATCATTTCACGCAATAGGCGGTCATCATCATTGATGCCTGCTTCTTCACCTAAGAATATTAATTTATCAGCACCTAAAGCTACCGCTGTATTTAGCGCGACATCTTCGGCCAGTAGATTAAAAACTTCGCCAGTCGCTGAATAACCCATAGAGCCTAAAATGACGATATGATCGTGTAATAGGTTGTTTTTGATGGCTTCAACATCGATAGAGCGCACTTCACCTGTCATCTGATAGTCGACACCATCACGAATACCGTAAGGACGCGCTGTGACAAAGTTTCCTGAGATAGCATCAATGCGAGAGCCGTACATTGGTGAGTTGGCAAGCCCCATTGATAGCTGAGCCTCAAGCTGTAAGCGGATAGCACCTACTGCTTGCAAAATAGCAGGCATTGCTACTCTTGGCGTAATCCGAATGTCTTGATGCAGTGGAGACTCGATATCCATGTCTTTTAAGTTTTTTTCGATTTGCGGTCGCGCTCCATGCACCAGTACTAGCTTGATTCCTAAACTATGTAGTAAGGCAAAGTCATGAATAAGCGTGCTAAAGTTTACGTGATTGACCGCTTCACCGCCAAACATAATCACAAAAGTTTTACCACGATGGGTATTGATATATGGAGCAGAGTTGCGGAACCACTGAACATATTCAGGGTTAATTTGGGGCATGGCGCTAGTAGTCATAATGGGAGCAGTAGTCGTTAGAATAAGAAAAAGGGCGTAGCAAAAAATGCTTATCGCTAAAGATTTACCATAGCAAAAAATGCCGTTATGAGCTATCTTTTATTTCAGTTGTATTAGGGGCTGTATAGAATTGAGAAAACATTGAAAAAAATAAGCAACGCCTTACTCT
>NZ_RRYV01000100.1 GCF_014861395.1 Psychrobacter sp. FME13 | reverse complement strand
TCGGTCGTTAACTGCTCGTGCTTGGGCGCAACTTTAATTGTTGGGTTTGGTATAAGATTAAAACTATTTGCCGCTTACTTTTGCCATGACTTCTTCACGGCTCAGCATTTGTTTTTCTGCTTCACGGCGATTGACATACTCGTACTTGCCTTCAGCCAAGTTACGGTCTGAGACTACGATACGATGTGGAATACCAATTAGCTCTAAGTCAGCAAACTTAACACCTGGACGCTCGTTACGATCGTCAAGCAGTACATTGATACCTTGCGCTTTTAGTTCTTCATACAGTGCTGTTGCCGTCTGCATGACGGTTTCTTCTTTTGACTTCATCGGTATGATAGCCACTTCAAAAGGAGCGATTGAATCATCAACGGTTGGTGTGGTTGGCCACATAATACCGTTTTCATCGTTGTTCTGCTCGATGGCAGCAGCGATGATACGGCTTACACCGATACCGTAGCAACCCATCATCAGCGTGACTGGCTTGCCGTTTTCACCTGATACGGTACAGTTCATTGCCTGTGAGTACTTATCACCCAACTGGAAGATATGACCGACTTCGATACCACGTTTGATTTTTAGCGTGCCTTTACCATCAGGAGATGGATCGCCCTCTTGCACATTGCGGACGTCAACGATACGAGTAATACTTGCATCACGCGCCCAGTTCATACCGATTGTGTGTTTATTGACTTCATTAGCACCGCAGACAAAGTCTGATAGGGTAGCGGCTGAACGATCGACAAATACAGGCATATCTAGGTCGACACCGATATAACCTTTGTGCAGACCAGCGGCTTTTAGTTCTTCATCAGATGCTAGGGTTAACGGTACGTTGGCCTCTTCAATTTTTTCAGCTTTAATCTCATTAAGCTGATGATCGCCGCGTAGCACGACAGCAATCAGTTGCGGCTCATCATCTTCGGTATGACCGTGGACGATTAAGGTTTTGACCGTGGTCTCTAATGGTACGTCTAAATGCTCAGCCACCATTTTACAGCTGGTCATGCCTTCTGTCAGAACGTCTTCACGCTCCATCTTAGGAGGCTGACGTTCGGCAGTACTGACCGATTCCGCCAACTCAACGTTGGCTGCATAGTCAGATGAGTCTGAGAACGCGATATCGTCTTCGCCACTGTCTGCCAACACATGAAACTCATGAGAGGCAAAACCACCGATAGAACCGGTATCCGCTTGTACCGCACGGAAATCTAAACCCAAACGGGTAAAGATGCGCGTATAAGCGTCATACATATCACGGTAAGTTTTGGCCAGTGAGGCTTGGTCAACGTGGAACGAGTAGGCGTCTTTCATGGTAAATTCACGTGCTCGCATCACACCAAAGCGTGGACGAATCTCGTCACGGAATTTCCCCTGAATTTGGAAGAAAGTGATAGGTAGTTGCTTATAACTACGCAGCTCGCCTTGGGCCAAATTGGTAATGACTTCTTCGTGCGTTGGACCAAGCACAAAATCACGATCATGACGGTCTTTAAAGCGTAATAGCTCAGGACCATAATCGTCAAAACGTCCGGTCGTTTGCCAAAGTTCAGCAGGTTGTGTCATCGGCATGAGCACTTCTTGCGCACCGACATTTTGCATCTCTTCACGAACAATACGTTCGACTTTTTGTAAGATGCGTAGCCCCATGGGCAGCCAAATATATAATCCAGAAGCGATCTTGCGAATAAGACCGGCACGCACCATCAACTGGCTTGAGGCGATATCGGCATCACTTGGAGTTTCTTTTAGTGTGGCAAATAAAAATTGACTGGCTTTCATAAATAAAGCGTAACCTTATCAACGATAAAAAATAAGAATAAATAGTAGGATGTTGAGCGTCTGGCTAATCGTTTCGTTGCCGCCGCAAGCTTACCTTTATCACTTAGCAATAATCTAGGGTGTTTCCTAGTAACTCACATTGTGACTAACATTCAGCGAATAAAATGCTAGTAAAGAGCATCTTAGTAAAACCGCTCTAATAATACAGAAGAGGGAATATCTTGATTGATGCATCAGTATGCTGAAATAAAAATATTCAGGTCAAAAACCTGATAGATACTTTGATACTGACATTTTATTCATGCAATCTGACTATGTTAGGTAAAGTTTGCCTAAGACGCAATGACTTTTTGTCTTTTCAGAGTCAACATTGCATAAAGGATGCGATGAGGTTGTTATAACTCGATTATTTCTCAGTATTAGGTATGTTTTTAGCTATTTTCAACCTATTTAGATGTCTGTCGATTGAATTGAGGGCAGGCCCTAGCTTTATTTTTTAAATTCAGCGATGGTTAATAGTCGAGCGGCTTTATGTTCGACCATTGGTACAGGGTAGTCTGTATCGGCAAAGTCTCCATTTTTACTGAGTGCTTTACGCATTTTTTCTTCTGAATGCAGGATAGTAGCAGGTACGTCTTTTAACTCAGTTAGCCACGTCTTAATAAACTCGCCCTTTGTGTCATGGGTTTTGGCTTGGCTAAAGGGGTTCATAATCCGAAAATAGGGCGCTGAATCAGTGCCCGTAGATGCGCTCCATTGCCAGCCACCATTATTGGATGCAAAGTCACCATCTATCAGCTGCTCCATAAAGTAGCGCTCACCCCAGCGCCAATCAATTAGTAAGTCTTTGGTCAAAAACATCGCTGTCACCATCCGTAGGCGATTGTGCATAAACCCTGTGGCATTCAGGCAACGCATCGCGGCATCAACCAATGGCACACCTGTCATACCTGTGCACCATGCCTCGAAGTTATTGGTATCATACGACCAACTGATTTTAATGTCAGTCTCATGCTTATACGCCTGATGACGAATCAGCTCTGGCTTATAGTCCAAGACATGACGATAGAAGTCGCGCCATGCCAGCTCACTTATCCAGCGATTGATGTCGTTGTTGTCGCTATCGTTACCGTGCAGTTTTTCTTGAGCTTTATTTGCCTGTAGGTAGCACAGTCTAGGGCTGATCGCGCCAATCGTGAGGTAAGCCGATAATTGACTGGTCGCATGCAAGCTAGGTACATCGCGGCTTACATCATAGTTATTGATGTCTGCATCGACAAACGCTTCTAACTGCTGGCAAGCGGCAGTTTCACCAGCCAGATAAGCATCACGAGTATGTTTGAGTTGCGCCTCCATATCGGCATGATTATTTGACGCATTGATTTCTAGCTGCTTTTGATAGTCTTTGACAGTTTTTGTGCCAAGACTTTTTATCTCTTTTAACGTTTTTGCGTGGTCTTTTGCCAGCTTTAACTCAGTATGGTTACTATCACTGATAGCGACTGCTTCATGCATTTGTATATCGCTCACCTCCAAGGTGTGTCGCCATTTTTTATAAAACGGGGTAAACACTTGGTACATGCTGTCGCCATCGTTGGTTGTGATGGTTTTCGGTGGCAAGATGCACTGATCATGCCAGCGTACAAACTCGATATCGTTCTTTGCTAATTGCTTGGTTAGTTGTGCGTCACGATCGATCTCATTGCCTTCATATTCATGATTGGTCATAAGCGTACTGATAGCGTTGTTATCACAGATATCGACTAGCGCGTCAATACAGTCCGAAAAATTCGGACAAACCTGTACTGTTAAAGTGATGTTCAATTGCGACTTTAGGGCTTTTGCGAGGACAGGTAATGTACGAGCGATAAGATCAAGCTGTGTAAGTGACATATCATGTGCTTGCCATTGCTCAGGCGTGAGAAAGAATATAGCACTGACTCTTGCATTATCTGCATTTGCTTGTTCACAAAGCGCTGCTAAGGCGGTATTATCATGAACTCGCAGATCACGACGAAACCACATCAAATAATGCGGCGGACTGACGCGATTGGCTTTGTCGTTACTATTGTTGTTATTACTACTGTCGTTGTTGTCTGTTTTGTTAGCCGTTTTCGACGCAGTCTTAGACATTCAAGTATTCCTGTATTAATCATTCGCAATCATAAACGAAACTATGAATAAAAGTATGCTAGGATAAGTTTTTGGATGCAATGGCTTTGCTGTCTAAGTAACAAAACCTCACCATATTTCACGATTTATCTTTAGTTTTTACTTGTTTGATACCGTTATAATCGGTATAGATTTAAAGCAGTCACGATGCATCAGAAAACAAAGTGGGAAGCTTTAAATCTTAAAGACACGAAAAATGATGACATTAAAATAAAAACTACTAAAGCTTCTTAAAGGTCACCAAATGCACGTCAAGTTCTGCGGTTTTACCCAGCTTAGTGATATACAGACTGCAACACAGTTAGGTGTTGATGCGGTCGGTTTGGTGTTTTATCCGCCCAGTCCTCGTGCCGTAACGCCTACGCAAGCACAGACATTGATTACTGCCTTGCCAGCCTTTATTAACGTAGTGGCATTGGTGGTCAATATGCCGCAGGATGAATTGATTGAGCTGGCAGAGACTGTGCCGTTTGATATCATACAGTTCCACGGTGATGAGAGCCCTGAGCAGTGCCAGCAGCTGGCGAGTGCAGTCAATAAACGCTGGATTAAAGCGTTGCGGATTAATGCTGATACGGATAGTGCTGCTAGTGTCAGCGCTCAAATTGACGAGTTTGCAGCAGCTGGGGCGAGTAGTATCTTGTTAGATGCCTACCATCAGCATAAATATGGCGGTACTGGTGCGCGTTTTGATTGGAGTCTGATACCACAAGCCAGCTCGCTACCGATTATCCTAGCGGGTGGACTGACTGCTGACAATATCGCTACGACTTTAGAGCTGCCTATCTATGCAGTTGATGTCAGCGGCGGAATTGAAGCTGATAAAGGCAAAAAAGACGCCGCCAAGATGCGTGCCCTTATGAAAGCGGTTAAGCGTGACCGATGGCAAAACGCGACGCCTAGCGAACCTTTGAACATAAGTAGCTAGTTTACAATCAGCTCCATAACTCGTTACTTACCCTATTTCTTTCTTATTTATTCTAAAAAATACCACTTATTACAGTAGGAATTACCATGAGTCATGTCGATAATAAAAACCCATCTGCCACCGCACAATCTGTCAATACGTTTACCAATCCAGCAGACGTAAATGACTTTAATCAATACCCTGATGCTCGCGGGCACTTCGGTGTACATGGCGGTCGTTTTGTCTCTGAAACGCTGATGGCTGCGCTAGAAGAGCTAGAGACGCTATATACTAAAGTAAAAGCCGATCCTGCATTCTGGGAAGAGTATCACACTGATTTGGTCAACTATGTCGGTCGTCCCACGCCGCTATATCATGCCAAGCGCTTGAGTGATGAGATTGGTGGTGCTCAGATTTACTTTAAACGTGAAGATCTAAACCATACGGGCGCACATAAAGTTAACAACACCATCGGACAAGCACTGCTTGCCAAAATGTGCGGCAAAAAACGTATCATCGCTGAGACTGGCGCAGGACAGCACGGTGTAGCGACGGCAACGATTGCTGCTCGCTTGGGACTAGAGTGTATCGTTTATATGGGTGCGGATGACGTCGAACGTCAAAAGATGAATGTCTATCGTATGCGTTTGCTGGGTGCAACGGTTGTACCAGTGACCTCTGGCTCACGTACGCTCAAAGACGCGATGAACGAAGCCATGCGTGACTGGGTGACCAATGTAGATAGCACGTATTACATTATTGGCACGGTCGCAGGTCCACATCCTTATCCGTTATTGGTTCGTGATTTTCAAGCGATTATCGGTAAAGAAGCACGTATTCAACATCTCGAAAAAACAGGTAAATTGCCTGATGCACTAGTTGCTTGTGTCGGTGGTGGTTCAAACGCCATTGGTCTGTTCTTTGATTTCCTAAACGATACTGATGTCAAAATGTATGGCGTCGAGGCGACAGGTGATGGTATCGAGACAGGTCGTCATTCAGCACCATTGGCTGCTGGCCGTATCGGCGTGTTACATGGTAATCGTACTTACCTCATGGCAGATGATGATGGTCAAATTCAAGAAACCCATTCTATCTCAGCGGGTCTTGATTATCCTGGCGTCGGCCCTGAACACAGCTTCCTAAAAGATATGAAGCGCGTGGAGTATGTCGGCTGTACGGATAAAGAAGCGCTGGCAGGATTCCATGAAGCCACGCGTAAAGAAGGTATTATCCCTGCACTTGAAACCTCTCATGCTATTGCTTATGCGCTTAAACTGGCTAAGACAATGACGCCTGATCAAACGATTATCGTTAATATGTCAGGTCGCGGTGATAAAGACTTGCATTCAGTGATGAAGGCAGAAGGGATTGAGTTGTAAATTACTACGATTAAAGTTCCTATCATTCGAATCTAATCTAGATCTATTATTAACTTGAGAGTTATCTAATATTGAGGGTACGGTGAGTCATAATTTATTTGAGTTAAATAGTTTTCCAGATAAGCTAACACTTAGCCTGCCCTTGAGTATTAATATGCTACTCCCTAAGAAAGAACTAAAGTTTTTTCAAAGTGAAAAGTTTGTTGATAGTATACAACTAGCTTTTCTCTCGGTAGTGATCGGCTTCCTTTTGTATCTAGCAGAAAGGTTCTTAGGTAGTAATGATCTATTCAAGGTTAAATCCATTTTTACTATATGTAGTATGTTCATGTTATGGCACATATTTTCCCATTACTTAGCATTTCGTAAAGAAAAAGGCCAAAATTTACCTAGTAAATATATGGCAAAAAAGATTGATTGGCATTTAGAACCTATTCTGTCTATTACTTCTGATGAATTAAGAGTCCTCTCAAATAGTCGCCGCAAAGAGAATGTGATTTGTTTTGATAATATAGATGAAATTGTTTATAACATTGAACAAGATGATAGTGGTATTTCAGTACTCTACAAGCCTAATACCAGTGAAGGGTTCGAGGATAATATTATTCCTGACTCATTTGATGGGGATGGGTTATCAGAATTTGTACTATTAAAGTCAACGCTTGGAAGTTATGTTTTGAACGATAATTCAGACAATCATTATCAAATTCATAGAATACAAGTAGCTTTATTATTAACTCATATACTCTATAACCGTACCGAACAGCTAGATATCGACTGGTAAGATTATTAGTAGAGGGAATATGTGTTACGCGACTCAATAATAAAATATTAACTTTAAATTAATTAAGAGACCACTATGACCAGAATTGAAAGCACTTTTGAAACGCTAAAATCCCAAAATAAAAAAGCCCTGATTCCTTATGTGATGGCGGGCGACCCTAATCCGACAACGACAGTTGGCTTGCTACACGATTTAGTGAAGCACGGCGCAGATATGATCGAAGTCGGTTTGCCATTCTCTGATCCAATGGCCGATGGTCCAACCGTTGCGTTAGCAGGCGAGCGTGCACTAGCAGCAGGTACAAGTACACGTGATGCGCTAAAAATGGTTGCAGAGTTTCGTCAAACAGACACGCAGACGCCAATTATTCTGATGGGTTATCTTAACCCTGTTGAGATCATCGGCTATGACAACTTCGTTGCGCTATGTGAGCAGTCAGGCGTTGATGGTATCTTGATGGTTGATCTGCCACCAGTAGAGGCGGGTAGTTTTACTCAGCATTTAACTGAACAATCAATCAATGAGATTTTCTTACTGTCACCAACCACTTTACCTGAGCGCCGTGAGCAAGTACTGACGCATTGTGGCGGTTATATTTATTATGTATCACTGAAGGGCGTAACTGGTTCGGCCACGCTCGATACCGATGATGTTGCGACTCATGTAAAAGCCATTAAAGCAGAAACAGATCTGCCAGTGTGTGTCGGTTTTGGTATTCGTGATGCAACGTCAGCGAAAGCAATCGGTGCACATGCAGATGGCATTATCGTGGGCAGCGCGCTAGTACAGAATTTCGCCGATATAGATGGAAGCGATGCTACAGCAGTTGCAAATGCACAGCAGAACATCATGGCAAAAATGGATGAGCTACGCGGTGCACTTGACAGCTTGAGTGCTTAAGCCAAGCCAAAGTTAAGATAAACCAAGTCTAAGTTAAAGATAAGTTGTCGTCATTCAGGTTTTTATTGCATTGCCAGTAGCAGTATTTATAGATAGCTGTATGGATAAATAACAATGTTTATAAAGACACTATTAAATGACTTTGCTAAAGTTAGTTTACGTGTGTAAACTAACCCCATACATAAATTGTTACAGTTACGCGTAAGCGTGCCTCATAACTGCTCATGTTATGACTGTATGTGACGCTTAAATTTACCCTTAGGGCTAAGTGAATGAGTAGCTTGCCGATAAGCCTTCGATAAATGGCGAATAATATGACTGATACGATAACAAAACCTGATATGACTACTTCTAATAATACTGAGACAAAAACCAACACATCTGGAACATCGTGGTTTAATCGTCCGATACCAGGCGTTAAGCAACAACTGACAGCGCCATTGAGTGCAGTAGAGACTGAACCCTCAACCAAATGTAGCAGCTGTCATTCGATGATTACCAATACATCGCTGATTTTTAATTGTTATGTTTGTCCGCATTGTGATCATCATTTACCGATGAGTGCTCGTGAGCGCTTAAACTGGTTGCTTGATCAAGTGGATGGCGAGCTGGGGCAAGAGTTTACGGCCAAAGATCCACTCAGTTTTGTGGACAGTAAACCGTATCCAAAGCGTATGACAGAAGCACAAGAAAAAACAGGTGAAAGCGAAGCACTGATCGTACTGTATGGCAAATTGCGTAATCTAGATGTGGTGACTTGTGCCTTTGATTTCCGCTTTATGGGTGGCTCTATGGGGTCGGTCGTTGGTGATCGTTTTGTTCAAGCGGCCGAAAAAGCGTTAGAAGATAAAGTGCCTTTAGTATGTTTTGCTGCCTCTGGTGGTGCACGCATGCAAGAAGGTTTGTTGTCTTTGATGCAGATGGCTCGAACGGCAGCTGCCATTGAGCGCTTGAGACTCGCTGGTATCCCTTATATTGTTGTCTTGACCAATCCTGTTTATGGCGGAGTGACGGCATCACTTGCCATGATTGGGGATATTCACTTAGCAGAGCCAAAAGCGATGATCGGCTTTGCTGGTAAACGCGTGATTGAGCAAACTGTACGTGAAACGTTAGAAGAACCGTTCCAACGTGCTGAGTTTTTGTTAGAGCACGGCGTAGTAGATGAGGTAGTGCATCGTCATCAACTGATTGAGACTATTTATCGTCTGTTAGCAAAACTAAGCCATATGCCTAATATGAGTGCGTAGTACACAGTAGAAGCTTGGTTTCAAATGAGTAGGTAATTGGGTTTATAATTGCCTAGTATCATGTGTTAGTATTTCTACAATACTCAAAAAATTCTAATAGCATTTATCGTCATATAACGGTAAATGCTATTTTTGGTTTTAGTTAGCGAATATACTGTCTTTATTTTTTATATTATTTTATATAGGTTTGAACCATGTCCGATTCTCTAGATTCTAGTCCGTGTAGTCCCAAAGACACAGCCAGTTTGACGGAGTGGCTCGATTACATGCAGCAGATACACGTGTCAGCGATAGATATGGGGTTATCACGTGTTTTGCCAGTGGCTGAGGCATTAGGCGTGGTACAGTCGGCTAAAGATGATGCTTATGTATTTACGGTAGCAGGCACCAATGGTAAAGGCTCAACGACCGCTGTCATCGCACAAATGTGTCAAGCCGCAGGTTATAAGACTGCACTGTATCAATCACCACATTTGAGTGCTTTTAATGAGCGGGTGCGTATCAATGGTGAGATGGTTAGTGATCAAACCTTAATTGATGCTTTTGGTAAAGTAGAAACTGCACGATTAAAGTGTGGCTTAACGTTATCATTTTTTGAGATGACAACACTGGCGGCACTACTCATATTTTCTGAGGCAGATTGTGATGTATGGGTATTGGAAATTGGGTTAGGTGGTCGCTTAGATGTGGTCAATATCATTGATCCTGATATGGCGGTAATTACCAATATTGGTATTGATCATGTCGACTGGTTGGGTGACAACATGGAAGATATCGGCGCAGAAAAAGCAGGTATTTTACGTGATGATATTAGCTTAATTTATGGTGCTGCGGAGATGCCCAATAGTGTAAAACAGGCTATTGATAAGCATCAGGCAAACTGTTATCAAGTAGAGAAAGATTTTAGCTATCGTGTCATTGATGCAACGACGTGGCAATATAGCAATGCGGCAGTCAGCATGCAGCTGCCGCGTCCAGCATTGTCGTTGATTAATACTGCCAATGCCTTGTCAGCAGTACTCGCAAGTTCGTTAACTATTGATACCCTTGCTATCGAGCAAGCACTGCAATCAGTCAAGTTAGCAGGTCGTTTTGACTATCGTGAGAGCCATAATCGTCACTGGCTGTTTGATGTGGCGCACAATGAACAAGGTGTTGAGTTTTTATTGACACAGCTATTACCACTTTGGCAGCAGCATTTGGCAAATCAAAGCACATTTGATACCTCAAATCAAAATGACCAAGCCAGTGATGCACCTGCTACCATTAAAATGCTGTTTTCTATGTTGGCTGATAAGGACATCGAAAAAGTTGTACAGCGTTTGACTGAAGCAGGCTTGCCTATTAGTGAGTGGTTTATCGCTGAGATTGATTATCCTCGGGCAGCGAGTACGGAGCATTTACAGGGTGTTTTATTGAACTATGTTGATGGCGCTAAGATACACAGCTTGGATCATCTGCAGCAAGCGACTGATGCGGTAATAGCTACCAGTCAGTCACAGGATTTAATTGTGGTTTGTGGTTCTTTTCATACGATTGGAGAGGCATTGGTTGCATTGGACGACAATGGCTTAAGATAAAAAAATCGTGATGTAATGTTAATCCTAACCATTATGTGATGGCAGACAGCATGTATGTGATGGCAGACAGCATGAAAAATATGCTTTATAATCAAAGTGCTTTTTACATCTTAGATTAACACATGAAGTGCAATACCAAATGTGAGGTGAAAAAAAGACCTAGATGCGCTAGCATCAAAGTTTTTATCCACCGACCAAA